>JBEVHL010000362.1:0-14755 GCA_040511255.1 Mycobacterium sp. | reverse complement strand
TAGCCGCCGTAGGGGGAGTCAGCTCCGTAGAAGAGGGCACCGTTGACCATGACCGATCCGACGCGGAGACCGTTGGCAAAAGCCATCGCCCGATCGGTGGACGCGGAGAATACCGAGCCGGACAGCCCGTAGTCGCTGTCATTAGCAATCGCCAGCGCCTCGGCCTCGTCCTGGTACGGCAAGATGACCATCACCGGTCCAAATACTTCACTGCGGGCAATTTCTGCCGAATTGTCTACGCCCGCAACCAGGGTCGGAAGAACATAGTTGCCACCGGCGAGCTCTGGGTCGAGGTCCGTCGGGACGTTCCCACCGGTGACGATGGTGGCGCCCGCGCCTCGAGCGCGGTCGATGTAGCCGAGGATGCGTTCCTGTTGCCTGCGGTTGATGACCGGACCGAGCAGGGTTTCCGGCCGGGCGGGGTCTCCGGGGGCGAAGTATCCGAACAGTTCGGTCACCTTTTCGACGACCGAGTCGTAGAGGCGAGCGGGCACCAGCAATCTGGTGTTGACGGCGCAGCCCTGGCCGGCGTGAAAGCAGACCTGTGCAGTGCTGGGCAGTGCCGCCTCCAGATCGGCGTCATCGAGGAGAACCATCGCGGATTTCCCGCCGAGCTCGAGGAACACCCGCTTGAGGGTTTCCGCTCCCTTGCGCGCGATCATTCGACCGACATCGGTGGAGCCGGTGAACGACACCAGATCCACTCGCGGATCGGTGACCAGCAGTTCGGCAACCCCGTTGTCCGGCGTGGTGACGATGTTGACCACGCCCGCCGGGATGTCGGTGTGTTCGGCGATCAGCCTGCCGATCCGGGTCGAACTCCACGGTGCGTTCGGATCAGGTTTGAGCACAACGGTATTGCCGGTGGCCAGGGCTTGGCCCAGCTTGTTGCTGACGATTTCGAACGGGTAGTTCCACGGTGCGATGGCGGCCACCACTCCGATCGCTTCCTTGACCACCCGCCGCCGATCGTCTGGTGAACCGGCGGTGCCCGCCCCCAGCTCGCGCTCCCAGGCGAATGCATCGATCAGGCCGGCGGGGTAGGTCAGTGCGTCAGCCATCGGCCAGTCGACCTGTGCCATGGTGGTGGTCATCACGGGTGCACCCACCTCGGCGATGATCTCGTCGCGCAGCTCCTCGCGCTCACGCTCGAGGGCATCCTGGAGTTGCAGCAGGCAGCGCTTGCGCAGTTTCCGGTTCGTCTTCCAGTCGGTCTGGTCGAATGCGGTCCGGGCAGCACCGATTGCCGCGACCATGTCCTCCGCGGATGCCGCCGCGGTGGCACCCAGTACCTTGCCGGTAGCCGGGCTGACGTTGTCGAACCGAGCGCCCGAGACCGATTCGCGCAGCTCGCCGTCGATCAGCATGCGCGCCTCGGCGCGAGCCGCCGCGCGTGCGTTGACCACCGAACTCGTCAACGCATCCTGGGATGTGGTCATCGCGGCTCCTCGATCGAATCCTGCGGGGGCGCTAGGCCTTGACATCGTCGTCTTCGGAGACAACCGTATGTCTTACGGTAACGTTGTGTCAATCGTTCCCGGGTGACCGTCTGCGGTCGGCTGTGCGCGTTGCGAAAGGGATGCTTATGTCAGGGGTACTCACCGGTGTCCGCGTCGTGGAGATGGCGTCGTGGACCTATGTGCCATCGGCGGGAGCGGCACTGGCGGACTGGGGCGCCGACGTGATCAAGGTCGAGAGTGTCGAGTTCGGCGACCCCGGCCGCGCTCTGGTCGTCGGTGGGTTCACCCGCGAAGCTGCCCGGGTGGACGCCGACTTCATGCTGGAATTGAGCAACCGGGGCAAACGCAGCCTTGCGGTCGATCTCAAATCCGAACTAGGTCGCGAGTTCTTCGGCAAGCTACTCGCGAGTGCCGATGTGCTGCTTACCAATTGGCTGCCCGGCGCGCTCGAGCGAGCCCGGCTGACCGTCGAAGACGTCCGTGCCTTCAACCCCGACATCATCATTGCTCGCGGGACGGGAATGGGCGTTCGAGGTCCCGACTGTGATCAGGGCGGGTTCGATGGTGCCACCTATTCGGCACGCGGCGGAGTCTCGTACACTCTCACGCCGTTCGGCGCGGAGGTGCCGACTGCTCAGGGGCCGGCGTTCGGCGACCTGCAAGCCGGTGCGACCCTCGCCGGCGGAGTATGTGCCGCACTCTTTCACCGCCAACGCACCGGCAAGGCCACTGTCGTCGACGGTTCACTCCTGGCGCAGGCGATGTGGGCGATCGCCCCGTCGATCCTGGTTGCCGATTTCTTTGACACCGACGGGATTCCCGGCGCGCCACCTGGCGTAGCGCTCAACCCCGTGGTCAATCGCTACCGGACCAAAGACCACCGGTGGCTGCAACTGATCTTCCTGCAGCCGGACAAGTTCTGGGCCGGGTTCTGCCACCGGGTCGGGCTGCCCGAACTTGCCACCGACGAGCGATTCGTCCCGTCAGCCAACCTGGTCGCGAACACGGCTGACGCCATCGCGATCTTGACGAAGATGTTCGCCGAGCACGACCTGGCGCACTGGCAGAAGGTCCTCGATGACGAGCCCGGTGTATGGGCGGCCTACGCCACCCCGCGGGAGACACTCAACGACCCACAAGTCGAACCGAATGGCTATCTCATCACCAACCGTGACGACAACGGAGGCGAATACCGAACTGTCGCAGCACCTGTGCAGTTCGACGAGACACCGCCCGCGCCGGCACGGGACCCCGAACACGGCCAGCACACCGAGGAGATCCTGATGGAGCTCGACGTCGACTGGGACGATATCGACAAGGCGAAGGCCGCAGGCGCGATTCTGTAGCGTCGGCAGGAGGCTGTGACGATGGATGAGAATGACTCCGCATCAGCGGGCCTGGCCTTGGTGGAAGCCGTGGAGGCGGAAGCGGCTGAGGCCGAGGCCCGGGCTGAGGCGGCCAAGGCCAGGGCCAGGGCGGCTCGGTTGCGCCACGAGCTGGCTGCGTCCGAGACAGACCTCGCTGAGGCCGAACTCAGTGAAACCGAGGCCGGCGACGCCGCATCGCCGACCGGCCCGGAACGGCGACCTCGACTCCGGTTTCGCCGGCCCGGCTGGCGGACGGTGGCGATGTCGGCAGCCGTGGCCTTGGTCGCAGCACTGTTGACAGGCAACGGATTTCTGGCCTGGCGGCATCACGGCGCTGCTCAGGAACGTGCGAGAGCAGCGCAGTTCGCGGCGGTAGCCAGTCAAGGCGTGACGGATATGACGACTCTGGACTTCAACAAGGCGGCCGCAGATGTGGCGCGCGTCCTGGAGAATTCGACCGGGGAGTTTCACGCCGATTTCGCAAGCCGTGTCGACGATTTCACGGCGGTGGTCCGGGATTCGAAGGTGGTCACGTCAGGCACGGTGAACGCCGCCGCAGTCGAGTCGATGACACGAGATTCCGCTGTTGTCCTCGTGGCAGCGACCTCGACGGTGACCAATGCTGCCGGAGGCAAGGAGCAACCCCGCAAGTGGCGGCTCAGTGTGACCGTAAGTAGAGACGGCGACCAGCTCAAGATGTCGAAAGTCGAGTTCGTCCAGTGATCTCTGGTCAGGAACTGCTCGATGGCGATGAGGCCTCGATCGAGACAGCTTCCACTGCGGAACAATTGGTGGATCCGGTGACACCTGCAGGGCGGCGGAGCCTCCGCCGCAGAGACGGCTGGACCGCCGCAGTCCTAGTGTTGATGATCGTGGCGGCGTCATGCGCAGGGGCCTGGCAGTACGTCATCCACTACCGGTCCGATGAAGCGACGAACGCGCAAGCGGCCGACGAGGCGGTGACAGCCGCTCGCGATGGGGCAGTGGCAATTCTGTCGTACTCTCCCGACACACTCGAACGCGACTTCGCGTCAGCGAAATCTCACCTGACTGGCGAATTCCTGTCCTACTACCGCGAATTCACCGAGCAGGTGGTCAGACCCGCGGCCACCGAGCAGAAGGTCAAGACCACCGCGGAGGTGACCAGGGCAGCGCTGAGCGAGCTTGCACCGAACTCCGCGAAGGTTCTCGTCTTCATCAATCAGACGACGGCGAGTACCGCCAAGCCAGACCCCGTACTCACCGCCAGCAGCGTGCTCGTGACCATGGAAAAGCAGGGGAACGCGTGGTTGATATCAGGATTCGACCCGCTCTGATGTATCGGTCCCGGCACGTCCTTGCGCACGCACCGACGACTCGCTACCATCTGCGTTACCGTCGACGTTACCGTTAGCGCGGTGCATAGACAATCATTTGGACGCGTCCCAACGCCCGGTGCGCCCAGGCTCGCAGTGCCGCACAGGAGGAAATGTTGACCAGCACAAAAGTTGTCTTCGATCCGTTCTCGGACGACTTCTTCAACAACCCCTACGCCACTTACCAGCGGATGCGAGACGAGGCGCCCGTCTACTACAGCGAGAAGTACGACTTCTATGCTCTGACCCGGCACGCCGATGTGGCGGCCGCGATGAAGGATGTCGAGACCTTCTCGTCGTCGCGCGGGATCGATCTGGAGATGGTCCAGTTGGGTAATCCTCCGCCGCCGCTGATCATCATGATGGACCCGCCAGATCATCGGCGGATGCGCAGCTTGGTCAACAAGGTGTTCACTCCGCGTGCTGTCGAACGCCAGCGAGAAACGGTCGTCGCCCAGATCGACCGATTCCTCAACGCCGCGGATCGCGATCAATTCGACGTCGTGCAGGACTTCTCCGCGTTGTTTCCCGTCGAGGTCATCACCGCCATGCTCGGCGTGCCCCCCGAACTGCGTCAGCAGGTTCGGATCCTGCTGGACAAGACGCTTGCGCGGGAGTACGGCAAGGTCGAGATGCCTGCGGAGGGAATGGCCGCCGGTATCGAGACGGGGCTGATGTACTACAACATCATTCAGGAACGGCGCGCCGACCCGCAGGACGACATGATCAGCGATCTGATCGCCGCTGAAGTCGACCGTGACGGCGTACCCACCAAACTCGACGATATCGAGATCGCTGGGTTCGCATCGATGCTGGGTGGGGCTGGTGCCGAGACGGTGACAAAGCTGGTGGGTAACGCCGTCGTCACCTTCGCCGAGAATCCCGAGCAATGGCAGATGCTGCTCGATGACCGCACCAGGATTGCTGCCGCGGTGGAGGAGTTGCTGCGGTGGGAGGCGCCGGCCCAATACCTGGTCCGCTACTCACTGAAAGATGTTGAACTGCACGGGATCACGATTCCAGCGGGCAATCCTGTGTTGCTGTGTGTCGGCTCGGCCAACCGGGATGAGCGGGCGTTCACCGATGCGCACGCCTTCGATATCAACCGGGACCGCAGCGAGGCGCAGAACCTCGGGATGGGGTACGGGGTACACAGTTGTCTGGGTGCGGCGCTGGCGCGGATGGAAAGCGTCATCGCTCTGGACAAGCTGCTCGACTTCATGCCCCGCTACGAGATCGTCCAGGAGGGGCTCAAGCGGGTGGCGATGACCAACGTGATCGGCTGGCACCACGTACCCGTACGGGTGTTGCGGTGAGGATTGCAGTGGACACCGGCCTGTGCGAGGCCAACGGGATCTGCATGGGGCTGATGCCCCACGTGTTCGAACTCGGCGACGATGATGTGCTGACTGTCAAGGTGGCCGAACCTACGCAAGCTGACGCGGCCCTGGTAGCCGACGCTGTGCGCCAATGCCCACGGCAGGCAATCACTCTCGTCGATTGACCGTCGTCAGGAGACGGCGGGCACCAGAATCACGGTCGGATGTGGACGACCGCGCAACGACGCTTTCCCTCCGTCGGTCCACCGCCCCTGCTCGCCGACGCTGGCAGCCGCGATCGCCCGCTCGGAACAGACAACCCGCGACGGCAACTCCTTGGCGTAATCGGCGAGCCGCGCAGCCTCGTTGACCGGGTCGCCGATGACCGTGTACTCGTAGCGATTCTCGGCGCCGATGTTGCCGGCGAAGACCGAGCCGGCTGAGACGCCGACACCAAAGTCGATGTCCGGTAGTGCTTTCAGGGCGACGGCCAGATCGCGGGCTGTTGCCAACGCAGCTGAGGCCGGGTCGGCGACATCCAAGGGGGCGCCGAAGACGGCCAGGGCGGCATCCCCTTCGAACTTGTTGACCAGCCCCTGATGATCATCGACCGCGGCGACCACGATCCGGAAGAACGCGTTGAGGATACGAGCGACGTCCTGCGGCCGGCCTGCCGCGGCCAATTGCGTCGAACCCAGCAGATCAACGAACAGGATACCGACGCTTCGGACGTCACCGGAGTGCAGCGCATCCTGGGCGATCGCCCGACGGGCGACATCGACGCCAACATGCCGTCCGAACAGTTCGCGGAGGCGCTCACGCTCGGCCAGCCCGCGGACCATACTGTTGAAACCAACTTGCAGACGGCCGATTTCGGACGACTCGTACACGTCGACGGCGGTCTCCGTCGCGCCGTGTTCGACCTGTGCCATCGCGACCACGATCTCTCCGACGGGGTCCGAGATGGACTGCGCGGTCAGCGCCATCGCGCGGATGCCGAGAGCCAGCGACACGGCGGCCAGCACCAGCACCGGTCGCTCCACCGGCGCGGTCTTAGCTACGAACCAACCATTCGATCGCGCCAATACGATCAGGCCGACCCCCAGCATGGGCAGAGCGCTGAACAGTGTCCAGACAATCATCAGGCGCGCCAGAACACCTGGTGCAGGGTCGCCGGATGGTGTTGTCCGCATGGCGGACGCGATGACAGGGCGCAGCGTCCGCTGGGTCAACAGGTGGCAGATACTGGCGGTGGTTCCCGCGCCGAACAGGATGACCAGCCCGATCACCGCGGCGACCGCGGGGCCGAGCCGGAGATTGACCAGCGCGAACACCGCTCCGCTGACGATCCACACGGCAAGGTGAACTGCCGTCTGGCGGGCGGGAATTCGGATCGCCGCGCGAGTCTGGGCACGTGTGGGCGTTTCTCCGTCGGCAAACCAGCGCAGTGACGGATACACGTTGATCACGTCGGCGGCCGCGCCCGCGACGGCGGACACCGCAATCAGCACAATCAGGGTCACCAGGTTCTGCTCGGTCAACAGCGCCCTCGCATCACCGGCGGTGTTTCTCGACAAAGAGACGACGATGAGCGCGGTCGCAATCGCGGAAACAACGTGTGCAAGAGCCAATCTCGCCGCGTAGGCAACGCCCATCCGCACGGCCTCGCGACCGCGCATTCCGCGGCCGCCTCCTGCCGGCGCCTGTTGCGTTGTCATCATCCCACAGTCTATTTAGCTAATTTAGTAGCAATAAGGTCTATCCCGACGGAGCCTTAGACGGTACCTTGAACGGTAATCGTTACCGTAACAGCGCGGCACGGTGGGCGCGGTCAGTCAACGAGACAGGAGGGCATCGATGCCCCGAAGAGATCTATCGGGTCCGCTGGAAGCGGTCGGAGGTCTCTTCTCGATGTCCGCCGACGCGGTCCGGTGCTTGTTCAAGCGGCCGTTTCAAACCAGGGAGTTCCTCGAGCAATCGTGGTTCGTTGCGCGAGTGTCGATTTTGCCGACTCTGCTGGTGGCCATACCCTTCACCGTTTTGGTCAGCTTCACGTTGAACATCCTTCTTCGCGAACTCGGCGCCGCCGATCTCAGCGGTGCCGGCGCGGCACTGGGGGCGGTGACCCAGGTCGGTCCGTTGGTCACCGTACTCATCGTCGCCGGTGCCGGTGCGACGGCGATGTGTGCCGATCTGGGTTCGCGGACCATCCGCGAAGAGATCGACGCCATGGAGGTGTTGGGCATCGACCCGGTCGGACGGCTCGTGACACCACGGATGCTGGCGTCGGCACTGGTGGCATTCCTGTTGAACAGCCTGGTGTGCACCATCGGCGTCATGGGTGGGTTCTTCTTCTCGGTACTGGTGCAGGACGTGAACCCGGGCGCGTTCATCGCCGGAATCACCTTGCTCACCGGTGTCAACGAGGTTGTCATCTCGTCGGTCAAGGCGACGTTGTTCGGTCTCATCGCCGGACTGGTGGCCTGCTACCGCGGTCTGACCGTTTCCGGCGGCGGAGCCAAGAGTGTGGGTAACGCGGTGAACGAAACCGTCGTCTATGCGTTCATGTCGCTTTTCGTCGTGAACGTCGTCGTCACCGCGGTCGGTATTCGAATGAGCCAGCGATGAGTCTCGGCACCACATATCCCCGGCTGAAGTACCAATTGTCCCGCCCGGTCGGCAGTTTGGCCGGAATCGGCGATCACGCCGACTTCTACTGGCGGGCCATCATCGGCGCGCCTCAGGCAGCGTGGCGCTACAAACGCGAAACCATCCGCCTCGTCGCGGAGATCAGCATGGGTTCGGGTGCGCTGGCGGTCATCGGCGGCACAGTAGTGATCGTCGGATTTCTCACCCTCGCGGCCGGCGGGACGCTGGCCGTGCAAGGTTTCAGCTCACTGGGCAACATCGGCATCGAGGCGTTGACCGGATTCTTCGCGGCCTTCATCAACGTCCGCATCTCCGCACCGGTCATCGCCGGGATCGGGTTGGCGGCGACCATCGGGGCCGGGTCAACCGCCCAACTCGGGGCGATGCGGATCAACGAGGAAGTCGACGCGTTGGAATCGCTGGCGATAGCACCGATCGAATACTTGGTGAGCACCCGGATCGTGGCCGGAATGATAGCTATTGCACCGCTTTACACGTTGGCGGTCATCGCCTCATTCCTGGCCAGTCGCTACACGACGGTGTTGCTCTTCGGGCAGTCGGCGGGACTCTACGACCATTATTTCGACACATTCCTCAACCCCGTCGACATCCTGTGGTCATTTCTTCAGGCGGTGTGTATGGCCGTCACCATCATGCTGATCCACACGTACTACGGCTTTTTCGCCACTGGCGGACCATCCGGAGTGGGGGTTGCGGTGGGTAAGGCGGTGCGATCGTCGCTCATCGCCGTGGTGTCGGTGACCTTGCTCGTCTCGCTCGCCGTCTACGGGGCGAACGGCAACTTCAATCTCTCGGGTTAGGAAGTGGCGGTGAATAGTTCGATACTCCGCCCGCTGAAGGGCCTGGCCAGCGTCATGTTGGTGGTGGCAGTGTTCGCCCTCGCTGTGACCCTGTTCCGCGGTGGACTCACTCGCACGGTGCCGGTGACCGTACTGTCGCCGCGGGCGGGGTTGGTGATGTACCCCGACGCCAAGGTCAAGATGTACGGAGTTCAGATCGGAAAGGTCGAATCCATCGAACCGCTTGCCAACGGGGGAGCCGCGATTCACCTCGCGATGGACCCGGCCAAGATGGCGATGGTGCCGGCGAACGTCGGTGTCAACATCACCTCGACGACGGTGTTCGGTGCGAAATTCGTCCAGCTCATCCCGTCTCCGGATCGGTCACCCAAAGCGCTGGCGGCGGGCCAGGTTCTGCAGACCAAGGATGTCACCGTCGAGTTCAACACGGTTTTCGAGCAGCTGACAGACGTTCTCGCCCGGGTGAAGCCCGAAAAACTCAACGAGACACTGGGCGCGATCGCCACCGCACTGCGCGCCAGGGGTGAGCAGACGGGGCAGATGCTGAGCAATTTGAACGTGGTGATGGGCAAGGTGGAACCGAGCCTGCCCGCACTGAGCCGGGATCTGGAAGCGGCGCCGCAGGTTCTGCAAATCTACAACGACTCCGTCGGAGACCTGCTGAGCACCGCGCGCAACGGTGTGGACATCGCCAATACGATCGTCGATCAGCAGAGCAACCTCGACGCAATGTTGGTGAGCCTCATCGGTCTTGGCCAGGTCGGTAACGACGTGCTCGGACAGAATCGGGCCGCCCTGACCGATGTCCTGCATCTGTTGGTGCCGACGGCCACGCTGCTCAACGAATACAACCGCGGCCTGACCTGTGGAATCCAGGGGCTGGCGAAAATACAGGAAACGCCCCGGCTCACCGATGTTCCCGGCTTGGAGTTTGCGACCAATTTCCTGCTCGGTGCCGAGCGCTATCGATACCCGGACGACCTTCCGAAAGTAGCGGCCAAGGGCGGCCCCATCTGTGGTGCTCTGCCGGACGTCCCGGACGACTACTTTCCGCCGTACATCGTGGCCGATGTGGGCTCAAATCCCTTCAAGTACGGAAATCAGGGTCTGTTGCTGAATATCGACAGCTGGAAGCAGGCCATGTTCGGCCCGATCGGCGGGCCGGCGCGCAACTCGGCCGAGATCGGCCACGGTGCGCCGTGAAACCACTGGTGGGTCCGGCTGCGAAGTTCGGCGTATTCACAATCCTGATGCTCGCACTGACCTTCGGGTTGATCGTGGTGTTCGGTCAGTACCGGTCAGGCGACACCACCAGCTTCTCGGCGGTGTTCAAGGATTCATCGGGGCTGCGGGTCGGCGACACCGTGCGCGTCGCAGGAGTCCGGGTGGGTACGGTGCGTAAGGTCTCGCTGGGTTCGGATCATCTCGCTTACATCGCATTCGACGCGGACCACAGTGTGCAGCTGACGACGGGCACACGAGTGGCGGTCCGCTACCTCAACCTCGTCGGTGATCGCTACCTCGACCTCATCGACGGCCCTGGCTCGACGAAAATGCTGCCGGCCCACTCCGAGATCCCGATGGATCGCACTGAACCTGCCCTCGACCTCGACCTCCTGCTCGGCGGTTTCAAACCGGTGATCTCGGCGTTGAACCCTAAAGACGTCAACGCGCTGTCCGCCGCGCTGCTGCAGATCTTGCAAGGCGATGGCGAGAGCCTGTCGTCATTGATGGGGAAGTCGACGTCGTTCGCGGATTCACTCGCCGACAACGACACCTTGATCGGCGAACTTGTCGAGAGTCTGCGCGCGACGCTGGGCACAATTCAACGCAACGGTGACCAGTTCTCCACGACGATCGAGCGACTGGATAAGTTGGTGAGTGAACTTGCGCAGTACAAGGATCCGATTGGATCCGCCATCACAGCACTTGACAACGGCACTGCCTCGGTAACCGACCTGCTGACCCAGGCGCGGCCGCCGCTGGCAGGCACGATCGATCAACTCAACCGGTTGGCCCCGTTGCTGGAAGCCGACAAAGATCGTATCGAGTTGGGGCTGCAGCGCGGACCGGACAACTACAAGAAGCTGGCCAGGCTGGGTTCGTACGGAAGCTTCTTCAACTTCTATCTGTGCGGCATCAACCTCAAAGTGAGCACATTGTCCGGCGGGACACTCACGTTGCCCATGGTGGAGCAGACGACGGGTAGGTGCTCGAAGTAATGCAGAAATACCGCGGTCGGCATCTGATTCGCTCCGGGCTCATCGGAGTGGTACTCGTCATCCTGGTCAGCATGGTCGGATTGCAGTTCGACAGGGTGTGGACCCTGTTCACCGCCAGGTCTTATCAGGCCCTTTTCGTCGAAGCCGGCGGCCTGTCCACCGGCGATGACGTGATGATCTCCGGCATCAATGTGGGTGCGGTGTCCGATGTTTCGCTATCTCACGGCAAGGCTCTGGTGAAGTTCACCATCGACGGCGACGTCCGGCTCGCGCGGGAGACGACGGTCCGGATCAAGACTGGCTCGCTACTGGGCAAGCGGGTGCTGAATGTGGTGTCCCCGCCGGTTGAACCGGGCACGCGACCACTGCGGATGACAGATGTCATCCCGACGTCGCGAACCGCCTCGCCGTATTCCCTCAACGATGCACTCGGCGACCTCACCTCAAATGTCACCGCCACCGACACCGACGCGCTGAATCAGTCGTTGGACACGCTGGCCGCCACCCTCGATCGGATCGCGCCACAACTGGGGCCGACATTCGACAGCTTGACCCGATTGTCGAAGACCATCAACACCCGCGACCGCGGGTTGCGCGACTTGCTCAGCAGCGCAGGCGATGTCACGGGCATCCTGGCCAAACGCAGCACACAGGTGAACACCCTGATCCTCAACTCCGACGCACTGATATCCGTGCTGGCCGACCGGCGGCAGGAGATCGTGGACCTGCTCGCCAACACGTCTGCGGTATCACAGCAGCTGACCGCGCTGGTCGCGGAAAACGAGAAAGAACTGGCGCCGACGCTGGATCGCCTCAATTCGGTGACCGCCATGCTGGAGAAGAACAACGACAACATCGTCAACACCATGAAAGGTCTGAACAAGTACTCGGTTGCCCTCGGTGAGAGTGTCGCGTCTGGCAACTACTACAACGCGTTCATCGCCAATCTGATGCCGGGACAGTTCATTCAGCCGTTCCTGGATTCGGCGCTGGGGCTGACCCCCAGGGCCCAGCTTCCTCTTCCCCATCGGGAACGCCCATGATCAGCCGACCTCGCGTCATCAGGTTCACCATCATTGCTCTGGCAATCCTGCTGGTCTCGTCCGGCGGTTACCTCGGTTACCGGCATCTGTTGGGCCCCAAGACGATCAGCGCATATTTCACCACTGCGACCGCGATCTACCGTGGCGACCAGGTTCGGGTCGCCGGCGTCGCGGTGGGAACGATCGCCGATGTGCAGCCGCTCGGGACCAAGACCAGGATCGTGATGGACATCGACCACAGCGTCTCCATCCCGGCGGACGCGAAGGCGATCATCGTCGCGCAGAGTCTGATCGCCGCGCGCTATGTCCAGCTCACCCCGCCATATGAGGATAGTGGGCCCACGATGGCGGACGGTGCGGAAATCCCGCTCGATCGCACCGCAGTGCCGGTCGAGTGGGATGAAGTCAAATCTGAATTGTCCCGTCTCGCAGCGGCACTCGGCCCCGAGAACGGAGTGTCCACCGGGTCGGTGGGCAGATTCATCAACAGCGCTGCCAATGCGCTCGACGGCAACGGTGACAAGTTGCGGCAGACCATCGCGCAGCTGGCCGGGGCAGCGAAAGTGCTGGCCGACGGCAGCGGCGATATCGCAGGCACCATCAAAAATCTGCAGATCTTTGTCACCGCGCTTCAAGGCAGCAACGAACAGATCGTGCACTTCGAGAACCGATTTGCCACCCTGACCAGCGTGCTGGACGACAACAAATCCAACCTCGACGCGGCGTTGAGCAGTCTGTCGATCGCGGTGCAAGACGTGCAGCGGTTCGTTTCCGACAATCGCGGAAGGACAACCGAACAGTTCCAGCGGCTGACCAGTGTGACCAAGAACTTGGCCGACAACCGCATGGTTCTCGAGCAGGTCCTGCACGCCGCACCGACCGGGTTGGCCAACTACAACAACATCTACAACCCTGAGCAGGGCTCGGAAGCGGGATCCTTTGTGTTCAACAACTTCTCGAATCCGGTGACGTTGATCTGCGCCGGCCTGGCATCGGTGAAGAACGTGACATCGGAAGAGGGCGCAAAGCTCTGCACCCAGTATCTTGGGCCGGTCCTGAAGTATCTGTCGTTCAACTACCTGCCGTTCCCGGTCAATCCTGTACTCGGGCCGGTGCCGCGGCCGGGCAAGATGTACTACTCCGAACCCGACCTGATCCCCGGCGTGGTGTCCGACGAACCGCCACCACCTGCACCTGTCACTACCTCAGACCTGTTGCTTCCCGCCGAGGCAGGCGGAACACCGTGACCGGGTTGTCGGGCCTGCCCCGCCTCCTTCGAACGGTGGCCATCGGTTGTTGTCTGATGTTGGTCGCGTCCGGTTGTGCGTGGCAGGGCCTGAATTCACTGCCGATGCCAGGTACCGTCAGCGGTGGCCGCGGTAACACCACAGTGCACGTCGAGATGGCCGATGTCGGCTCACTGGAATCGAATTCACCCGTGATGATCGACGATGTCGTCGTCGGCAGCGTGGGCCGGATAACGGTTCGGAACTGGCACGCCGATCTTGAGGTGCACGTCCGCGAAGGTGTGATCATCCCCGGCAACGCTTTGGCGACCATCGGGCAGACCAGCCTGTTGGGCTCCAGCCATCTTCAACTCAACCCCCCGCTCGGTGTCGCGCCGGACGGACGGCTGCAATCGGGCGCGACGATCGCCATGAACAAGTCGTCGACCTACCCGTCCACCGAGCAGACACTGTCCGCATTGTCCGTCGTGCTCAACAGCGGTGGTCTCGGTCAGATCGACGAGATCATCAAGCAGTTCAGTGCCGCCCTCGGCGGTCGGGGCACCGACATCCGCGACATGATCTCGCGCCTGGACAATTTCGTCGGGACGCTGAATGACCAGATGCAGAACATCGTTTCCACCATGAAGGGTCTGGATCAACTGGCCGACCAAGTCAACAGCCAGTCCGGTCTCGTCGACGAGATTCTGAAGAAGCTGCCGCCCGCGCTGAGTGTCCTGGTGACCGAGCGGCCCAACCTGACGACCGCATTGGATCGGTTACGCGTGTTCAGCGACACCACCACCGGCCTGATCACGGACACCAAAACTGATCTGGTCACCGATCTGACGAATCTCGAACCCGTGATTCGGGCCCTCGCCGACGCCGGCCCCACTCTGGGCAAGGGATTGCAAGAGGCGACGGTGTTCCCGTTTGCGCAGTGGGTTGTCGATGATGCCATCAAGGGTGACTACGCAAACCTCTACACCACAATGGATTTGACCACCACACGGCTTCGCTCTGATTTGTTCGCGGGAACCCGCTGGGGCCGCTACAGCCAGCCGTTACCTGACGCCCTGATGGGCAATCCGCCACCGCCTGTGCCTTTCACCGAAGACCCACTCGCGGTCGGTGTCGCGCTACCACCGGACCCCGCGCCTCCGGTTGATCCGGCCGTGCCGCCGCCACCGCCGCAAGGCGTCCAAGAGGGGGGTGGGTAGTGCTGCTATCGCGCTTCGTCCGCATCCAATTGGCGATTTTCGGGATATTGGCCCTCGTCGGGTTTGTGGTCAT
>JBEVHL010000361.1:0-3117 GCA_040511255.1 Mycobacterium sp. | reverse complement strand
GCCGGCGCGGCGTCGGTACCGGCATCCAAAGTGCTTCTGGTGTTCGGGATGTTCGCCTACGAAGGAGACCCCGAAGTCGTGCGAGCCATGCTCCACTCCGCGCCGCCACCGGCCAGGGTTTTCGTCGCTGTGTTCGCTCCCCGAATGTATGCCCGGTACGCCAAACGGATTCACGGAACGCACCTGCCCTAACCCATCAGCCATCGACGGAGCCGGGGCGAATGCAAGTCTCCAGATGTCCAGTCCAAGAGCAACTCTCGGCTCAACAGCCCCACCGCAACCAACTTCCCGCCCCGCAGAGGAGAAACCGTGACGTCACCGTAAGACGAACACGCTGCAGAGGCGGATCAGCCGACACTGATATGCCCGGGTCGGCCCAGATGGAATCCCTGGGCGAAGTCCACGCCTTCGGCTCGCAGCAGGTTCAAGGCCTGTTCGTCTTCGATGCCCTCCGCGATCGTCTTGAGGCCGAATGCGCGTGCCAGGCTGACAATCGCCTTGACGACATGGAGATTGGCAGGGTTCGTCGCCAGGTCGCGCACGAACTCAATATCGATCTTGAGGTGGGTGATAGGCAGCTTCTTGAGGTAGGTGAAGCTGCCGAAGCCGGTGCCGAAGTCGTCGAGGGCCAACCCACAACCGAGTTCTGTCAGCCCGCGAGCGAAGGCTTCGCCGGCGTCGATGTCATGCATGAGCGCGGTCTCGGTGATCTCGAACACCAGGTTGACCGGGTCTGCGCCCGCTTCCCGGATCTGCTGTTCGATGAAGGGCAGGAGGTCCGAGGTACCAATCGACGCAGCGGAGAGATTCGCCTCGACCACTTGGCGGCCCGTTGCGGCGCGCCGGGTGGCCTGGGTGATGACCCAGCGGTCGATTTCACGGATCAGCCCATATTTTTCCGCCACCGGCAGGAAACTGCCGGGCAGGATGACTTCGTTGTCGCGTCCGATCATGCGGAGCAGCAACTCCTCGCCAGGCCGGCCGCCGGCGAGGGGCACGATTGGCTGGGAGTAGAGGACGAGCCGGTTCTCGTCGATCGCGTCCCGAATGCGTCCGAGCCAGGTCAGGGCGTCGAGCTCTCGCTGAGCTTCCGCCTGTTCCGCCCTCTCCTGGGTGATGTCACGGAAAACGACGACGACACCTTGGCGGATCCTGCCGCTGCCAAGCGGCGCAGAGGAGTAGGCAACGGGGAAGATCGAACCATCTTTACGGGTGAAGGCGTCGGCAGTCCGAATGCTGCGGCCTTCTGTGAAGACCTGCAGAAGGGGGCACTCCTCGGCTGCGATCTTTCTGCCGTCGGCACGCTGGAAGTGGACCGTCGAGTGCATCGGCTTGCCGCGTAACTCATCTTCGGTCCAGCCGAGCATCGAGGCCGCGGCGGGGTTCAGGTAGGTCAGCAGCCCGTCGGCGTCCAGGGCATAGAGGCCCTCCGCCATATTGTTCATGACCACGGCGCGGAATTCGTCGGCTTCCTTCCGATCGGTGATATCGAGGACGACATTGCCGACACCGATGGTCTCGCGGTCGATCCGCACGGGGTAGTAGCTGGCAAGCCAGTGGCGCATGCGGTGCGGTTGGGCGGCCGTCGGTCTGCTCACGTCGACGTTGCTGATCGTGTCGCCCGCGAGTGCGCGTTGATAGACGTTCTCGAGCTGTGGCCAGAGGTCGGGCACGAGCTCGGACGCGGTACGACCGATGCACTCCTGAACAGATCGGCCGTCAATTTCGGCCAGTGTCTTGTTGATTCGGACGACCCGGAGATCGCGATCCACCAGCTTGAAACCTATCGGGGTTGCCGCCTCAATGCTCTCCAGCAGGGTCCGAGCCTGCGTGGCCTCCTGGTCGGAGCGGCGCAGATCCAGTTCCAGTTGCTTCTGGTCTTCGCAGTCGGTCGCTGTACCGATCCACAGGTCGATCTCACCTGCGGTATTGCGATGGGGAACGGCGCGGCAGGCATGCCATTTGTAGACTCCGTCGAACCGGCGAATCCGGTACTCGAGCAAGCAGTCGGTGCCCGTTGTCGTCGCGTGTTGCCAGGTCTGGGCCGCCCGCTCGACGTCTTCGGGATGGACGAGCGTGACCCAGTTCCATTGGTAGTTGGTTTCCCGCGGGCAACCGGTGTAATCGGTGCCCTGCCGGTTGAAATATGTGGTCGCGCCGTCGGGTGACGCTGTCCAAACGATGTGTGGGATCGACTCGGCGATCATCTCTGCGTGCTGGCGGTCCGGGACAGCACCCGCACACCGAACCACCCCGATGCCGGGCTCCGGGGTCACGAAGCAGGAGGTCGTCATCAACGAAGCGTGAATACGCACCTCCGGGGTGCGTCAAGTCGAGCTTGGGCCTGCTGGGCTAGGACTTCACCCATCCGGCCCCTGCTCGTAGAGTCGAGCGGCTGCTTGTCGTGAAATCTTCAGTCGCTTCGCCACGTCCGTCAGTGTGAAACCACCCTCATCGACAAGTGCCCGCACGACACTGGTACGCATCGATGCGATTGCCCGTTCGAACTCGCGAAACGCGTCAGCAGCGCTCAGCCGAGTTTCCCGCCCGCCGGCGGCAATCAACTCGTCGACGATATCGACGACCGGGCTCCCCGCGTTCCGCGCAGCACAACCCTCCCGCAACACACCGACCGCCGAGTCGATCGCCAGGCAGGCCTGCCGACCGGCATCTGCGACTCGCTCGACCGCCCCGACGAACCAATCCTCTGTCATCTGGTACCCGCAAAATCCATGAGTCCACCATGGCATGACCAGGTTTGATTCGACCATTTGGGACTCAACCGGGCGTCCTCCGAAGAGGCAACGTGGGAGTGAGCGACCTGCTCGGCTGTTCTCAAGCGCGTTTCTGGTGACGGTGGCGCGCAAGCGTTCGATTGAATCAGATATTGCGTTTGATGAAGTCAAGGGCAGTTCGGGCGACATCGGGCCAGCCAGAGTCGATGGTCAGCGAATGTCCTCGGCCGGGGATTTCGACGTATTCGGTGACGCCAGGATTGTGTTGCTGGTGCTGGAAACTGGCGGTGCTGATTGCCGGAGGGATGGTGTTGTCCTTTTCGCCCGCGATGATCAGCAGCGGGCCACGGTCGGGGTTGTCGACGTCGACCTTGGCCTCGGT
>JBEVHL010000360.1:0-15818 GCA_040511255.1 Mycobacterium sp. | reverse complement strand
AGCGCGAGCGAGGCAAGCTTGCGCACCGACCTCGAACTCGCCAAGCAGGACAACCGCAGGCTCCGCAGCGAGCTCGGCCGCGTAACGAAGGCCCTACGTGAACGACTCGGCACCCAACTGGAAGCTACATCAGTAGAGCCGCTCCGGCGTCGCATCGACGAACTAACCGCGGCGAACAATCGCTACCGCAGTGAAAATGTCCGGCTGGCAACAGAACTCGACGTTACTCTGGCGCGGCTCCGTACAGCTGAGGATGACCTTGCGGCAGTACGATCCAGTCTCCGAAGAATGATTCGTGAACAGTCAGCCTGAGTTTGGAACTTCATGACTCCTTCCATCGACCGTAAGGTTGCCGCCCGCGGTATCGGTGTCCACCAGCATCTTGCGCTCGACCGGATACGTCGGCCGCGGGGCTCGGCCGGCTATCCGATCCCGTCAGCCGCGTCTTCGCCCGCGCCCTCAACGCCGCAACCAGACTGTTCCACAGCATCAACTACTACGGCTCCTGCGCTGCCGCCCTGGTCTACAACCGCCACCGGATGGGTGCAAAACTAGACCGCGTAATCGCCTCGCTGCAACACAATCTCGACCGCGACCACGACAGTTACCCATATTGGTGACCGACTACAACAACCACTTCGCGCTCAAACCGGACCACCTGATCCCGGCTGCTGACGGCAACACCCCTACATGAACCAGGTGATGCCGGTGCTGTTCTTCGCCTGGGTCAACTCACACCGCGCCGCAGCCGCCAGAATCGGCGACGCCATGTACTTCCACGTCAGGGACCTGCCGCACTTCCGCGACCACCTCAACGACTACCTTGGCCCACCATCGCCGTCCTGCCGCAAAGGTGTCCACCGAGACCCCGGGTCAGCCATGGACGAAACCAGGCAATCAATCAACGCTCTCCAAGATAATTCGGCGGTGACGGGTGACCCGGCGGGTGATTGCCTACACAAGGCGTCGTTCGGTACCGGTGTCGAGTGACATTGCTGAGGCGTCACCGACATAAGCACCGAAACAGCCGTCGAGTAAGGGCTTGGCATGCGGGGGCTGGGACTGCAGCTCAGTCCTGGTTCGAGAAGGCGCTGTCGAAGGCGGTGGCCGGTGGGTCGAAAAGCTGGGAGCGTATGTAGGCCAGCGCCTCTGGCGCACCGTGCAGGCGGTCCATCCCGGCGTCTTCCCATTCGATGCTGATGGGCCCGTCGTACCCAATGGTGGTAAGCATCCGGAAGCAGTCTTCCCAGTCAACATCGCCGCGGCCGGTGGACACGAAGTCCCACCCACGCCGTGGATCTGCCCACTGCAGGTGCGACCCGAGCACTCCCCGGCGGCCGTCCCGCGGCCGGACTTTGGTGTCCTTGCAGTCCACGTGGTAGATCCGGTCCCGGAAGTCCCAGATGAACTGCACCGGGTCGATGTTCTGCCACACCATGTGCGAAGGGTCCCAGTTGATCCCAAAGGCTTTTCGGTGCCCGATCGCTTCCAACGCGCGCTGCGTGGAGTAGTAGTCATAGGCGATCTCGGAGGGGTGGACCTCGTGGGCGAACCGGACGCCGACCTCGTCGAAGACGTCCAGGATCGGGTTCCACCGGTCGGCGAAGTCCTGGTAGCCGGCGTCGATCATCTCGCCCGACGCGGGCGGGAACATCGCGATGTACTTCCAGATCGACGAACCTGTGAACCCGACGACTGTTGATACACCCAGTCGGGCAGCCGTCCTGGCCGCGTTCTTGACCGCTTGAGCAGCCCGCTGTCGGACACCTTCCGGGTCGCCGTCACCCCAGAGGGAGCTGTTCAAGATGCCGCGGTGCCGTTGGTCGATGGGGTCGTCGCAGACGGCCTGGCCCTGCAGATGCGCCGAGATGGCGAACGCCTGTAGGCCGTGGCGGTCAAGTATCTCCCGTCGGTTGGCGATGTAATGGTCGTCGACCGATCCTCGTGCGACGTCGAGGTGGTCCCCCGAGCATGCGATTTCCAGCCCGTCGTACCCCCACTCGGCAGCCAGTTTTGCGACTTCCTCGAACGGCAGGTCGGCCCATTGACCGGTGAACAGGGTTATCGGACGGCTCATCGAAATCTATTTGCCCTTCTCGCCTTTGGTGTCGTTGCCGCGGGTATCGGCGATATGGTCGGCGACCCGCCAGGCGTTGGCCATGATCGTCAGCGTTGGGTTTGCACCGGTGCCGGTCGGGAACGGCGCGCCGTCCACCACGAACAGGTTGTCGACCTCGTGAGCCTGGCAGTACTTGTTCAGTACCGAAGAGTTCGGGTCGTTGCCCATCCGGGTGGTGCCATGCTGGTGCGAGCAGTTGCCCGTCACCCGCTCTGGGTAGACCCGGTAGATCTTCGTGGCACCGGCCGCTTCCAGGATGTCGGCGTCCCGGTCGACCAGGAACCTGCCCATTCTCAGATCGTTCTCGTGTGTGGCGAGAGTGATCCTGGCGGCAGGCAGATCCCAGGCGTCGGAGACCTTTTCGTCCAGCTCGACTCGGTTGTCGTGTTGCGGCATGTCGTGCACCACCATCGACACCGCCATGCTGTGGTTGAAGAACTCCTCGTCCATCGTTTTGGCTTCCGCACCCCAGAGCGGCCGGTCGGGCAGACCCCAGTTGATCGGCAACGGGATACCTACTCCGGCGCAGGCGATGTGACCGCCACTAACGAAACCTCTTGAATCGTCGTGGTTGTAGAATTCCATTGAACTCGCACTGACGTAGCCGCCACCCGCCCAGGCGTAGATCGGGTCGTTGAAAAGCCCGATCGCGGAGCTGTATTCGTGGAAGGTGACATTGCGGCCTACCATGTCGCTGCCGTTTGCGATGCCGTTCGGAAAGCGCGCGGATTTTGACAGCAGCATCAGTCGGGCGGTTTCGACGGCACCGCAGGCCAGGATGAAGACGTCGGCCTCTTGCTCGAATGTCTCGCCGGCCTCGTTCTGGTACACCGCGGCGGTGACCTTGCCAGCGGCGTTGACGACAAGTTCCCGGACGTAGCTCTCCGGCCGAAGGTCGTACCGGCCGGTGGTAAGTGCGTCCGGGATAAATACGTTGAGCGCGCTGGACCGGGTGCCGGTCGGGTCGCCGTGCTGCTGGGCGAAGGCGCTGATCACCGTCGCAGGCCGGCCGTTGTGCGGACGGGATAGCGCGGCCTGTGGGGTCGGGAAAGCGTTCCAACCCAACGATCTTGTGCCCTGGTGGAACTTCTGCGCATATCTGGACAGCGGCAGCGGCGGGCAAGGGTAGTCCGCGCTTCGCGGTCCCTCATAGGCATTCGCGCCGGCTAGACCGGACACTCCGAACGCCCACTCCACCTTGGTGTAGTACGACTCCAGGTCGTCGTAGCTGATAGGCCAATCGGCGAGCGAGGCGCCTTGCAGGTCGCCGACGATCGAGTGCAGCCGGAAATCCTCCGGGGTGAACCGCGGCAGCCAGCCCTGCCAGTGCACTGTGCCGCCGCCCACCATCTGCGGGACCGGGCAGAACAGGTCGACTTCTGCCTCCTCGTCAGCGGACTGCCGGTAGGTGCGCGGGTTCAGCAGTGGGTCGGGCCACAGGTTGTACCGGTTGACGTTGGCCAGCTCGTCGCCACCAAAGGTCTCCTTAGTCCGCCAGGGGCCGCGTTCCAGGGCAACGACGCGAAACCCGCGCTCTGTCAACACCTTCGCCGCGGCCGCTCCAGACGCGCCGGCGCCGATGATGCAAACGTCGGTGCACTCAGGCTTGGGTGCGGGCATGGCTGATCTCCATTTCCTGCTCGTGGGTGCCGTCGGCGAAGTACTCGATGACGGTGTAACGGCCGGTGTGCACTTCGGCTAGTGAGCTCGGTCCGGGGAAACCGATTGTCTGCCAACCCACTTGGCCGCGGTTGCCGCCGTAGATCGGGTCAGCGTAAAAGCCCTGCCGGGTGTGAAGGGCCAGAAGAGCGAGGAAGCTCAGCGAGATTTCGGCACTGGCCTGTTGCAGCGCTGGCTCCACGGGCGCGAACCCCATGACGGCTTGCGAGGCATTCATTGCTGCCTCCTCACCGGGGCGTTCGACGGCCGTCAGGACGCCATCTTGCTGGTCGGCATCCAGGTCGATGAACGGCTGGCCATACGTATCCCGGCTGCGCCGATCGAGGTCCGCAATGCCGTCCACATACGTGGTGCGCAGGATGTCGATCCGCCGCTGCCAGGCCCGCGCGCGTCGTCCGCTGAGCGTCTCGAATCCGCTGCCGTCCGGCTTGGCGTAGATCCTGTCGATCCCGGCCAGGTAGCCGTCCAGGAAGTCGATGGTGCCCGCCTCGGCGGCACCCGGGGTGTCTGTCGTCGGAATGATGCGCGCCATCGCTGCGGCGATGGTGGCCCGCTGGTGTGGATCGAAGAAGCTGGTCATCGAGTTTCGTTCCTTTCTGCCGTGCTCTTCTGGGTTCTGTCACCCGGGTGCATTTGGGGTGGGATTGCGCGATAGATCAGGGACCTTCGGGGACATTCACCCAGTTCCCACTGCGCGCGGACTCGACGACAGCTGCGGTGATCCTGGTAGCCCGCAGGCCGGCCTCGAAAGTGGGTAGCCCATCCGGCTTCTCACCGACCACTGCCGCGTACACATCCCCGACGAAGGCGGTGAACGAATCCTGATAGCCCTGCGGATGGCCGGTCGGCAGCCGGGCGTAGCGGCCAGCGGCGACTGAGAGTGTATCCGGACCCCTGGGTACAACGTGATTTTCCCGCAGACCGCCGACCCAAAGACTGTCCGGCAGTTCTTGGTCGAAGACGTAAGCGGCGTCCAGACCGTCGAAGGAGAACCACAGACGGTTCTTTCGTCCGAGCGAAACCTGGCTGACCACCACCGAACCAGCTGCGCCCCGATCGGTTTCGAAGGTGACGACGGCACCGTCCTCGGTGGCGACAGCCGTCGGACCCTCGCCCGGACCGTCCGAGAGCGACGGTCGCTCGGTGTAGGCGTTCGCCCAGTGCGCAACGAGTCTGGTGATCCGATGCCCGGTGACGAATTCCATCAGGTCACACCAGTGCACCCCAATGTCTCCGAAGGCGCGGGATGTGCCACCGAGTTTGGGATCAACCCGCCAGTTGGAAACCTGCCGCCCTGACAACCAGTCCTGCAGGTAGGAACCGTGCAGCAACCACAGCCGACCGGCCTCGTCGCGGCTGATCCGGTCCCGTGCTTCGCGCACCGTCGGGTAGTACCGGTAAACGAACGGGACGGCATTCACTACACCCGTTGCGGCGGCCTGATCAACCAGACCGGCTGCACTGTCCGGGTTGATCGCCAGCGGTTTCTCGCAGACGACGGCCTTGCCGGCGGCGATGGCGGCGTGGGCGAGTTCTGCGTGGGTGGCGTTCGGGGTGCAGATGTGCACGACGTCGATATCGTCCCGGTCAATCAGGTCGAGACCTGAATTCGCGGTGTGTTCTGCGTGCCAGGCGTCCGCGGCGCTCCGGGCCTCTTCCGGGGTGGCGGACGCCACGGCTTGCACAACGCCGCCCGCGGCCCGGACGGCTGCGGCGTGTACACCGCCGATGAAACCGGTGCCGATGATGCCGGACCTTATGCGGTCCATGGGGTTTCCTCTCGCCGGTCGAAGGATTGCTCGCTGTGAATCGTTACCTGGTCGGGGTACATGTGACTGACGGGGCGGGCGCTATTTTCGTCTGGCAAGGGCGACGGCGAGGATGATGATCACTCCACGGACTACCTGCTGCTGGCTGGTGTCCAGGCCGGCCAGGATGAGCCCGTTGTTGATCAGCCCGATCAGCAGGGCACCGAAGAGGGTTCCGACGACGGTGCCGCTGCCACCGAAAAGGCTTGTTCCGCCGAGGATCACGGCGGCGATCGCGGACAGCTCGTCGCCGGTGCCCCACTGATATCGGCCAGATTGCAGCTGCCCGGCGTAGAGCATGCCCGCCAGCGCGGCCAGCAGAGCGGAGATCAGCAGCACCCGGAAGGTGATCGACGTGGTGTTGATGCCAGTGAACTTCGCCGCGACGGGGTTGCCACCGGTGGCCAGCACCTGCCGGCCAAATCGGGTCTTGGCCAGCACGATCGCGCCGATGACCACGACGATGATCATCCAGACGATCAATCCAGGGATCGGTCCGATATCGCCAGACCCGAAGACCTTGTTGTAGAGGTCGGACAGGATCGGTTGCGGCGCCGACTTGGTGATCCACTGGGCGACACCTGCTGCGATGCCGAGCATCCCTAGTGTGACCAAGAATGAGGGGATCTTCAGCATTGCGACCAGCGCGCCGTTGACGGAGCCGACCACCACCCCGACGGCCAGCCCTGCCAGGATGCCGAGGAAGACACCGTAGTTGGCGATGGTCATGGCGGTGACGACACTGGCCAGGCCAGCTGTGGCGCCGACGCTCAGATCGATCTGGGCGGCGGCGATGACGTAGGTCATGCCGACCGCGATGATCGTGACGGTGGCGGTCTGCCGGACGATGTTGAGCAGGTTGTTGCCGGTGAGGAAGCCGTCGTCGCCGAGGGTGATCGCGAAAAACAGAAACACCACGGCGAAGCCGATGTAGATGACGTAGCGGCGCCAGTCGAGATTGGCGAGCGGGTTTTTCCGCTCGGGGTTCGTTGTGGATGGAGGTGTTGCGGTTTGGGTCATCGGTCAGACTCCTTGGACGGCGAGCTGGAGGGTTTCTTCATCGGGGATGTCGGCGCGGTCGATTTCCTTGTCGATCGCCCCGCCCCGCAACACAAGAACGCGATCGCTGACCGCGAGGAGTTCGGGTAGCTCAGAGGAGATCACGATGACGCCTTTGCCGGCGTCGGCGAGACGGCGCATGACGTCGAGGATCTCGGATTTGGTGCCGATATCGACACCGGCGGTGGGTTCGTCCATGATCAGCACGTCCGGGTCGGTGCCGAGCCACTTGGCAATGACGACCTTCTGCTGGTTGCCGCCGGAAAGCAGTCGAACGGGTCGACCGGGGTGCGCCACCTTGACCTGAAATTTTTCCAGCAGATCCTTGGCCAACGTCTTGCCCGCTCGGTCGGAGATGAACGGGCCGCGCTGCAGCTGTCCGAGTAAGGGCAGCAACAAATTCTCTCTGACAGAGTGGTCCAGGATGAGGCCCTGCAGCCGGCGGTCCTCTGGCACCAGTGCGATGCCGTGGACGCTCGCGTCGCGAGGGTTGTCCAAGCGGACCTGCTGCCCTCGGACGAGCACTTCGCCGGAGCTGATCGAATCGATGCCGAAAAGCACCCTGGCAAGCTCGGTGCGGCCGCTGCCCATCAGCCCGGCCAGGCCGAGGATCTCCCCTTCGTGCAGGGTGAAACTGATGTCGTTGACCCGGGTGCCGGCCTGCAGGTGGCGCGCCTCAAGCAATGCGGTCTTGGAAAGCGGACGATCCCGTTCCTTGTACTCGAGCTCATCTTCGATCTTCCGCCCGACGATGCCCTCGACGATCTGCGCGGGCGTCACCTCACTGAGCCGCTTGGTGAAAAGTTGCTGTCCGTCGCGCAGGATGGTGATGCGGTCGGCAATCCGGTAAACCTCATCCATTCGGTGGGAGATGTAGACGATCGAGATTCCGCGTGCCTTCAACCGTGCGACTAATTGGAAGAGTGCTTCGGTCTCGTGTTTGGCCAGGCTGGCGGTCGGTTCGTCCATGATCAGCACCTGGGCGTCCTGGGCCAGCGCCTTCGCGATCTCGGTGAGCTGCCAGTACGCGGTGCTCAGGCTGCCCAGCACCGCCCCGGGATTGATGTCGACCTCCATCCCCTGGAAGACCTCGGCGGCCCGCTTGCGGGCTTCCCTGTCGTTGATCAGGCGACCACCGCTCAGGGGTTCCGTGGTGAGGTAAATGTTCTGCGCAACAGTGAGGGTGGGGATAAGGCTGAACTCTTGGAACACCATGCCGATCCCGGAGGCCCTGGCACCGTGGATGGTGGTGTAGGTCGCGGGCTTACCATCTATCAGGATCTCGCCCTGGTCGGGCGTGTACACCCCCTGAAGGATCTTCATCAGGGTCGATTTGCCGGCGCCGTTGCCGCCGGCAAGGGCATGTACTTCACCCTTGGCGACTTCGAAGCCGACGTCGCGTAGAACCGAGGTGGTGTCGAAGGACTTATAGATGCCGCGCATCTCGACGGCCAGCTGGGTGGTGCCGGCGGTGCCGGCCGATGCTGTGAATTCTGTGTCGACCATGCGAATGTTCCTTCGCTGTGAGGGGGTCAGTTACCGGCGACGAAGGAACTCTGCAGATCTGCAGGGGGATCCTCGTGGTAGACCTGCTTCCAGGCGTCCAGCACGTTCTCGTGAGTCACCGCCAGCGCCGGCAGTGCCACATACGGCGGCGCCTGCTTGCCGATGAACGCGCCGGCTCCCAAACGGGCCTCCGTGACGCCCTGGTCGAACGGGACCTGGGCGCCCAGGCCAACGACCATGGTGTTCCTGGCCATATTGATCGCGACGATCTTGCCGAGGTCCTCGGTTGCGATCATGAGGTTCAGGCGCCCGGCGGCGCGGGCGGCGGCCAGCACACCCTCTGCCGGCACGTCCCACACCGCCCAGATCCCGTCCAGGTCAGAGTGTTTGCTCAACATCGCGGCGGCGGCGTTCTGTGCCTGGGTGGCGAAGTCCGGGCCGCCGACGCCCTTGCTCTCTATGATCTCGATGCCTGGATAGTCCTGCTCCATGGTGGTGCGGAAGCCGTCGTAGCGCTGCTTGGTGACGAAGAAGTCGGCATCGTGGTAGACAACGCCGATCTTTCCCTGGCCACCGAGCGCTCTGGCCATGAGGTGCGCGGATATGACACCGTTGCCGTAATTGTCCGCGGAAACCGCTGAGACGTAATCCTTTCCGGCTTCGAAACCGTCCGGGATATTGTCCATGAAGACCAGCTTGGCGCCCCCTGCGGCCGCTTCGCGGTAGGCCGCGGCGGTGGCGACCGGGTCGGTGGGCAGCGACACGATGATGTCCGGCTTCTTGGCCATCACCGTCTGCAGGTTGGCGACCTGGGTTTTCGGGTCGAACTTGGCGTCGGTGGTGGCGACGACCTCGATGCCCAAACGTTCGAACTCGGAATTGAGGCCATTGATCTGGGCCTGCGACCAGTCGTCGCCGCCCGTGTGCATGACGATGGCGGCTTTGAGTCCCAACGACTTGATTTGCGCTACCTCCTCGTCGGTGAGGTCGGCACTGCTTGGTGGTGAGGCGGTTTCACCGTTGGGACCCTTGCTGAAAACCTGCCCGGCGATCTCTTCGAGGGCCTGATCGGCCACGGTGGAGGTCGGCTTCGCCAGAGTCTGACTGCCGCCGGGAAAGGCGCAGCCGGTCAATAATACGGTGGTGAGCACTGCTGCGAGTGCGGTGGTGACCGCGATGGATCGGAGAGAGCGTTTCATGAAGCCTCCAAGTGGGGCGTGACAGGACTTCGATGCGAGGAGCGCCCACCAACCGACCAGATGGTCCTCAGCGGTAGCTGCACGCCCGGCTTTTCAGCCGAGCCGGGTCTCCAGGAATTTCTTGCTGATCTCGGCGGCGGTCTTCGGATCGCCGTCATAGGTGTCCAGCTCGACCACCAGCCAATCGTCATACCCGACTTCACGGACAGCGGACAGGATTTCGTCAAAGTCGAGGTCACCCTGGCCGAGCGGTTGGAACGCGAATGGTGCCGTGGTGAGATCTTTGAGATGGACGTGTGCGATGCGATCCGAATGTGCCCTGATCAACGCCGCTGGGTCACCGCCGCCGGCTGCCAGGTGGGCGGTGTCGGGGCAGAAGGCGATGCGACTACTGGTGAAGACCCGCTCGATCTCATCCGGGCTCTCGGCGATCGTGCCAAGGTGCGGGTGATAGCTGGCCGCGAGTCCATGCTGCTCGGCAATGTCCACCACGCGGTCAAGTCCTGCACCAAGGAGCGTGTAGTCCTCGTTGGTGGTGCCGGCCGCGCGTCGTGCCCCGCCGCCGACCACTAGGCGTCGGGCCCCGAACATCACGGCTAGTTCCGCGGCCCGGTTGATCCGGTACAACTCGTCGGGCAACACATCCGAGTAGATAAAATTCGCCCCGGTGTACACGCTGATCAGTTCAAGGCCGCTGTTGTACAGCGACTCGGTGAGAACCTCTGGTGTGGCAGCGAAGTCGGCAAGATTGCCGTCAAACATTTCGGTCCCGGCGTAGCCGGCGGCGGCGATGTCGGTGATGGCCTGTTCCATGGAGCCGGGGGAGCGGTAGTAGAGGTCCTTGATCGAGGTGACCCCTGAGGGGTCACCGACGACGCCCTGGCCCCATGTGATCGAGTGGTAACCCAGCTTCATCGGGGGTTGCCCTTTCAGTCGGATAGCAACATTGCTGTCATCCATGGCCACTTTTTTCTGACGATTTGCAGCCACCGACGGCTGCGTGATGCTTGAGGACACTAGAGACTACCCGCGAGTACCAGGTCGACGCGCTCCGGGCCCTGGGCTGTCTCGAGCTCGAGGTACGGGCGGCCGTCCACCGCGACGTGCAGGGCCGCATTCCAGGCGCTGGCCAGGTTCTCAGCGTCTCGCATGCCGGCCACCTGGCGCGCGCTCATACCTACCGACGTCGTCACGGCCGCTACGCCCGGCCGCGGATGAACCCTTGCGGCCTTGCTGAGCTTGGTGAACAGTCCGAACAGCAGCAGATGGTCGCCGCCCTCGACGGTGTCGGTGGTGTTTTCCTTACCGATGTAGGACATGGGTGTTTTCCTTGAGTTCGCCGCGATGCGGGTGGCTGTTGGGAGGGCGGGGCTAGCGGGGGATGACCGGTGACTCGGCGACGAATTCGTCGTGGGTGGTGGGGGTGCCGTCGATAGCGTCGTAGGCGGCTTTGGAACGTCCCAGCACACTCATCAGCGTGGCGGGGCCGAAGAAGGGCTCGCCGCCGATGTGCCAGCCGTCGGGGTGCAGCTCCTCGATCAGGACCCAGACGACCTCGCGGAACGCCTCAGATCCTTCGAACTCGACCATGACGTCGGTGAGTCTCGCGGCCATGTCGTGCTTCTGCTTTTCGGTAAAGACGCCTTCAACGAGTTTGACGTTGACGAACGGCATGTGCTGTTCCTCCAGAACTAGTCAGCGGTGTGACGCGGTGGTGAGGCCGATGCCTCTGCGAACAGCGTCCGGCCAGACGGGGCCTGGTCGCATCGGTGTGACCCCAGTAAGTGCCCAGTGCAGATGCGCCCGTTCATCCGTGCCGACGCGTGGCGGACCGTAGGCGCGGACAATGGGCGGCTGAGGGCTTAGGAGGCCTGCCATGATGCTGCGCGGTCGTAACGAGCAGTGCCGGCTGATCGACGCCCTGATCGCCGAGGCCCGGTCTGGCCGCAGCCGGGTGATGGTGCTGCGCGGTGAACCCGGGATCGGTAAATCAGCCCTCATGCAGTACGCCGCCGAAACAGGCCCGGACTTTCACGTGGCCCGCGCCGACGGGGTCGAGTCGGAAATGGAACTGCCCTACGCCGCGGTCCATCAACTGTGCAGACCGATGCTCGATCACCTCGACCGCCTTCCAGAGCCCCAGGCGGCCGCGCTGCGCATCGCCTTCGGTCTGCGCGCCGGACCACCGCCGGACCGGTTCCTGGTCAGCCTTGCCGTGTTGAGTCTGCTGTCCGGTCAGGCCGAGAGCCAGCCGCTTCTCTGCCTGATTGATGACGCGCAGTGGCTCGACCAGGCTTCGGCTCAAACGCTGGCATTCGTGGCCCGCCGTCTTTACGGCGAGTCGGTCGCATTCCTCGTCGGGATCCGCGACGGGGACGAGACCGATCCCTTCGCCGGGCTGCCGGAAGTGAACCTGACCGGGCTGGCCGATGTGGACGCTCGCACACTGCTGATGTCGGCAATTCCCGGCAAGCTCGACGGGCAGGTGAGCGAGCGCATCGTCGCCGAATCTGCGGGCAACCCGCTCGCCCTGCTGGAGTTGCCACACGGCTGGTCGGCAGAGGGGCTGGCCGGCGGCTTCGGTTTACCTCAGAGCGTGCCGGTGCGGGATCGGGTCGAGGCCAGCTTCCGCCGCCGCATCGCGACTCTGCCGGCACCGACGCGGATGCTGCTGTTGGTGGCTGCCGCCGACCCGCAGGGCGATCCCGCGCTGCTGTGGCGGGCGGCCAGTGATCTGGGCATCGGTTTCGACGCTGCCGCCCCAGCCGAACGGGAGGGGCTGGTGTCGATCGGCGCTCGTGTCGCCTTCCGGCATCCGCTGGTCCGCTCCGCGATCTACCGGACAGCACCGGTGGCTGATCGCCAGAACGTTCACCGCGCCCTGGCCGGCGCGACCGATGCTGCGCGAGACCCTGATCGCCGCGCGTGGCATCGCGCCCAATCGGCCAGCGGGCCCGACGAGGACATCGCCGCAGAACTCGAACAATCCGCGGCGCGGGCAAAGGCCCGCGGTGGCCTGGCGGCGGCGGCGGCGTTTCTTGAAAGCGCATCGATGCTCACGCCTGATCCCGCCACCCGGGGATCGCGGGCGCTGTCGGCCGCGCAGCTCAAGTTTGACGCCGGCGCACCCGAGAAGGCGATGGCGTTACTGGCCAACGCCGCGTCCGCTCCATTGTCCGCGCTTCAACGGGCTCTACTCGAACGGCTTGGTGCGCGAATCACTTTCAGTCGACTGCGAGCTGACCACTCCGTCTCGGACCTCTTGGCTGCCGCGAAGAAGCTTGAGCCGCTCGACAGCGCCCTCGCTCGCGAGACATACCTCGAAGCCCTGTGGGCGGCGATGCGAATCCACGACGGCAGCGGTAAAGGTCTGCTCGCTGCCGCTGCCGCCGCTGCCTTAGGGGCCGCACACGCCCCCCAACCCCCGCGTGCGGTCGATCTGCTGCTTGACGGCTTGGCAATCCAGACCGTCCACGGGTACGCCGCGTCGGTGCCCGTGCTCGAACGTGCCCTCGATGCCTTTCTGTCCCAGGACATCTCCGAGGACGACACCCAGTGGCTGTGGCTGGCATGTAACACCGCCATGGGGCTGTGGGACGACGAATCATGTCGATCACTCGCTCGCCGGCAGGTGCGGATTTCCCGCGATGCGGGCTCGCTTCGCGTGCTACCGCTGGCCCTGAACTACCTCGCCGGCCATCACATGTTCGCCGGCGAGTTCGACGACGCTCAGGCGGTCATCGAAGAGGCAGACACCATTGCGGCGATCACCGGGAATGCCCCGGTGGAGGACTTCTCCGTCCTGCTGGCGGCCTGGCGCGGCCACGCTCCGCAAGTGCCCGTATCGCACGATCCAGACAGCGATTCGCAGGACATGCTCAGCGTCAACCGTGAGTTCGCCGATGCGGTGCTGCACAACGGCCTCGGCCAGTACGCCGAAGCGCTGAGCGCCGCCCGACAGGCGGCAGCCCGCGACGTCCTCGGATACGGGTCCTGGGTTCTGCCCGAACTCATTGAAGCCGCAGTTCGCAGCGGAGATTCCGATGCCGCCCGAACAGCGTTTGCGCAGCTGGACGAGCGAACCATGCTCAGCACCTCGGCCTGGGCGCGCGGCATCCGGGCACGCTCGCAAGCGCTGATCACCGAAGGGCCCGGCGCCGAGCGACACTACATCGCCGCCATCGAGTTGCTCGGCAAAAGCAGGATGGTCGTCCATCATGCACGCGCCCACCTCATCTACGGCGAATGGCTGCGTCGGCAGCGCAGACGGGTCGATGCCCGCACTTCCCTACGCATGGCGGAGAACATGTTCAAGTCGATGGGCGCCGAAGCATTCGCAGCCCGCGCCGACCGAGAGCTCCTCGCTACCGGCGAACGGACCCAGAAGCGCACGGGCCAAAGCACCCCACAACTCACAGCTCAGGAACGCCAGATCGCCCGCCTCGCATACGAGGGCCGATCCAACACTGAAATCGCCGGCCAGCTGTTCATCAGTGCGCGCACCGTCGAGTACCACTTCGGAAAGATCTTCAGCAAGCTCGGTATCGCCTCCCGCCACGAGCTGACCGCCGAACATGTTAAAGACAGCCTTGTCCCCCGTCCGAAAACCAAACGGCGCCACCTAATAACCCCGCAGTGATGCCCGCTCAGGGAAGTTCGTCTGGCGTAGATTGACCTCGGAGCGCGATTCGGCAACCGGAGGCATGTGGACGGCTGCTCGTCCGGGCCTCACTTATTTCCGCCGAAGGTCACGCCCGCCGACAGACCTCTCTTCACGTCCTTCACGAGGCGGCCTTGGGACGGCCAGCCCTCACGAATCTTGCTCCCGCGCACGGAGATTCTGATAGCCCAGCCTGATAGTCATTAGCAAACTCATCCGTCCAGCAGTGAGAGCTGCAGGCTGGAACCTCAACCTACGCGCAACTGGGGTGAGCTCTTAGCCTGAATCCGTGGATGGGCCGGTGGTTTGATCGGCGTGTGATCAGCGAAAATGCCTTCTGAACTGGGACAATTGAGATTGCTAAGGGCTCGTTTGTCCGGAGTTCTGGAAGGCACTTTCGATGCAATCATCGCATACGTTTACGGTCGACTCGGCGGTGTTTGATGAACGGAATCTGGTGTCGGCGGCGGGATTGGTGCCGGTGCTGGAACTGGCTGAGCAGACCGGTCTTTCGGAGTTGATCGCCGAACATGTGCAACTGCCCAGCACACGGGTGAGGTCGGGGGCGGTGAACCCGGCCGGCAAGCCCTGGTCGATGCCGGATCTCTCTCGCGCGATAGGGGTCAGCGCCCGGACGCTGCAGGACGGTTTCCAGCGCTATGTCGGAGTATCCCCGACCTGCTATTTGCGTGAGGTCCGCCTTCAGCGTGCGCGCGCGGATCTCAGCAACCCGGCGTTGTGTACGACGGTGTCCGATACTGCCTACCGATGGGGATTCGCGCATCTCGGTCGCTTTGCTGTGGCCTATCGCAACAAGTTCGGCGAGTCGCCCTCGGAGGCACTGCACAAGTCGGCATCGAAAGAACTTCCATCACGGACGCGGTAACACTTGCCGTGCCGGGCGGTCGTTTTGTCCTGTGACGTTTTGGGCTTGTCGGGTCGATCGAATGGCGCAGAGACTGCGGGGTGGTGGTCGGCCCAATACTCGCCGCCGGCAAGGTATTCGGACACCTCGCGGATCTCGCTGTCGCTGAGTCCGACGCCAAGTGCTGTCTCGATTCCTGGCACCCACTCCGACAGCCCGATGTGTTGGTCCCGCGCGGCCTCGAGCGCGCGATGAAAGATCGCGAGCCCGTACTAGGACGTTGTCGACCACCGGGTAGCGCTGTTCTCGGCTCGGCGCCGGCCTGAATCGTCGTCATGTATTGGACAGGGAAGTCTGGCGAGACTCTGAGAGTCAAGGCGTTATCATCGCTCCAAAACTATTGTGTCCCAGCATATTATCGCGTTACCTGACATAACCTATGTTATCGGCTGACAATGACTGCGGCGCAGCATATCTCAGGTTTTGTGCCCTTAACATGTTGCCAGAGGCCAACATTGGATGTGCAAACGTCGTGAAAACATGACCGCCGGTCCGGTGGGGACCGCAGGAATGGCATTACTGAAGGCTCTGCCACGGCCCGCGCTCCGTGGCAGTCACCTGGCGCGTTCCCGCGCGAGTGCTGGAGCAGTTGGAGTTGCGCTGGTTCGACGCTGAGCTCCGTGAAGGGCGACCGGAACATAAGACCTGTCGGAACCCCCTGAGTGACACAGCATTCGGAGGCTACCGGGCATAACGAGCCCACGGGATTACGTCACCGTGACGAAACTAGTGTGACTCGGCCGGGCCTTCAAGTGGTGACACCTTACAGCTGCTGTCCGACATCGAATAAAACTACGACACCGGACCATGAGCAGGGTTGATCCAGCGTCGTTGGCAACTGTACTGACCTGATGCCCCGCGA
>JBEVHL010000359.1:0-3611 GCA_040511255.1 Mycobacterium sp. | reverse complement strand
GCGGCCAGACGCCGGTACGACTCGGGGCGGTCTTCGTACTCGGCTTTGACCTTGCGGCCGAAGTGGTAGATCGCGTCATAACCGCCCCAGACGATCCGGTTGTCCGCCGACAGCCGGTAGTAGTGGAACTGGTTGGCCGCGTCGCCGATGCCCTGGCGGTTGCGCCAGCCGATGCGATCCAGCTGCGTCTCGGTCAGCGGTTCCGTCGACAGCACGTAGTCGTAGACGGGCACGGTGTGCAGGCTGTTGCGCTTGAGCAGGCTGGGAAAAACGTTGGTGGCCAGCACGACGCGGTCGGCGGTGATCACCCCGCCCGGCGTGGCGACGCGGATGCCGGTGGTCTCGGCGACGACGTCCACGGCCTTGGTGTGCTCGTAGATGTCGACGCCCGCTTCGCGGCAGGCACGCGCCAGTTCGATCGCCAGCTTCGCCGGATGCACGATCGCACAGGTGTCCGGGCTGAACAGCCCGCCCAGGTAGGTCGGCGAGGACACTTCGGCACGGAGCTGGTCGCGGTCCAGGAATCGGCCCTCGCCCGCCTCGGCGGCCTCGGCCAGCCACGGCACCTGATGCGGTTCGGTGGCTACTGCCAGCATGCCGGTGCGCTGCCAGTCCACGTCGAGCCCGAGTTGTTCGATATCGGCCTGCATCCCGTTCAGGTTGTCCAGTCCGAGCGCCTCGAGCTGAGCCAGTTCGTCAGGCCAGCGGTTCTTTCCGTTCTCGGCCCCGTGGGTCAGGCTGGCCTCGACGAAGCCGCCGTTGCGTCCCGATGCTGCCCAACCGACCCGGTCGGCGTCGATCAGGGTGATGCGGGCGCTCGGGTTGTGCTGCGCGGCGTGCAGGGCGGTCCACAGTCCGGCATAGCCGGCGCCCACGACCAGCAGATCGCAGGTCACCGGGGCGGACAGGCGCGGATAGTCGGGCCTGGGGATGTCCAGCCACATCGAGCCGAAGGCGGTGTTCGCCAGTGATCGTTCGATCAGATCAGGGTCGACGTGCCGATCAAAGACAGTTTCCACAACTGTCGAGCCTAGTTCAGCCGACCGACGTGGCAGTTTCCCGAGGTTTCTGGCCGGCCACCCGGGGCTGCCAGCCGGGCGGGCCGAAGATGAAGCCCAGCCGGTCGCGGAGCCGACGTGCGGCGCGCACATCCCGCGCGATGGCCACGTATTCGCGGGTCTGCAGCGTCCAGATGTTGAAGGTGTTGACCGGTTTGGTCAATCCGTAATGCGGCCGGAACTGCTCGGCGGCGAAGGTCCCGAACATCCGGTCCCAGATGATGAAGATGCCGCCGTAGTTCTTGTCCAGGTACTCCTGATCCATCCCGTGGTGCACGCGGTGGTGCGACGGGGTGTTGAAGATGAATTCATATGGCCGCCAGAGCTTGTCGATGCGCTCGGTGTGCACCCAGAACTGGTAGATCAGGTTGATCGAAAACGCCAGAAACACCATCCACGGCGGAATGCCCAACAGCGGCAATGGAATCCACATCAAAATCTCACCGCTGTTGTTCCACTTCTGCCGCAGTGCGGTGGCGAAATTGAAGTACTCGCTGGAGTGGTGGGCCTGGTGGGTGGCCCAGATCAACCGGACCCGATGCGCGATCCGGTGGTAGGCGTAGAACAACAGGTCGACGCCGACGATCGCGATCACCCAGGTGTACCACTGCGTCGGCGACAGATGCCACGGCGCCACATATGCGTAAATGGCGGCATAACCCAGTAGCGCGACGAACTTCCACACCGCGGTGGTGCCCACGGAGACCAATCCCATCGAGATGCTCGCCCAGGCGTCGCGGCGTTGGTAGCTGCCCGACGCAGGCCGGTCGGCGTCGAGTGACTCGAGCTTGCGCGCCGCGGTCCATTCCAGGATCAGCAGCAGCAAGAAGAACGGCACGGCGAACAGCACCGGGTCCCGCATCTGTGGGGGAAGCACCGCGAGAAAGTCGAGCAACGTACACCTCCGGAATGGGAGTTTAATGCGCGCCCGAGCCCCGGTTGACCGGTTACCGTGCAGCTGATGACGGATGTCGTGGTGATCGGCGCGGGCTTCGCCGGACTGTGGGCTGCACTCGGCGCCGCCCGGCGGCTCGACGAGCTCGGTCTCCCCGCTGACGAGGTCACCGTCACCGTGCTGAGTTCGGTTGCCTACCATGACATTCGGGTGCGTAACTATGAGGCGGATCTCGCTTCGTGCCGGATACCGCTGGGTCAGATCTTCGATCCCGTCGGCGTGGTGCACCTCGCTGCCACCGTCACCGCGATCGATCCCGACGCGCACACGGTCACCGTCGACTGCGACGGTGCTAGCCGGACTGTTCGCTACGACCGGTTGGTGTTGGCCGCGGGCAGCGCAGTAGTCCGGCCCGATATCCCCGGGCTGCGGCAGTACGGCTTCGACGTCGACACCTACGCCGGCGCCACCCGCCTCGCGGCACATCTGACCCGGCTGGGCCAGGGGCCCTCGACACCGGCCGCCACGACCGCAGTGGTGGTCGGGGCGGGCCTGACCGGCATCGAGACGGCCTGCGAGCTGCCGGCCCGGCTGGCGTCGCTGTTCGGCGCTGTCCAGCCCCGGCGGGTCGTGCTGGTCGACCACAATCCCCTGGTCGGTTCCGATATGGGCGATTCCGCCCGGCCGGTGATCGCACAGGCGTTGGCCGACCTCGGGGTCGAGACGTTGATGGGCACGGGCGTGACCGCCGTCGGCGCCGACACCGTGACCATGTCCACCGGGGAGGTGGTGCCCGCGGCGACGGTGGTGTGGTGCGCCGGGATGAGGGCGAGCCCGCTGACGGCGCAACTGCCCGTCGAACGGGACCGGCTCGGTCGGCTGCCGGTCGACGAGTACCTGCGGGTGATCGGTGTGCCCGACGTGTTCGCTGCCGGCGACGTGGCTGCGGCGATGATGGACGACGAGCATCCCTCGGTGATGTCGTGTCAGCACGGCAGGCCGATGGGACGCTACGCCGGCTACAACGTGATCGGCGATCTACTCGGTGAGCCGATGCTGGCGTTGCGAATCCCTTGGTATGTCACGGTTTTGGATCTCGGCCCGGCCGGAGCGGTGTACACCGAAGGCTGGGACCGGCAGGTGGTGGCGACCGGCGCCGTCGCCAAGGCGACCAAGACCACGATCAACACGCGGCGGATCTATCCCCCGCTCGCAGGCGACCGCGCCGAGTTGTTGGCGGCGGCCGCACCGGAGCTGCAGAGCCGCCCGACGCGGGAGTGAACCTAGCGGAACCCCAGAATCTCGTTGCCCCACGCCGCCCGGATACCGCGATCCAGGTCGTCGACCACACTGTCCTGCTTGTCGATCACCAGCGTCGCGCGCTCCTCGGCCGTATAGCCCGGCCACGCCGGTTCCCCGGCCACACCGTCTGGCACCCCGCCCTTGGCGAAGTTCACCCACCGGGCCTGCATGCGTTCGCTGACCGCTTCGCCCGGTTTGAGCCCGCCGAGCTTGAACGTGATGTCCTTCGGACCCATCACCAGATTGCCCCAGACATAAGGCAATTCGGTGGCATGCGCGGCGCCGAGCCGCAGTAGCCGCAGCATCGGTGTGGTCCAGTCGAACCTGTACAGGTAGACCGGAGCCACCGCGGCATG
>JBEVHL010000358.1:0-3367 GCA_040511255.1 Mycobacterium sp. | reverse complement strand
TTGTCGCAGATCCAGCCGTCCAGCGGGACGCACAGGTAGCCGGAGGTGTAGCGGACCATGAACGCCACCAGCTCAGGGGTGGCCTTCTCGGCCGCGAAGATCAGATCGCCCTCGTTCTCGCGGTCCTCATCGTCGATGACGACGACGGCTTTGCCCGCTGCGATATCTGCGATCGCCCGCTCAACGGTGTCCAGCCTCGTCATTCATGCCGCCTTCTGGAGGGAACTGCCAGTTCCCGGGGGAACCTGAAGAAAAAAGAACTGCGTTCAGTATGAACCACCGAGCCGGGCTCGTTATTGCCTGCCGCGGTCGGCAGGGCTGTGATGGCCGCCATCGGCCACCGGACCTCGGCGTATCCCCCTTTTGAATCACCGGTGCGCTGAAGGCGTCACCGTTTACCATTGACAGCTTTACGTTACGCAATGTAAAGCTATTTTGTGCTGATCGACGAGCCGACGCCCAGGGGCCGTCCCCGTGATCCGAGGACCCACCGCGACATCACCGACGCCACCCGCCACCTGCTGGTTCGCGACGGCTACGACCAGGTGTCCATGGATGCCATCGCGCGCGAGGCCGGGGTCAGCAGGCCCACCGTCTACCGCCGCTGGCCGTCCAAGGCCCATGTGGTCTTCGACGCGGCCTTCGGCGAGTCCGGCGCCGGCGACGACGTCCTGTCCGGCACCGGCGACTTCGACGCCGACCTGCGGGAGTTCGTTCGCGCCATGGTCGAGTTCTGGCGTGAGCCGGTGGTCGAAGCCGCCACTCTGGGCATTTTGGCCGAGCGGCGGCGTGATCCCGAACTGCACATCCGCACGCAGCAGATGCTCGATCAGCAGACGCTGTCGGCCTTCACCGCGCTCGTCCAGACCGGGATCGACGCGGGCCGCCTGCGGCCCGACCTGGACATCACCATGCTCTACGAACTGCTGGTCGGCACCACGTTCTATTCGGTGCTGGTGCAACAACACGACGACGTCGCAGCGCTCGTCGAAAGCCTGTGCTCGCTGGTGCTACGGGGCGCATTGAGAGAGGAACAGCCATGACCGAGGTTTCGGATGCGTTCAACGGCCTGCTCGAGGAGGTCCGCGCCGTCGAGCAGAAGCTCCTGGCTGCCGACCCGCCCCTGCCCGAACCCGATCTGCTCGACGGCTACCGCCTGGCGTTCAGCCTGTTGCGCGTCGCCGTCGACGCCTATGTCTGGGGCGACAAGGACAACCCGATCCTGACCGACGTGATCGGGCCCTACCTGAAGTGGGGCGGCGACAACACCGATGCGTTCTACCAACTCGCACCCGTCGACCCGGCCCGCACCTACCGAGTCACCGGGAATCGCGGTGACTCGGTGTATCTGTCCATCACGGTCTACGGCGGCCCCGACGACGGCAGCTACAGCAACCGCATCGTCGGAACCATCAACGATCGCGACCTCGAGTTCGACGAGGAGGGCAACTTCGAATTCACCATCAGCCCCGATCCGCAGCCCGGCGCCTGGCTCAAGCTCGACCCCGACGCGGTGGTGGCGTTGACCCGGGACTATCTCAACGAGCCCACCACCGACAGGCGCGTGCAGTGGCATATCGAAGCGGTCGATCCGCCTGCCCGCCGCCACGACAGCCCCGAAGATCTGACCCGCCGTTTCAAGGCAGCCCGCACCTGGTTGCACGAGCAGCTGTCGTTCCTGCCCACCCGCATCGAACCGGTCAACGAAATCCACGAGCCATTTCCGGTGCCCCAGAACGCGTATGGGTGGTCCGCCGCGGACGCCGCCTACGCGATGGGCGCCTACGACCTGGCCGACGGCCAGGCACTGGTGGTCGAAGGCACGTCCCCGGAGTGCGTGTTCTGGAACCTGTGCCTGTGGAATCCCTTTCTGCACACCTACAACCACACCTACGAACGGGTCACCATCAACGGCTCACAGGTCAGCTACGAGTCCGACGGGTCGTGGCGCATCGTGATCAGCGACCGCGATCCCGGCCACCCGAACTGGGTGTCGACCGCTGGTCGGTCGAGCGGATTGATCTGGCTGCGCTGGTTCCTGCCCGAGGAGACTCCTGGTCGCCCGCACTGCCGGGTGGTCGACGTCGCCGAGGTGTCGCGGTGACCACCGGCGTCGAGCGGCCTGCGACCATCAGGCTCGACGACCTGGCCGACCCGGTGTATCCCGCTGCCGCTCAACCACTTCGGGATGGGCTGGCCGCGTACGGCGCGATGTTGGAGCTGGTGCCCGAAGCCATGATGGCCGCGGCATCCGAGCGGACCGGACTGTGCGACTGGGGTGACGGCGCCTTTCGGGAACGCCTCGACGTGTTGTGTACGTCGCTGCGCGAGGAGGCCGGCCTGTCCGACACCGGCGTGGGCGTGGTCTTCGAACAGTTGGTGGGCAACCTGATCAACCGGTTGCGGCTGGAGGCGCTCGTCGCCGAACACCCCGAGATCGAAGACATCGCGATCGAGCGACCCATCATCATCTGCGGACTCCCCCGCACGGGCACCACCCATCTGCACAACCTGCTTGCTGCCGACCCTGCGTTGCGGTACCTGCCGTATTGGGAGAGCTTGGAACCGTTCGCGCCGCCGGGTGAGGATGACCCGGCGCCGCGGTACCAGCGGTGCGCCGCCGGACTGGATCTGGTGAACACCGCGATGCCGGAGTTCAAACGGATGCACGAGATGACCGTCGAGCATGCCCACGAAGAGATTCAGCTGTTGGCCAACGACATCTCCGGCATGCTGTTCGAAACCACTTATTACGTACCGAGTTTCGCGGCGCACTACAAGTCACATGACCAAGCGCCGTCGTACGCCTACCTGAAGCGGACCCTGCAGGCGTTGCAGTGGCTGCGTGGTGGCCACCGTTGGGTGTTGAAGTCGCCCCAGCATCTGGAGCAGCTGCCCACCCTCTGTGCGACCTTCCCCGACGCCACTTTCGTTGTCACACATCGTGATCCGATTGAGGTGGTCCGGTCGATGACGACGATGATCAGTTACGCGTCCCGGATGGCCAGCGCCAGGCCAGATCCGGTGAAGATCTCGCAATACTGGGTGGACCGGGCCGACGACCTGCTCAACGGCTGCCTGCGCGACCGGGACGTGTTGCCCGCCGAACAGTCAATCGACGTGCGGTTCGAAGATTTCATGGCCGACGAGGACGGCACCGTGGCGGCCATCTACGTGTTGGCCGATCAACCGTTGGACGCACCGGCGCTCGCCGCAATGGCCCGGTTCAAATCCGAACATCCACGCGGCCGGTACGGCGGGGTGGACTACGACCCCGCTGCCCTGGGTCTCGACGTGGACGCGGTGGCTGCCCGATTGGCTGCCTATCGGGAGCATTTCGTCGCCGGGTGATCTTGTCGGTGGGTGG
>JBEVHL010000357.1:0-4652 GCA_040511255.1 Mycobacterium sp. | reverse complement strand
ACCTCGGGGACCAGCCGGTTTCCGCGGGCCAGCACCTTGGTGATCTTGGCTTCGTTGAAGCTGACGTAGCCTTCGCCCGAGCCGGCCTGCCACCACTGGCGCGGTGGGTCGGCAGTCAACGTCATGTCTCCGGCGTGCTCGCCGTAGTACCGGCATTCGACGTCGAGAATCGGTGAATCCCCGCCCACCGTAAGCAATCCGACCGCGGCGCCATCGCCGGGAACAGAGGACTGCGCCTTCTTACGTACCTGCTCCTGGTCGAAGATGGTGCCCGCACAGGTCTGGGACACGGCGATCAGGGCGGTCCGGCCGGCGCCGGAAGCAAGCATCTGCCGCGCCAGCTTCATCATCAACACGAAGGCCGCGCAGCCGCCGTTGTGTACGTCGATGACCCACTCGGGGTTCATCCCCAACCGGTGGGCGACTTCGCCGCCGCTACCCATGATGGGTAGGTCAGGCAACTGAGAGTGGGTGAGCAGAATATCGACGTCGGCCAGCACATCGGCGCCGTGCCGCTGGATCAGGCCCGCAGCGGCCTTTTCCACCATGTCGACATTGGTCTCACCCGCCTCGACGTGATGGCGGAACTCCGGCGCGCGGAACATCAAGTTGTCACGAAGATCATCGGTCTCCGCGAAATGCGCGTAATACTCTGCGGGGACCGCATTTTGGGGCAGGTAGGTGGAGATGTCCTGCAGGCTGACGGGGCTCTGGGTCAGTGTCATGGTTCAGCTCATCCATTCGGGAGTGATCGGGAGGTCGTGGCGATGGCGGTATTCGGCGATCGCCTTGAGGTTCTGCAGTTCCAGGTAGTGTCCGGGACCGAACATGTCCCAGAAGTCACCGACCCACACCGGTCGCTCGGGTGGAGCGGTCTCCGGGTAGGGATTGCTGTCGTAGAACGGGTGGCGGCAGTTCGTCCACAGCACCACCGAACCAGGTTTGTTCAGCACGGTCTGCGCGTCGATGACCCGCATCAAATAGATCATCCACAGGTGCTTGCCCTGGTCCCAGGCGCAGTGGTAATCCACGGTGCGCGCATCAGCGTGCGCCACGGTGCGGGTGTAGATCTCGGTCTCGGAGCCAAGGCGGTCGAACGCCACCCACAGGTCGGGCTCCTCGGTCGGGGTGAACCCCCGCAGGCTGTAGGACCACTCCTCGAGGCTGCGGGTGTTCGACAGGTATTCGAAGAGTTTGTCGGGTGGGCAGTCTATGTAGTCGTTGACTGTGCAGTACTGCCCGAACACCTGATCGTGCGGATAGACCGACCGCATCATCTCCATGATGATCGGCGTGGCCTTTTCGCGCGGGCTGGTCTCGATGCGGATCACTCCGTCGATCGGATCGGTGGTGCCGGTGTGGGTGACGATGTCGTCAAGCGCGGGCAGGGACATGGTTTCGACTCTCCTTCGATGAGGGTGAAGCAGCTTCTGCTGCAGTGGGTTCGGCCAAGAACGGAGCGAACGGGGGGATCTCGTCGGCGGAGCATTCGACACTCACCACCGAGGGCCCGGCGACGGCCAGCGCGGTGTCGAGAGCGCCGGGCAGCGCGTCGATCGTGGTGACATCGACTGCGGTCAGTCCGGGGAACATCGTCGCCAGCCCATCGCCGAGACGGCTCGGACGAAAACGGTTATAGCTGTAGTCCCCGCTGAAATAGAGTCCCTCCCGGGTCACGCACATGCCGTGCGCGTTGTTGTTGAACAGGACGAAGGTCACCGGCAGCCGATACTCCAGCGCAGTGTGAATCTCCATGCCGTGCATGAAGAATGCGCCATCGCCCGCGATCACCACCGTGCGGCGGCGACGCCCGGCGGCCATGCCGACTCCCGCTCCGAAGCTGTACCCCATACCGCCCATGCCGAGCGCGACGACGAACCGGCCGGCCTGCCGGGCCGGGAGGTGGTGGATGGCGGACGCGCCGGTGTTCCCCGCGTCGACGACGATGTCGACGCCGGCGGGCAGCACATCGTCGAGCACCTGCATCGCCTGGCGGTAGCGGACTCCTGGCCCGACGTGCGCGGGCGGAGCCAACTCGGCGACGGGTGCCGTCGAGAGCGTCGGGACAGAAAAGTCTGGGCGGGACACGTCGCCGGCCAGCTCGGCCAGGAGGGCGCGCAGGTCAGTGGTGTGCAGATGGGTGCAGGGCAGATACGGTGCGGCGGACCCGACGGACACCACCTGTACCCCGGCGAGCGCCGCGGCCAGCCCGGCGCCCGCAGTGGCCGGGAGCCGCGTCCCGACCAGCAGACACACCGCGCTGCCCGCGATCGCCTCCGCGATGCCCGGGTGGCCCATCACTCCAGTCACGCCCAGCGACCACGGCCCGGCCGGGCTGACATCCTTGGCGTCAGGCACCGTGGCGATGCGCGCACCGAGGACGGCTCGCAGGCGTTCAAGCTCATCACGGGCGTCGGCGCGGGCCACCTGCTCGCCTGCGACGATCGTCACTGGTCCGCGAGCGCACCGGAGTGCTCGCACGATCAGCGACGGGTCGGTCGGCGGCGGGTGCGGTCGGCTGTCGCCTGGCGCCGATTTGCCGCCGACCAACGGTGCTTGCTGAATGTCTTTGGGTAGCAACAGAACAGCCGGGCCGCCTGCCTTGGCCGCGCTGATCGCCCGGGGTAGCGCCGTCAGGATGTCCGCCGGCGTCGTCACCCGATGGCAGTACACCGACACCGCAGAGAACAGCTCTTCGGCATTCAATGAGGCATTGAGCCCACTGGTGTCTTGAAAGCTGCCCCGGCCATCCATGCTGGTGGGCGGCTGGCCGATCAGGGCGAGCACCGGCACGCGGCTGGCCAGCGACTCGCCCAGTCCGGGCACCAGGTTCAGCGCCCCTCCACCGGAGGTGGCCATCACCACACCCAGCTCAGACGTGCCGCGACTGTATCCGTCGGCCATGGCGGCGGCGGAGAACTCGTGCTTGGCCAGCAGCGCATGAAGGTGCCGGTGGAGATGGGCTGCGTCGTAGAGGTCTTCGATGTTCGCACCACCTACTCCGAAGATGAACTCCACACCGCGCTCCGCGAGCTGCTCGACTATGTAGTCCACTACCCGCCCGCCCTGGGTCGTCTGGTCATCGCTGACTGCTGCCACCGTTGCCACCCTTTCGTCCGTAACGCTGTGGATTCACGACGTCCACCACACCGGTGCCGGGTGCTCACGAACTCACCGACGAGGGTGGCTGCGCCTTCCAGGAGGGGACGTCATAGGAGGGGAACGCTTTGTTCTCCGGAATGGTTCACTCGATCTGAAAATTGACAGCGGAAAACATTGTCTTCCATCAGCTTTCGTAGGCAGTGAACGAAATCGGCCCAGGTTTCGTCGTAGGAGATTGGGGAAGTGAAATCCAGGGCCCTGGCACCTGCCGTGGGAGGAGAATGCGGGAAGGACGGGCCGTGCTGCATCGAATTGCTCTGCTGGCGCTCGCCGCACCGAAGCGGATCATCGGCCTCGCGGTTCTGGTGATGGTGGCCGCGGCGGTGTTCGGCGTCCCGGTGGCGCGGAGCCTGTCGTCGGGCGGTTTCGAGGACCCCACCTCCGAGTCGGCACGGGCGTCGCGCCTGCTGACCGACAAGTTCGCGCAGGGGGATGCGCAGCTGCTGTTCACCGTCACAGCCCCAGGCGGGGCGGAAGGTGCGGTGGCGCGAAACGCGGGCCTGGCCATCGTCGACCTGCTCAGAGCAGACCCGCACGTCGCCGGCGTGGTGTCGCCGTGGACGTCGCCTCCGGGCGCACCCACGGACCTGGTCAGTAAGGACCGCGCGACGGGGTTGATTGTCACCGGGATCACAGGTGGTGACAGCAACGCGCAGAAGTACGCCAAGGCGTTGTCGGACACGGTGATGGCGGAGGTGGCGCCGAGGTACGACGGCGTCACGGTGCGGGCCGGGGGGTCGGCGATGGTGTATTCGCAGACCAACGACCAGACCCAACGCGACCTGCTGGTGATGGAGTCGATCGCGCTGCCGCTGAGTTTCCTGGTGCTGGTCTGGGTGTTCGGTGGTCTGTTGGCGGCGGCGCTGCCGATGGCGGTCGGTGCGCTGGCGATCGTCGGATCGATGTCGGTGCTGCGGCTGATCACCTTCTCCACCGATGTCTCGATTTTCGCGCTGAACCTGTCGACCGCGATGGGGCTGGCGTTGGCCATCGACTACACCTTGCTGATCATCAGCCGCTACCGCGACGAGTTGGCCGGCGGTGCGCCGCCGGACCGCGCGTTGATGCGCACCATGGCCACCGCGGGTCGGACCGTGCTGTTCTCGGCGACGACGGTCGCACTGTCGATGGCGGCCATGGTGCTGTTCCCGATGTACTTCCTGAAATCTTTCGCCTACGCCGGAATCGCGACGGTGGGGTTCGCCGCGCTGGCGGCGATCGTGGTGACTCCTGCGGCGATCGTGCTGCTCGGGCCGCGGCTCGATGCGTTCGATGTGCGCCGACTGACCCGGCGGGTGCTGCGACGGCCGGAGCCCGTGCCCAAACCCGTCGAGCAGTTGTTCTGGTACCGCTCGACGAAATTCGTGATGCGCCGGGCTGTCCCGGTCGGTCTGGTGGTGGTCACCTTGCTGATCCTGCTCGGGCTGCCGTTTGCGGGGGTGAAGTGGGGTTACCCCGACGACCGGGTGCTGCCGCAGTCGGCATCTGCG
>JBEVHL010000356.1:0-11600 GCA_040511255.1 Mycobacterium sp. | reverse complement strand
GTCGGGGCACCGACATCCGCGACATGATTTCGCGGCTGGACAATTTCGTCGGGACGCTCAACGACCAGATGCAGAACATCGTTTCCACCATGAAGGGTTTGGATCAACTGGCCGACCAGGTCAACAGCCAGTCCGGTCTCGTCGACGAAGTGCTGAAAAAACTGCCGCCCGCGCTGAGTGTCCTGGTGACCGAGCGGCCCAACCTGACGACCGCATTGGATCGGTTACGGGTGTTCAGTGACACCACCACTGGCCTGATCACGGACACCAAGACTGATCTGGTCGCGGACCTGACCAATCTCGAACCCGTCGTCCGCGCCCTCGCCGACGCCGGCCCCACTCTAGGCAAGGGATTACAAGAGGCGACGGTGTTCCCGTTCGCGCAGTGGGTTGTCGACGATGCCATCAGGGGTGACTACGCAAACCTTTACACCACAATGGATTTGACAACGACGCGGCTTCGCTCAGATTTGTTCGCGGGCACGCGTTGGGGCCGTTACAGCCAGCCGTTGCCTGACGCCTTGATGGGCAATCCGCCGCCACCTCTGCCCTTCACCGAGGACCCGCTCGCGGTCGGTATCACGCCGCCGCCGGCCGCGGCTCCGCCGGTTGATCCCGCCGTGCCGCCGCCACCGCCGCAAGGTGCGCAAGAGGGGAGTGGGTAGTGCTGCTATCGCGCTTTGTCCGCACCCAGCTGGCGATCTTCGGGATATTGGCCCTCGTCGGGTTTGTGGTCATGGGGGTGCGCTACATCCAGGTGCAGACGTTCCTGGGCATCGGCAAGATCGACGTGACAGTCGATCTGGCTGCGACGGGTGGCCTGTACCGGTTCAGCAACGTCACCTATCGCGGCATCCAGATCGGCAAGGTCACCTCCGTCGACCTGCGGCCCGGCGGCGGAGCCGTCGCGACGCTGTCCATCGACAGCGAGCCGAAGGTGCCGGCGGATGTGGCAGCACAGGTGCGCAGCGTGTCCGCGGTGGGAGAGCAGTACCTCGATCTACGGCCACGGCACGATTCGGCCCCGTATCTGCACGACGGTTCGGTGATCGCACAGGTCGACACGTCCGTTCCGCAGGAAGTCGGACCGATGCTGACCCAGCTCAGCGCGTTGGTTGACACCATTCCCAAAGATCAGCTCAGCGCGCTGCTCGATGAGTCATTCAAAGCGTTCAACGGTTCGGGCGACGACCTCGGCCGTCTGCTCGACGCTTCGTCCACCGTCGTCGATTCCGTCAACGGGGTCTCCGACCCGATGCGCACGTTGATCGACCAGAGCGGCCCGCTACTGGACACGCAGACCACGAGCGGCGCCGACATCAGACAATGGGCCCAGAGCCTGGCAGGCTTCAGCAAGCAGGTCGTGACCGATGACCCTCAACTGCGTACCGTGCTGAAGGAAACGCCTGGATTCGCCAACCAGACAACAGCATTGCTGGACGATCTGCGGCCGACGCTACCGGTGTTGCTGGCGAACCTCACCACGCTCGGTCAAGTGGGGGTCACTTACAACGCGTCGCTGGAGCAGGTGTTGCTCCTGCTGCCCCCGATGATTGCCGTCACCCAGGCGGCAGGCGGGAACAACAACCCCAAGTTGGGGAATATGACGCCGTCGGATTTCCGACTCCTCGTCGCCGACGGACCGCCGTGCACGGTCGGCTTCCTGCCGTTTAGCCAGTGGCGTCCGCCGGGGGAGACCAGTTCAGTGGACAGCCCGGACGGTCTGTACTGCAAGTTGCCCCAGGATTCACCGATCGCCGTTCGCGGTGCCAGGAATCTGCCCTGCATGGGCGTGCCGGGCAAGCGCGCGCCGACAGTGGAAATCTGCTACAGCGATAAGCCCTACGAGCCGCTGGCACAACGGCAACCGGTGTTTGGCCCGAATCCGCGCGACCCAGGTCTGGAGGAGCAGGGCGTGCCACCCCAGGAGCCGGACGTGCGTACCAATCTGGTTCCCGTCCCAGACGGTGCCCCGATGCCTGAGTCAGGCGCCGGCGCCGATTTGCCGCCGGCCGCCGGGGAAACGCCTCTACCACCCCCTGCCGAGATAGCACCGTCACCGTCGGATCCCGCTGCGCCGCAGCCGACTCCGAACTCGGACACCACACCGCGTGGGGATGCACCGACGTTCGGCGCGGCCAAGTACGACCCCAAGACCGGGGCATACATCGGCTCCGACGGTAACCGCTACGTTCAGACAGACCTGGCCGCCGGCCCCGGCCCACAGTCGTGGCGGGACCTGGTATTCAGCGGCCGGTGACGACCAGCGCTATTTGCGGCGAGCGGGCTTCTTCTTGACGGACTGAGAGAGGATATTTTCGGCCCGACCGATGATGGCTTCCAGTGTGAACTCGAATTCCAGGCCGTCGATCGAATGTCCTTTGTACTCAAGTTCGTTGAGCAACGGATGATCTGTGGTTACGCCGGTCGGGCGGCGGATACCCTGACGTTGGCTGGCGTTGAGATGTTCGATCATCGACGTACCGCGGCTGTGCGCGGACAGTGCACCATAGACGCTCAGTGCATCATCGGGGCTGAACCCTGCGTCCACCATCGTCTGGATAACGGTCTCTAAATTTGCGACAGAGGTATGGGTGGACTCGGCGCTGAGCTCGCCGGTGCGCATCAGGATGAGCTCACAGAGCACCGGATTCTCCCGGAACACGAGATGCATCTTGCGGAAGTGGGTGCGAAGCGCGTCCTGCCAGGTACCGCCGTCGAGGAACGGATTGGTGAAGTGGTACTGCCTGGTGGCACGCTCGGTCATCGCGTCCAGCAACTGCTCTTTCTTGCGAAAGTGCCAGTAGATGCTGGTCACCGGAACATCGAGGTGTTTGGCCAGCGCCGGCATACTCAACCCGGCGATGGAGACGTCCTCTGCCAATTCGAATGCGCCCGTGACGATCTCCTCGATATCAAGAGACCCGCGAGGACGCCGCTTGGCTTTGGTGCCGCGCGCGATCGACGAAGTGGGCTTCGTCGCCGCGCCAGATTCGGCCATCTTCCCTCCAGATTTCGCCCCTGTGGGAGCATCGAAATGATCGTGCCCATCATACATACGGAAACGCGGTTTCAACCGTAAGTCTTACCGTAAACTTGCGCATGATGCGTACGACACTGAAAGTACCCACAGCCGGGCGGTATGTTCTCGCCGCCGCCCTCCTCATCTCGGGCTTCGGTGCCGGCCCAGCCGTCGCGGAACCCGGGGCAGGACCAAACGTGCTGCCGTGCAACAGTATCGACTGTGTGCCCGGGATTACCCGGGGTGTGGTCAAGGGTACGGATTGTCCTGACCCGAATCATTATGTCTTTGCGGTCACTGAGCAGGACCAGCTCTTCTTCTGCGGGTCACCCAGGGGGTTCACCCCGCGGTACTTCCGCTCGCCACAGCTTGCGGGTATCCGGAATCTGGGGGATAGCTGCGAAGGCGAGTTCAACATGGTAGCCCAGGCGCCGGACGGCCTATATCTGTTGTGCGCGTTCACCAATGCCGACGACCAGAGTCACTGGGTGCCCGGCAATTACTCGGACTACCGCAAGGCGTACTGACGCCGAAGCACGCACGATTCGGCCCGGCTGTTTATCAACCGGGCCGAACCATGATGGATAACTACTCCGCAGCTGAGGTCGCCATCTTCATCAGGTCTGCTGCGTTGGTGGAGTGCGACCCGTCGTCACCTTCGCGACGCTGCGCCCTGATCGCGACGTCATGGCCCTCGACCTGCTTGCGCAGCGCCCCGACGGTGCAGTTCTCACGGCCACCGAGCACGGTGAACGGGTCGTAGGAAAACTGCTTCATGGCGTTGAGGTGGGTGACCTTGTCGATCTCGTGATCGGTCAATCCGAGCACGGACTGCTCGAAGATCTCCGGCGACTGCGGCCAATTGGAATCGGAGTGCGGGTAATCGCACTCCCAGGTCACCATGTCCATATTCAGATACTCCCGGCTGGCCAGCCCGAATTTATCGTCGATAAAGCAGGTCAGCACCTGCTCGTTGAAGATCTCGCTGGGCAGCCTGTTGCCGAAATCCTGGCCCGTCCACGCGTGATGGCGGTCGTAGTTGTAGTCGATGCGCTCCAGGAAGTACGGAATCCAACCGATGCCGCCCTCCGAGAGGGCCACCCTGAGATCTGGATACTTACGCAGCATCTTCGACCACACCAGATCCGCCGCGGCCTGCACGATGTTCATCGGCTGCAGGGTGATCATCACATCCATCGGGGCATCGGCTGAAGTAATAGTCAACTGCGATGACGAGCCGATGTGCATGCACACCACGACGGACTCCTCGCTGCAGGCTTCCCAGACTGGATCCCAGTGGTCCGAGTGGATCGACGGCCAGCCGAGCTTGGAGGGATTCTCACTGAATGTCAGGGCGTGACAACCCTTCTTGGCCACCCGCCGCACCTCGGTGGCCATCACTTCGGGGTCCCAGATCGCGGGCAGTGCGCACGGGATGAAGCGGCCGGGGTGGCTGCCGCACCACTCGTCGATGTGCCAGTCGTTGTAGGCCTGGACCATCGCCAGGGCCACATCCTTGTCCGCGGTGCGGGCGAACAGCTGCCCACAGAACTGCGGGAACGACGGGAAACACAGCGAACCGAGTACACCGTTGGCGCTCATGTCCTTGACGCGCTCGCCATGGTCGTAGGTGCCCTTGCGCAGCTGGGTGAATGAGGTGGGTTCTATTCCGTATTCCTCTTTGGGGCGCCCGGCGACCGCGTTGAGGGCGACGTTGGCGACCGTTTCCCCGTTGTACTTCCAGACGTCGGTGCCGTCCGGATTCGTGACGAACTGCGGCGCCAGGTCGGCGTATCTGCTGGGCAACCGGTCCTTGAAAAGATCCGGCGGCTCGACAACGTGGTCGTCGACACTCACCAGCACCATGTCATTCACGTTCATCGGTATGCCTTCCTGAGGATGCCGGCCACCTGGGCTCAACCCACGGCCTGCTGATTGCTATCGTTACGGTAACAGCAACGATAACAGTTACCGCAATGATGTTGGAGGACTCATGGGATATCCGGATATCCATGAAACGGGGGACCGGCGGTGAGTCCCTCAAGGCTGGCGATCTCCGAAGAGCATCACGATCTCGCCACCGCGGCACTCGGTGCGCTAACGCGCGGTGCGAGCCGTGCTGCCGCCCGGGATACCCATGACACCGGCGCATCGGCACGGTGGCGGAACCTCTTTCGACAGGCTGCCGAACTGGGCTGGAACGGACTGGCCATCGCCGAAGAGTATGGCGGGTCCGGGTTTGGCCTCGCCGAACTTGCGATCGTGCTCGAAGTCCAGGGGCACGAACTATGTCCTGGTCCATTCCTCCCGACGGTGGCCGCATCTCTGGTGATCGACCGGTGCGGAACCGATTCCCTTCGGCAGCAGACACTTCCGCGTCTGGCTGACGGCGACGCAGTCGGTGCGCTCGGTCCTTCCGGGAAGCTGGTGCTCGATTCCGATCTCCTGCTCGGCGGTGAATATCCGTGTGTGCTGGGTGCACCGGACGCCGATTTCCTCGTGCTCGCCTGCGGCGACGATGTCGTCGTCGTAGACCCCGCTGCCGACGGAGTGTCGGTAACTGCCCTGCCGGCGCTCGACGGCACCCGGTCGATCGGGAGTGTGACGCTGGGCAATCTGCGGGTCGATGCTGACCACGTGATGCGTGGGGCAGCGGGCCGGGCCCGCACCATCTTCCGAATTCTCGCCGCCGCCGAGGCGGTCGGGTCGAGCTGGGCGTGCGTCGAGATGGCGCGGGACTACGTCGCCGTGCGGGAACAATTCGGACGCACGATCGGCAGCTTCCAAGCGGTCAAGCATCATGCCGCCGACATGTTGATCGCCGCTGAGCAAGCAACGGCCGCCACCTGGGACGCCGCGCGCTCCGATGACCTCGAAGGCGCATGGTTCGCCGGGGCGGTGGCGTCCGCGCATGCGATCCGCGCGCAGGTCTTCACTGCCCAGAAGAACATTCAGCTGCACGGCGGCGTCGGCTATACCTGGGAACACGACGCCCATCTCTATCTTCGGCGCGCGCGAACACTTGCCGCTCTGGCCGCGGACGGCGTCGAGCCCCTCCTGGACATCGTCGCCGCGCAGCGCACCGGGCGGGCTCAGGGGGCAGCCTTCACCCTGCCGTCCGAGGCTGCTGACTATCGGATCGCCGCGCGGGCGGCGGTGACCACCTGCCGACAGCTTCCCGCGGAGCGTCGCCGCCAATTCCTGCTCGAATCCGGCTATCTCGTGCCGCATTGGCGCAAACCGTGGGGGCGCGAAGCCACTGCCGTCGAGCAGCTGGTCATCGAAGAAGAATTCTGCGACATCGACATCCCGACGCTGGGTATCAGCGGGTGGGTGATGCTGACGATTTCCGAAGCGGGCACCGAGGATCAACGCAGGCGTTGGATCGAACCCGTTCTGCGGGGTGAGGAGATGTGGTGCCAGCTGTTCTCCGAGCCCGGGGCCGGTTCGGATGCTGCCGCGGTCCGTACTGCTGCCAGGCGGGTGGAAGCCGGATGGCAGGTCACCGGACAGAAGGTATGGACCAGTCTGGCCGAGCGGTGCCGGTGGGGACTGGCCACGGTGCGCACGGACCCCGATGCGCCCAAGCATGCGGGTGTCACGATGATGGCGATCGACTTGTCGAGCCCGGGGGTGACAATCAGGCCGTTGCGCGAGATCACCGGTGACGCACTGTTCAACGAGGTTTTCTTCGACGAGGTCTTCGTACCCGATGCTGATGTCGTTGGTGAGGAGGGTCGCGGCTGGGCCGTGGCACGGGCGACCCTGGGCAATGAACGGGTGTCCATCGCCGGCGGTGAGGGCATTCCCGGGCTCACACCCGACGAGCTGGTGAAGCTACTCGACAACGCTGCGGATGAGACTGCTGCGGCACTGACGCGCCGGACCGGCGAGGTCATTGCGGAATCACACGTCTTGCGACTGTTGAATCTGCGCCGCGCCAGCCGCGCCATCCTGGGCGCTGCAGCCGGCCCGGAGGCCAATGTGGCCAAACTGCTCACGGCCGAAAATGCCCAGCATCAAACAGAACTCGGCATGACACTGGCCGGTACCGCCGCGGTGACCGGTGCGGCCCCGGAATTGGCGGCAACCTATCTCTACGCGCGTTGCCTGACCATTGCCGGAGGAACGTCGGAGATCATGCGCAACACCATCGCCGAGCGCCTGCTCGGACTGCCACGCGATCCCTTGACCAAGTAGTCCACCAACGTGACCGAACACGAAAGCTATTTCCCTCAAATGGTTAGCATCGCCATGATGGTTATGCCCGGTAACGCAGGAGTGCGATGACGGCAGCAGAAAATCGACCCGTACCGACGGTGGCCGCCATGCTCCGCGTACGCGCCGATGACGACAACGTCGGTCTCGTCTTCGAGGGTCGGTCGTGGACCTGGCGTGAGATTGTTGTTCAAGCCGCAGTCCGGGCGGCATGGATGCGTGCCACCCTCGATCCCGATCGTCCGCCACACATCGGTGTACTGCTGCCGAATTTGCCGGAGTTCGTCTTTCAGATCTTCGGTGCAGCACTGGCCGGTGCCTGCATCGTCGGTGTGAACTCGACACGGCGTGGCGCAGAACTGGCCCGCGACATCGAGCACACGTCGTGCCAGTTGGTCATTTCCGATGCGACCCTCGGTGACTTGGTCGACGACTCGGTGCGCGTCGAGGATGCGCCGTGGGCCGCCTTCGACGGTGCCGCCATGCCCGAGGTGGACCCGCCGCCTTCGTCCTTGCTTTTCCTGCTGCTCACCTCGGGCTCGACGTCGGCGCCCAAGGCTGCCAAGTGCAGCCAGGCCAGGTTGGCAGGCGTCGCTGCTGAATTGAGCTTCGGACCCAAGGCAGTTCTGTACTGCCCACTGACGTTGGCACACGGAAATGCCTTGAACTCCTGCCTGTTTCCCGCTCTTGCAAACGGCTGCCGGCTGGTGCTGCGAGACCGCTTCTCAGCGGGTGCGTGGCTGGACGACATCCGATCCAGCGGCGCCACCTTCACCACCACAGTGGGCAGAGCGCTCGGCTACATCCTGGCCACCCCACCCGGACCATACGATCGCGATCACCGGTTGCGTGCGGTGCTCGCCCCCGAGGCCTCGCCCCGCGATACGGCCGAATTCCATGACCGGTTCGGGGTCAGGGTGCTGAGCGGATACGGCTCCAGCGAGGGCGGCATAGCGCTCGTCCCAGCGGGTAAGCCCGGGTCGCTCGGAATCGCACCCGCCGGGGCGGATATCGCGGTTGTCAACGACGCCGGAGTGGAATGTGAACCAGCGCAATTCGATTCCGACGGCAAGCTGTGTAATGCCACCGCCGCGACCGGTGAGTTGGTGCGCCGCGACGCCGGCGGCAGCTTCGAAGGTTATTGGAACAACCCGCAAGCGCAGTCCGAACGGCTGCGTGACGGCTTCTTCTGGTCGGGTGATCTGGCCTATCGCGATTCCGAAGGGGTCTTCTGGTTCGCCGGGCGCGTGGGGGACTGGCTTCGGGTTGATTCCGAGAACTTCGCGGTCAGCCCCGTCGAGCGGATCGTCGGCCGGTTCGTGGACGCCGCGGCCGTCGCCGTAGTCGGGGTGCCGGATCCGCTGGCGGGCGACCAGGCGCTGGTGGCCATCGAACTTCGGCCCGGACGGTCATTCGACCCGGGTGCCTTCGCGTCCTTCCTGGATGCGCAACCCGACCTGGGTACGAAATGGGCACCACGCTTCGTCCGGGTCATGCCCGAACTTCCGGTGATCAGCCAAGGCAAGATCGATAAGAAGCCGCTGCGCCGCGAAGCGTGGTTGTGCAGCGACCCGGTGTGGTGGCGCCCAGCCAGGTCGGCTGCCTACCAGCTGATGAGCAGCGCCGACCGCGACCGGCTGCGGGATGAGTTCCTCGCCCACGGCCGGATCGGCGCCTACCCACAGCCATCGCCGGAGACTCCGAAACGCTCTGAACTGCAACAAAACCCGAGAAGAAGGTAGGACTCGTGCCGGTGCACTACGAACTCGGGGCGCGCCCCGATGCAGAGCATGTCGTGCTCATCACCTTGGACCGCCCTGAGGCCAGGAACGCCTGCGACCTCGAGCACTTCCACCAACTTGCGCAAGCGTGGAAGCGGTTCGAGTCAGACGACGCCGCCTGGGTTGCCATCTTCACCGGAGTGGGCCGGTCGTTCATGTCGGGTGCGGACTTGTTGACATACGTGCCGGAAATTACCGCACTGGCCAAGGAACTGCAGGCGGGAACGGCGACATCGGTGAAGGGCTACTCGTTGTCCGACGGCACTGATGCGGTGCTGCGCGGTACCAAGATCTACAAGCCGATCATTGCGGCGGTAAACGGACCGTGTGTGGCGGGTGGGATGGAGATGCTCGGCGGCGTCGATATCCGAATCGCGGCCGAGTCCGCCACTTTCGGTGTCCTGGAACCAGCCAGAGGCTTGTTCGCGGGCGGTGGCACGACGGTGCGGCTGCCACGCCAGATTCCCTTCGCCCAGGCAATGGAATTCCTACTGTGCGCCGATCTGATCGACGCGCGCCGCGCCTTGCAGATGGGCCTGCTCAACGCGGTGGTAGCCGAGGAAGCACTGCTGGACAGCGCATTCGAGTATGCAGCGCGTATCACCAAGAACGCCCCGTTGGCAGTCCAGGCCACCAAACGCAGTGTCCTGGAGGGCTTGAAACTGGATATGCGCGAGGCCTACCGCAACGAGGGCCGAATCTCGCGAGAGGTGTTCGCCACCGACGATGCCAAAGAGGGGCCACGGGCCTTCGCTGAAAAGCGCGCACCGCGGTGGTCCGGCACCTGATGAGCGGAATGGGCGATGCCAGGCAGCTGTGCCTGATCGGTGCAGCACAGCACACCGAACGGGGGGCATCCGCGCCGGAACCGCTGATCAGCTGGGAACAGCGGGCACGGGAGGCCGCCGCCGCAGCCGGCCTGAAGGGCGTTCTACCCCAGATAGATTCGCTGCAGATCGTGTATTGCCAGAGCTGGCCCTACGACGACCCCGTCGGCCGGCTGGCAACAGCTCTGGGCGCAGCACCGCGTCACCGCCTCTACTCGGGAATCGGTGGCACCACCCCGCAGGACTTGATCAACAAGACGGCCGTCGCGATGCACCGCGGCGAGCTGGACCTTGCGGTGATCTGCAGTGCTGAAGCTCTGGCCACTGTCCGAGCCGCCAAGAAGGCTGGCGAACGCCTGCCCTGGAATCACCGAAAGGCGTCGCCCTTTCCCTGGGAGCCGCCCCACCCGTCCGAGATCAACCATGACGTATTGCAGGCCTGGGAGACATTCCCGTTGTGGGATACCGCGCGCCGGGCGCGCCTCGGTGCATCGCTGCCGTCCGATGCCGCCGACGCCGCGACGATGATGTCCGCCATGAGTCGTGTCGCCGCCCGCAACCGATACGCATGGCATCCGACGGAACTCGACGCTGCGGCCATCGGGACGGTCACCCCGGACAACCGTTACGTCGGCTGGCCCTACACCAAGCGGGAGGTCGCGGTGATGGACGTCGACATGTCCGCTGCGCTCCTGGTGGCGACGAGGGAAAAGGCAGATGCACTCGGTGTCCCCGAGGAACGGCGGGTCTACCTCAGCGGCTGGGCTTATGCGGAAGATCCGGCGAGTATTGCCGAGCGGGCCCAGATGTGGCGCTCGGCGGCGATGGAGGTAACCGGGCGCCATGCACTGGCGCGCGCAGGTGTGGACCTCGACGACATCGACAGCTTCGATCTGTATTCCTGCTTCCCGTCATCGCTGCGGTTGGCCTGCGATGCACTGGGTTTGGCGATCGACGACCCGCGGGGTCTGACGAACACCGGAGGTCTGCCGTACGCGGGCGGGCCGGCCAGTGGCTACCTGATGCACGCCATCGCTGCCGCCTACGACGAACTGACACTGTCACCCGGCCGCACCCTGATCACAGGTGTCGGTATGCACATGGCCAAACATGTTGCCGCCGTGTGGTCATCGACCCCGGGCTCAGCAGCAGGTTGCGCCCCGCCTGACGCAGTCGCGCTGCAATCGGAGGTCGATGCCGATCAGTTGCGTCAGCATGTCCTCACGCAATGGTCCGGCCCGGCAACGGTGTGTGCTTATACCGTCGCCCACGGCAGGGACGGCGCTCCCACGCAGGGACTAATGGTCCTCGATACTGCCGATGGCCGTGCACTCGCCCGCGTGCACGACGCAGACCTGCTTATCGATGCCGAGACGCGTGAGTTGGTAGGACAGACGGTCACAGTCACCACCGACGGTAAACGCAACGAAGCGCGATGGTGAATCACACTCCCAACGGCGCCGCAATCAGGCGGCGTCTGCCGACCGCGCGGCGCGCGCCAGCGAGATCAGCGCGCTGTTGAACGCCTGCGCACTGGTGATCTCGTGCTCGAGCGCTGCGAGCGGGCCGGTGAGCTGCGTCTCGAGCACCTCCAGCATCGGATGTTCAAGCTCGCCAAGGCTTTCCACGGTTTCGAGGATGTCGTGAATATGGCAGGTCAACAGGTAGAGCGGATCACCTGAGATGCTGCTCGGCTCGATCGCGAGCCGCTCGAATCGGTTCAGTAGTGCATTCGAATCGATGTGATCCGGA
>JBEVHL010000355.1:0-2865 GCA_040511255.1 Mycobacterium sp. | reverse complement strand
CAGGACGGTCCGGCTGACCGGGGCAATATCGATGCGCCAGAACGACTTCGGCGGGGCGTCCAACGCCACCAGGATGGCGGCCCGGATCACTGCGGGATGGGTGACGGCCACCAGGCGGGAGTGGATCCCGGTCAGCGACTCCATCCAGTCGCGCACCCGTGCGACCACGTCGACGATCGATTCACCGCCGTGTGGCGCCCGTTTGACGTCGGTGAGCCAGACGGCGAGGTCCTCGGGTTTCACCCCGCCCAGGACGTCGCCGCGCCAGCGGCCACAGTCGAGGTCGGCCAGCCGTTGATCGACCCGGGCGTTCAGTCCGAGGAGTTCGGCGGTCTGCCGGGTGCGCTTCTCCGGCCCGCAGATCGCGCTGTCGACGAGTCCGAGATCGATCGCCGCGTCGACCTGGCGGTGACCGATCGCGTTGAGCGGCTCATCGGTGGGGAATCGTCCGGCTGACATCGCATCCGTCATGGCATGGGACACGAAGGTCAGCCGGACGACCTCACTCACACTGAGACAGTGTTCTGCCGCTTGCCCTCGAGCAGCCGGGAAACCAGGGCCGCGAAGGTCAGCCCGATGGTGGTGAAGAGAATCACCTGGGTGGTCAGGCTGTAGAGCCGGAACTCGTAGAGATCCACCGCCGGGAAACCCGGGAACACGATGGTGCCCGCGTCGTTGACCATCGGCCCAGGTATTTCGTTGATGGTCGGCAGCACCAACATCAGCACTACTACGGCGACGACATAGGCACCGGCCGCCACCAGCGTGGCGTTCCACGCTCCCAGCCGCGAGTTGAGCTGACGGCCCAGATAGACCGCCGCGACCATCAACAGCGCCGACAAGCCGACCATCAGCAGGTAGAGCAGTGAGCGCTGCTGGATGGTCTCGTCCAGGCTGGTCGCGGGCGGGTTCGGCGGGTATTTCAGCGCCGGTACCACCCAGACCGAGATCAGCATGCCCCCGGCGACCAGCACCGACAACGCGCGCGCCGAGATGTTGCCGACGCGGCCGTAGACCACGCAGTACACCACCGCGAAAAGCGCCCCCATGGCCACGCTGAAGGCCACCACACCGAAGCCCATCCCGATGGTGGACTGCACACCGCGGCTGAACAGTTCACCGCCGGCATCGCCATGGCTGTGGCCGCCGACCGCCGTCTCCATCGCTTCGTGGGCGGCCGCCGTGCCGTCTTCGAAGTCGATGGCACGGCCGATGATCGGCTCGATGAAGATCTTCGCGAAGACGAACGCGAACACACCGGCCAGGGCGCCGGCCAGCAGGCCGCGCCCAATTATCTGCTTTTCCATGTTCTCGGAGTCGCCCGCTCAGTGGCAGGGGAAGCCGAGGAGATGCCGTCCGTCGTGGACGAACTCGTGGATGTACATGTTGTCGCCGAACACCGACGTGGCACCCTGGTCGACACCGACGAAGTACAGCACCATCAGCGCCAGGATCGCCGTCAGCGACAGCCAGACCGCTGCCTTTGCCGCCGACAGGTCGATCGGGATCGCCCGTACATTGCGAGTTTCAGAGTTTTGCATGGAATTCCTTTCGGGAGTTCGCGTCCCGTAATCGGGGTTGATGAGTATCGGGTCTGACTTTCACAGTGGCGCGACCGTTCTGGATTCCCACCAGATTCCTTCGCTCATCGATTACATCAGCAGTGTAGGGGTTGCGGGCAGCTTCCGGTGCGTTGACTCCTGCGTAAGTGCCGCACCGACGAAAACGGGCGGCTGCACCCACCTTTGCAGGTGAGGCAACCGCCCGTTCCTCGTTGAAGTGCGACTACTCCGGGGCAGCCGCGCCCGTGCCGGTCGGCACGGCCTTGGCGAGCTGGGCTTCGTCGACGATCTCCGCACGGGGGGTCCCGACGAACGTGAAGACCGCGTCCTCACCGGCACCCTCGCCGTCCCAGTTGTCGACGTCGACGTAGACGACCTGGCCCGGACCGACCTCGTCGAACAAGATCTTCTCCGAGAGCGCATCCTCGATCTCGCGCTGGATGGTGCGCCGCAGCGGGCGTGCACCCAGCACCGGGTCGAACCCGCGCTTGGCCAACAGAGACTTCGCCTTCTCCGTCAGCTCCATGGTCATGTCCTTGGCCTTGAGCTGCTTGCCGACGCGACCGATCATCAGGTCGACCATGCGAATGATCTCGTCCTTGGTCAACTGGTGGAAGACGATGATGTCGTCGATACGGTTCAGGAACTCCGGGCGGAAGTGTTTCTTCAGCTCGTCGTTGACCTTCTGCTTCATCCGCTCGTAGTTGTTCTCGCCGCCACCCTGGGTGAACCCGAGTCCGACGGCCTTGGAGATATCCGAGGTACCGAGGTTCGAGGTGAAGATCAGCACGGTGTTCTTGAAGTCGACCGTGCGGCCCTGGCCGTCGGTGAGCCTGCCGTCTTCGAGGACCTGCAACAGCGTGTTGTAGATCTCCTGGTGGGCCTTCTCGATCTCGTCGAACAGCACCACCGAGAACGGCTTGCGCCGCACCTTCTCGGTCAGCTGGCCGCCTTCTTCGTAGCCGACGTAGCCGGGAGGTGCACCGAAGAGCCGCGACGCGGTGAAGCGGTCGTGGAACTCGCCCATGTCGATCTGGATGAGCGCGTCGTCGTCGCCGAACAGGAAGTTCGCCAGCGCCTTGGACAGCTCGGTCTTACCGACACCGGACGGGCCGGCGAAGATGAACGAGCCGGACGGGCGCTTGGGGTCCTTCAGACCGGCGCGGGTACGACGGATGGCCTTCGAGACGGCGCGGACGGCATCTTCCTGGCCGATGATCCGCTTGTGCAGCTCATCTTCCATGCGGAGCAGCCGGGTGGTCTCTTCCTCGGTGAGCTTGAACACCGGGATACCGGTCCAGTT
>JBEVHL010000354.1:0-13493 GCA_040511255.1 Mycobacterium sp. | reverse complement strand
ACACGCTGACCGCGATGTACCGCCGCGGCCAACAGCCGCGGCGGGACCTCGTGGTGGCCTTCTTTGCCGACGAAGAAGCCGGCGGCCAGCTCGGCGCGGGCTACGTGACCCGTGAACAGCCCGAGCTTTTCGCCGACTGCACCGAAGCCGTCGGCGAAGTGGGCGGTTTCAGCCACACCCTGTCCGACGAGCACCGGGCCTACCTCGTCGCCACTGCCGAGAAGGGCGTCTGGTGGTCGCGCGTGGTCGCCGATGGACGCGCCGGGCATGCCAGCATGATCAACCCCGACAATCCGGTCGCGCACCTGGTCCACGCGATGTCACGCGTGGCAGGCCACATCGGACAGGAGATCCCGACTGCGGCTACCACAGCGATGCTCGACCGGCTGCGCAGTGTGCTCCACCTGCCGCACGCCACCACCGGCGAACTGATAGACCGGCTCGGCCCGCTGAGCAGAATGATGCGGGCAGGTCTGCGCAACACCGTTAACCCGACCCAGCTGCACGCGGGCTATAAGACCAACGTGGTGCCGGCGACCGCCGAAGCCACCATCGATGGGCGGTTCTTGCCAGGCAGTGAAGCTCAGTTCCGCGACGAGATCACCCGCCTCGCAGGGGATAATGTCCGATTCGAAGAGATCTACCATGGGGCGGCCGTGGAGGCCCGCCTTGACTCGGCATTGCTGGAGGCAATCGGGTCCGCGCTACGCGACGAAGACGAGACCGCTTTCGTGCTGCCCTATCTGAGCACGGCGTTCACCGACGCCAAATGGCTGGCGCCGTTGGGGATTCAGTGCTACGGCTTTACCCCCATGCTGCTGCCGGACGACCTGGACTTCACCGCGTTGTTCCACGGCGTCGACGAGCGGGTGCCCATCAGTGCGCTGGACTTCGGCGTGAAGGTGTTCGATCGTCTACTGAGCGACTACTGACACCTCATCGCCGCCACCCCAACCACTCAGTCAGTGACCAGCTTGTACTGGGCCGGGATGGCTGCCAGCACATCCCGGATCTCGGCGATGTAGCGCTCGATTCCCGCGGCGTGCGTGTGATATTCGATCAGCAGATGCCCGTCGTAGGTGCAGATGGAATACATGTCGACCACGGCGGCCGACGCGAACAGCACCTCGGTGGTGAACTTCTCCACCACCAGCCCGGGCGGCGTACGCACCGGCGGCAGCTCCCCACCCTGGGTCATCATCACCACGTCGGGCAGTCCCGGCGGGTTGCCGCCGTACTGAATCTGGAAGTGCAGCAACGACTGCTGGATCACCCCGTCAGCCAGATCCGACCGGAACGTCTCGACGATGTCGGTGGCCAGGCTCAAAACATCGGTGCCGGAGTTGATCTCGGCCAGATAGGTCGCCATGCCCAACGGGTTGGTGGATTCCGTCGCGCCGACCGGTGGTGTCAGGAAGTACCGCAGGTCCACCGGGTACACATACGGGATCGGGATGTGCGGCGTACCGCGCAGCCGCCACTCGGCCATCAGGATCGCCGCGGCCAACAACGCGTTGAGACTGACCCGATTGGCGGCGCACAGGTCCAACAGCTCCTTGGTGTCCTGCCGCGACAACTGGCACTCGGCACCGGGCACCCGGACCGGCAGCGGTTCGGTGCCCTGCTGATTGCGCCGCGACGGCGGCAGCTCGTAGGCGTACACCGCCGGGAACATCCGCTCCAGGCCGGACTGTTTCTGCATTTCGACACCGCGCTGCTCGAGCACCACCTCCAGCGACAGCGGCGTCGGTTCGGCCTTGACCGGGCCGATCGTGCCGTCGGTGACCAGGTCGGTGTACCAGCCGAACAGCTCCTCCAGCAACGCGAACTGATGATGCGCATCGGCCATCGCATGGTGGGTGTACAGCGTCACCTCGGAGCGCTCGTCGCCCGCGAGCACCCGCAGGTTGACCAGCGCCACCGACTGATCCGGTAGCTGCTCGCCGTCCAGCCAGATGCCGGGGTGTTCGTATTCGTCGGCGACCAACTGGTGCCTGCCGTCGGCGGCCGGTTCCAGCTGACCGGCGAGCACGGGGTGCACCTGCAACAAGGTGTCGAACGCCTCGGACATGGCAGCCACATCGAACCGGCCGGTCAGCGACAAGGTGATCCCGATGAAGTTGCGGCCCGTGGCGAAGATCTCCTCGGTGCGCGACAGGTAGCGAATCGGTATTGAGCCAAACACTTTTGAGTACTCCTCGTCATCTGCTGGTGCTGGCCCGGCGATAGCCGACCATGATCGGCCCTACACAGACCGCGACCAGCCCCACCGACCACGCCAGCGTCAGCAGCATCGGCGCGAGCACCGGCCCACCGACCGACAACCCCCGCATCGCGTCGACGGCAGTGGACATTGGCTGATAGTGCACCAGCGGCTGCACCCAGCCCGGGTATTTGTCCACCGGAACCAGCCCGGTGCAGAAGAACGTGCCGATCATCCCGACGATCTGAATCGCCTCCACCAGAGCGGGTTTGGGCCAGTACAGGGCCACCGTGTTGGCCACCGCTGCGAACGCCACCCCGAAGATCACCGGAACCGCCACCCACAACACCGCGGCCGCCACCCCCTGATGGAATCGGAATCCCAGCAGCAGGCCCGTGCCCAGGATCACCAGCGTCGTCACGAACAATCGGATGATCTCCGCGAACAGCCGGGCCAACAGACTGGCCGCACGGTGCACCGGCAGCACCCACATCCGGGACAGAAATCCTTCCACCCGCTCGCTGGTCAAGCCGATGGTGCCCGCCGTCGCACCCGAGATCGCCGCCAACATCGCCACCAGCGGCACGCTGCGGAACAGTCCGTCCTCCCCCGTCGCGGCGGTGACCGAGTCGCCGAGCACGACATTGAGCGTGACGAGGAAGCCCACGGGCAACACCAGCGCATGCACGATCGTGATGGGGTTGCGGACCAACCGGATCAGCAACCGCTGGGTGAGCACCTGGGTCTGGACCGACAGATTTCGCAGCGAATACTCCGAATAGTTCCCGGCGCCATCCATCCTGCGGGGCGCCGACAGTACTTTGAGCGTCGCCATCAGGTCCTCCGCCGGTAAACCACAACCGCCCACGGCAGGGTCAGCAGGAAGATGGCGACCACCCAGGCCACGGCCGGACCCACCACCGACCAGGACACCGGCACCGCCCACTGTCCGGTGTCACCGGCCAGGGACTGCATGGCGTAGACGAGTTGCGACACCGGTTGATCGCGAACCACGGGCCGGATCCAGTCGGGAAACCGGTGCAGCGGTTGAAGTCCCACCGACAGGTAACCAAAGATCAACTGCGGCAACAGCAACCATTGCGTGGTCGCCGCCGGGTTGCGCGAGTTCGTGCCGATGACATCACCGAGGAACGCCAGGGCCATGCCGGTCAGCAGCACCAACAGACAGAACCCCACGATTTCCAGCGGTCCGCGATGAAACCGGAAACCGATGACGTAGCCGCAGGCCAACGCGACCACCAGCCCGATCGCACAGCGGTAGACACTGGCCGTGATCCTGGCGGCCACCGGGGTCAGCGAGCCGATCGGCAGCGCCTGCAGCCTACGGTTGAGCCCCTGCACCGAGTCGGTCGCCGCCCGGAACGCCGTGGATACCGACGCAAACGCAATAGCCTGCAACGCAATCAGCGGCATCAGGTACTGCGCATAGCTGCTCATCGGTAGGTCCGGGCCGGACATCAGCCGGTTCAGCGGGATGTAGAAGCTCGCCGTCACCGCCGCGGACGCGGCCACACCGACCGCCACCTCGCCGTTGCGCAGCGTCGGGGCGACCATCCGCGTGGTCAGCACCCACCACTGCTGCACGGTGGACGGAGTGGGCCGTGCCCCGGTCAGTGCGGTCACGATCGCGCCTCACCGGCCATGCTCTTCTTCATCGGGCGGGTGGCCGACGAATCGTCGGTCAGCGCGAGGAACACATCGTCGAGCGACGGCTTGCGCAACATGATGTCGGCCAGCTCGATGTTCGCCGAATTCAACCGCCACAGTGCGGCACTGAGCGTTTTGGGTCCGTCCGGCGCAGGCATGGTGATGCGGTCGGACTCCCGGGTAAGGGCGGCCCGGCTGGTGGCGGGCAGCAGCGGCCCCAGCGCGTGCACCATTGCGCCCAGGTCGGCCGGATTCTGGGGCACCATCTCGCAGAAGGTGCCGCCGGTGCGCTTCTTGAGTTGGTCGGCGGTGCCCTGCGCGACGATGCTGCCATGGTCGATCACGACGATCCAGTCGGACAGTGCATCGGCCTCTTCGAGATACTGCGTGGTCAACAGCGTTGCGATACCGGCGCCCTTGAAGGTGGTGACCAGGTCCCAGATCGCTTGCCTGCTACGCGGATCCAGCCCGGTGGTCGGCTCGTCGAGGAACACCACTTCGGGGCGGACCACCAGCCCGCAGGCGATGTCGACGCGTCGGCGCATCCCGCCGGAATAGGTGCCGACCCGGCGACCGGCGGCCAGCTCCAGATCGAACTCGCTGAGCAGATCGCGGGCCCGGCTGCGTGCCGCAGACTTCGCCAGTCCCTGCAGTCGGCCGAACATCACCAGGTTCTCATAGCCGCTGAGCATGTCGTCCAGCGCGACGTGCTGCCCGGTGAGCATGAGCGCTCGCCGCACCAGTGCCGGGTTCCTGACCACGTCGTGTCCGGCGACGCTGGCCCGGCCCCGATCCGGGGTGGTCAGCGTCGACAGAATTTCCACGGTGGTGGTCTTACCCGCACCGTTGGGACCGAGCAGTGCGACCACCTCGCCGCGGCCCACGTGGAAGGAGATATCACGCAGGGCCGCAACCGAACCGAACGATTTGCCCAGGCGTTCGACGGACACGCCCTTCTTGGCACCCTTGTCGGACTTCGCCATCCGTCCTACCTACTCGTCGTCGAAGACAGCGGCCGAGAGGTCCACCAGGGCGAGTGCCTCGTCCTCGTCGTCATCATCGCTGTCGTCGTCCCCGGTGACCGCTTCGTCGATGAGCCCGATGAGCGTGTACGGGAACCGCTCGGCGAGGTCCTCGGCGATGTGGCTGCCTACCCGCCGGCTGTCGTACCACCAGTCAATGTGTAGCACGCCGCCATGCCGGTAGACCCGCAGTTCGATGGCATGGCCGAGACCCGGCGGAGTGTCCCGGACCGCCACGTCGGTGTCGCTGTCGAACTGCACGGGTGCATCGGTGCGCTGCCATTCCGGGATCATGCCCAGATAGGAGACGAAGACGTCCGGCGGCGCGACGGCCGCCAAGGTGACCGCTGTCGGGGCGTGCAGATAGCGCAGCAGCCCGTGCCCGATCCCGTGGTGCGGCACCGCCTTGACGGTCCGGCTGACTTCCTCGAGCAACTGCACCGAGCTGGCGCCTGCAGTATCCATGCACGGCAACGCAATTGGGTAGATCGTGGCGAAAGAGCCGATGGTGCGGTGCAGGTCGACCTCGGGCCGCAGCACCGACCGCCCGGGGCCGACCAGGTCGACCGCAAGCACTCCGTCGCCGACGGTGGCAGCCACCGTCCGGGCCAGCGCGGCCAGCAGGAGCTCTTCGGTCGACGACTGCAGCAGCCGTCGGGCGTTGTCGACCTGCGAGGTCAGTTCGAGGGTCAACACCGTCGCCAGCCTGGTCAGGTCGTCGACGCTGGGGGCCCCGTCCGGCTGACCAGGGGCGGCTGCTTGCGCCAACCGCAGTGTCGCCTTGGTGGCGTTGTCGATCCAGTAGTCGCGGCGATCGAGCACCGCGGGGTGCGCCGCCAGTGCCGCGCAGCGTTGCGACCATTCCCGCCAACTCGCCGAAGCCGCTTCGAGGGTGATGTCCTCACCGGCCAGCCGCTGGGTGAACGCGGTCAGCAGATCGGTCAGCAGCACCTCGCGCGAGGTGGCGTCGTCGATCATCCCGTGCACCGTCAGCACCAGGAACCGCGCGTCTGCCTGCACCCCGGTGACATAGCTGGCCGTCAGTGGCCAGCTGGTCAGGTCGTGGCCGGCCAGGGCGTCGGTGATGATCGCCGTCAACGCCTCACGCTCGGGCGCAGTGTCCGGTTGGACGTCGGCAGGCAAGGACAGCAGGGCCAGTTCGAGGTGGTCGCCGGGTTCGGCGATCTGCTGCTCCCACGCGCCGGCCCGTTTCACCACCCGGGTGCGCAGCGCGTCATGGTGGTTGATCACCGCGGTCAATACGCTGCGGACGTCTTCGGAGCTCACCTGTGCGTCGAGCCGCAACACCAGCGGCACCCGCCAGCGACCCGGCTCGGCCAGCCCGTCCTCCAGGAAGCGCTGAATGTTGGGCGGAACAGGAGAATTCAGGTCGACGTTGATCTGACCGCCCAGTCCGCCGGACGCAAACCGGGCGACGAGGGCGTCGGCCAGCGCCGCCAGGCTCGGATGGTCGTAGAGGTCCTGCGGTGTCAGGTCGACACCTTGGTGCGACGCGGTCATCGCGACCCCGATCGCCACCAGCGAGTCACCGCCGAGTTCGAAGAAGTTGTCACTCGGCTTGACCGTTACGACGCCCAGGCACTGTGACCAGATGCCCTGCAGTGTGGCCTGCATCTGCGAGCGGGGATCTGCTGCGGCGGCTGCGGCGGCTCCTGCCGGTGGCGCTTGGGTATCCGCCGCACCGTTGCGGGCGGGGCTGGTCGACGGCAACACCGTCGCGGGGTCGACCCAATGCCGTTGCCGGGCAAAGGCATACCCCGGCAGCGACACCCGCCGGGCCTGCTCGCCGTGCACGGCAGCCCAGTCCACGTCGACACCGGCCGCCCACAGCTGTCCCAGCCCCAGCAGGAAGGCCTCGCGATCGTCCCTGTCCTGCAGGGGATGTCGCATCGGGCGAATCGCGCGGTGGGTGTCCGACCACTCCGGCAGGCGCACTGCCGAACCGGTCAGGCTGCCGCCGGGTCCCACCTCGACCAGCACCCGGTGCGGATCGCCGAGCAGGACGGCCAGTTCTTCGGCGAACCGCACGGTAGACCGGATGTGCCTGGCCCAGCGGTTGGGATCGGTGGCTTCCTCGTCGGTCATCCAGGTGCCGGTGATGTTGGACAGCATCGGGATGCGTGGTGCATTCAGCGTCACCGTCGCGAGGTACTCGGCGAACGGTGGGAGCACCTGGTCCATCGACTGGGAGTGGCCCGCGTGGGAGCTGCGCACGCGTCGAGCCAGGATGCCCTGTGCGGTCAGGCGATTCGTGAACTCCCGGACGGCGGCATCGGGGCCGGCCACCACGCAGCTGCCCGGGTCGTTGATTGCGGCGACATCGACGTCGCCGGTCAGATACTCCGCGATGTCCTCGGGTGTGGCGGCCACCGCGACCATGGCGCCACCCGGTGCGGCGTGCATCAGCTGGGCGCGCAGGGAGATCACCTTGATCGCCGTGGGCAGGTCGAACACTCCCGCCACCGTCGCGGCGACCAGCTCGCCCACGCTGTGTCCGGCGACCGCTGTGGGGGTGACGCCGTAGGACTGGATCAATTGCGCCAGTGCGTATTCCACCGTGAACAGCGCCGGGTGGGCCACGTTGAGCGCTTCCAGGCTGGATCCGTCGAACACGTCGGCCTTGGCGTCGATGCCGAGTGCATCGGCGAAGCCGGCGGCACACCGGTCGAAGGTCTGCCGGAAGACCGGCTCGGTGTCGTACAGACCGCGGGCCATGCCGAGGTGCTGCGCACCCTGGCCGGGGAACAGGAACGCCACCCGGTCGGTGCCGGCCACCACGCCCTGCGGGCACTGGCTGATCGAGACGTTGTCGTGTTCGGCGGCGGTCAGTACGGCGGCGGCGCCTGCGTGGTCGGTGACGACGGCGGCCAGCCGGAACTCGTGTGCCCGTCGGCCGGCCAGCGTGAAAGCCACGTCCGGCATCCGCAGGTGCTCGTCACGGAGGAGTTCGGCGGCCAGCGCGGCCTTGGCGTCCTGCAGCGATTCGGCGTTGCGCGCCGACAGCAACAGCACCTGGGGACCCGTGGGCGCCGGCGTGGGAGCAGCCTGCGGGGCCTCCTCCAGGACGACGTGCACGTTGGTGCCACCGACGCCGAACGAACTCACCCCGGCCCGACGTGGCACGTCGGATTTCCAAGGCGCGTAATGGTTCTGCACCACGAACGGAGTGTCTTCCAGATGCAGTTCCGGGTTCGGCGAGGTGTAGTGCAGGGTGGCGGGAATCGCCTTGTTCTTCAGGCACAGGATGGCCTTGACGAGTCCGGTGATGCCCGAGGCCACCTCGAGGTGGCCGATGTTCGACTTCACCGAACCCAGCACACACGGCGCCGAGCGCGGCTCGGTCGAGACCTCGAAGGCCTGACGCAGGGCTTCCACTTCGATCGGGTCCCCGATCGGGGTGCCGGTGCCATGGGTTTCGACGAACCCGATCGTCGAGGCGTCGACATCGGCGACGGCATGCGCTTCGGCGACCACCTCTGCCTGTCCGGCAATGGCCGGCGCCGCATAGGTCATCTTCACCGAGCCGTCGTTGTTGATCGCCGAGCCACGGATGACGGCGTGGATCCGGTCACCGTCGTCGAGGGCGGCCTGCAGCGGTTTGAGCACCACCGCGGCGACCCCGCTGCCGAAGATCGTGCCGTCGGCGCCTGCGTCGAAGGGCCGGCAGTGGCCCATCGGCGACACGATCGCGCCCGGCTCGTAGCCGTATCCGACCTGGTGGGGCACCCGCAGTGAGGCAGCCCCGGCGAGCACCATGTCGGTTTCCCCCGACAGCAGGCTCTGGCAGGCCAAATGCACCGCGACCAGTGACGACGAACAGGCGGTCTGCACCGAGAAACTGGGGCCGCGCAAGTTGAACTGGTGCGAGACCCGCGTCGCCAGGAAGTCTTTGTCGTTCTGCATCGACAGGTTGACCATCTCGACGGACAGGCCCTCGCCGACCATCACCTTCGGATCGCGATGCGACATCAGGTTGTACAGCAGATACCCACTGGCCGAGCTGGTTCCGAAGACGCCGATCACCCCGTCGTAGCCGGCGGGGTCGTACCCGGAATCCTCGAACGCGTGCCACGCGGTCTGCAGGAACAACCGCTGCTGCGGGTCGGTCATCCGCGCGGCGTACGGCGTCATCCCGAAGAACTCCGCGTCGAACTCCTCGATGCCGTCGACGGTGGCCGCCCGCCGGACGTAGCCGGGATCGGCCAGTGTCTTGGCACTGACCCCGGCGGCGGTCAACGCCTCTTCGGACAGGGTGACGATGGATTCCACCCCTTGGCTCAGGTTGTCCCAGAACGCCGTCACCGAATCGGCGCCGGGGAAGCGCCCTGCCATCCCGATGACCGCGATGGAGTTCGACGGAGCCTCTTCTATCGTCACTCTTGACCTTTCCGTCTGCGTTGCGTAGCGCCCCGCCTGGCGAGGGCACGCTGCTGCGCACGGGCACCGAGCCCGGACGCAGCCTTGGTTGGAGTCTCTTCGGTGGCAGCGCGGTAACCCATCCGCTCATACAGCGCACCGGCCAGACCTGAGATCGTCGGGTAGGCCCAGATGAGTGCGGCGGGCAACGAGATGCCCAGGGCCGCTTCGAGCCGGTTGCGCAGTTCCAGTGCCATCAGCGAATCCAGGCCGAGCGATTCCAGGGCCTGGTCCTGCTCCAGCCGTTCCGTCGAGCGCAGCACCGACCGGATCTCGTCGGCGATCGCCGCGGCCAGCCGGCCGGGTCGATCGGCTGGATCGGCGGCGTCGAGTTCGGCGCGGATCCGCCCGACCGCACCCCGGTCGACGGTCACCGACTCGGCCAGCCCGGCGAACAGCGACGAGTCCTGGGTGGTTGGGAACGATTCGAACCATTGCTTGGCATCGAGGCTGAACACCCCGGTGTGGGACCGGTCGGCGGCCAGCACGAGTGCCACGGCCGCCATCCCCTCGTCGGCGGTGATCATCGAGATGCCGAGACTGGCCAGGAACTGAGCGCGCCCGACCTCGGCCCACGGTCCCCAGTTGATCCCGACGGCAGGTAGGCCCAGGGCACGCCGGTGATCCACCAGGCCGTCGACCCACGCGTTCGCCGCCGAGTAGGCGCCCTGACCCGGGGTACCGAGCATCGAGGACGCCGAGGAGAACGTGATCCACCAGTCCAGGTCGAGATCGGTTGTGGCGGTGTGCAACCACCAGTTGCCTGCCACCTTGGGCGCGAACACCCGCGCGGCCGCCGCTTCGGTCATGTTCAGCACGATCTCGTCGGCCAGCACCACCGCGCTGTGCAGCACGCCGGCCGGCTGAAAGCCGGCATCCCGGATCGCGGTCACCAACAGCTCGGCGGTACCCGGTTCGGCGATGTCACCGGTGACGACCTCGATGCGAGCGCCGGCGGCGGTCATCTCCTCGATGGCTGCGGTGGCATCGGCGCCGGGCGACGAACGACCGTTCAGCACAACCATTCCCGCGCCTTGCGCGACGAGCCACCGCGCGAACACCAGGCCGAGGCCGCCCATACCGCCCACCACGAGGTAGCCACCGTCGCTGCGGACCAGTGGTACCGGCGGCGGGGCGGCGATGGCCTCGACCTGGCCGCTCGCCGGGACCGAGATGACGATCCGGCCGTGCTGCGTACCGGATGCCATCAACCGGAACGCGTCGGCCGCACCGGCCAGTGGGATCTCGATGCCGGGTAGCACCGGCAGCTCACCGTCGGCGATGTGGTCCAGAATCTGTTGCAGCAGTTGCCGATACCGCTGTGGTCGGAGTCGGATGTTCATCTCGATGTCGACGACGGAGAACGAGGCGCTCTTGGCCAACGCCGCCAGCCCCAGCGACGCATCAGCGGAGAGGTCCGCCGCGCCGAGTTCGATGAACCGGCCGCCGGGCGCCAGGAGCTGCACGCCGCGCCGAACCGCCTCGCCCGGCAACGAGTTCAGCACCACGTCGACGCCGTAACCATCAGTGGCGTGCAGGATTTCGTCGGCGAAGTCCAGACTTGTGGAGTCGCCCACATAGTCGACGCCGAGGGCACGTAGCTCTTCGCGTTGACTCTCCGAGCCTGCCGTGGCATAGATGCGAGCCCCGACCATCTTCGCGACCGACACCGCGGCAAGTCCGGTGTCGACGGCAGCGGAATGGATCAGCACCCGCTCCCCGGCGCCGAGTCGACCGACCTCGCACAGCGAGTGCCATGCGGTGAGGTAGGCGACGCCGATTGCCGCGGCTGGCAGATCCGGCAGCCAGTCGGGGGCAGGCACCACGTGGTCGGCCAGCGTGGTCAGGTACGAACCGAAGGTGCCGGAGCCGAACGCGATGACGCGCTCGCCGATCTCGACGCGGTCGACATCGGCTCCGCGCGCGGTCACCACGCCGACGCATTCGAACCCCAGGCCGGTGGTTTTGCGTACGTCGGTGGCGTTGAGGCCCGCGGCGATGACCCGGACCTCGACCTGATCGGCGGCCGGCGGTGTCCGCGTCGCGGCGTGCATCCGGAGCGTGTCGAACTGTCCGGGTGCGCCGATCTGCAGCTGGACCGCGCCACCGCTATCGACGTCGACGACGGTGCGGTGAGTTTGCGCGACCAGCTCGCCGGTGGCCGTGGTGGGTGCCGGGACCAGGCGATGGACCGACCGGTGGCCGTCGCGCAGCGCCACTTCGTCGTCACCAGGCGCGGCAAGGAGTTCGGCCACCAGTGCGGGTGCCGAGCCGTTGCCTTCGGCGTCAGCGTCGATGATCGCGGCCTTCAGTTCGGGATGCTCGAACAGCAGCACCCGGACGATGCCGCGAAGCTCGGTCTGCGCCAAGGTGACCCGCTCGCCGGCGGCGAGTTGCTGGGCGCCCCGGGTGACCAGCCACAACCGGGGGGTGTGCTGTGCCGCCTTGACGATCTCCGAGATCAATAACGTCCGCGACTGCGCCAATGCGAGCTGCTCGGTGTCGCTGAGCGCCTCGTCCACCGACCTGGGCGGGCAGGCCACCACGATGGCATCCCACGCGATATCTTTGCGCGCCAATGCCTCTCGGAGTTCGTTCAGGTCGTCGGCGGGCACCACCTGGCGGTAGGTGGCCTCGGGTAGACCGGACAGCAGCGTGGGGTCGCCGACCACCAGCACCGCCGCCAGGGCGCCCGCCGGCGTGCTCAGCGCCACCGGCTCCCAGTCCAGGGTGAACAGCCGGTTGGTGAGTTGCGTACCGCGTCCCGAGGCATGCAGCACCGCCATGTCGACTTCGTCGATTTCCAGCAGGACGCGACCGTCGGCGTCGGTGAGCACCACCTGCCCGACGAACCGGTCCGGACGTGCGGTGGGCCGCAGCGCGGAGATGGCGCGGACGCCAGTGGTCAGGTCGCCGTAGACCCGGACCCCGGCCAGTCGGACCGGCAGGATCATGTCGGCCCCGCCTGCCGCGGCGCCCACCTGGCCGGCGCCGAGCGTCTGCATCGCGATGTCCATCATCACCGGGTGCAGCAGGAACCGCCGTGCCGCGGCCTTGGCCGACGACGGCAGTTGGACCGCGGCGCTGCCCACCCCGGAATCCGAGACACCGAGGCTGACGATGCCCTGGAACGCCGGACCGTGCTGCTGGCCTGCGCTGCGCAGCTGCCGGTACAGGTCCTCCGGGTCGAGTGCGGTGAGCTCGCCGACACTCGGTGGCTGGCCGGGTGGCTGCGGGTCGCGCTCCAACATCGCGGTGGCGTGCGTGGTCCAGCCGGAATCACCGCTGCGCGAACGGATTTCCACCCTGGGCTTGGACTCGTCGCCGTGCAGCGTCGTCGCCACTGTGGTGCCGTCGGTCAGCAGCATCACCTGATCCAGCGTGAGCTCGCGGATGGTCCATGGCTGCTCGGTTGCACCGAACGCGGCGGTCACCGCCGCGAGCGCCAGCTCGGCGTAGGCCGCCCCGGGCAGAACGCAGGCGTCGCCCACCCGGTGATCGCCCAGCCACAACACGTCCGGACTGAGCGCGCTCTCCCAGATCCGCAGGCCGCTCACCGGATCCGTGACACCGATACCGAGCAGCGGGTGGGCGCCGGGCCGGCTGGTGGTGGTGCCGACGGCGATCCGGTGGCGGGTGTGGTGCCAGGGGGTGGCGGGCAGGACCGGGTGCGGTTCGGCCGGATGGTCCTCCCGCGGTGGCCTGGCGGTGTTGAGATTGGTGTGGAAGGTGACGGTGTCGTCGGTGTCGCGCGCCAAGGTGCCCAGGCTGTGGTGGTGCGCCTCGCCCAGGGTGTCTGAGATGGCGTGGGTCAGCAGCGGATGCGGACTGATCTCGATGAACGTGGCGTTGTCCGCGCCGGCGGTCGCGATCGCCTGGCTGAACCGCACGGGGTTGCGCAGGTTGGCCACCCAGTGCTGCGCGTCGAAAACCGGTGTGGGACCGGCGTTGTCGACGGTGGACAGGATCGGGATCCGGGGAGTTTTGGGGGCCAGCCCGGCGGCCAGCGCCGCCTGCAACTCGGGCAGGATCGGGTCGACCACCGGATGGTGGGAGGCCACGTCGACGTCGATGCGTCGGGCCAGCCGGTCCTGGGCGGCCACCTGGGCGATCACTGCGTCGACGTCTGCCGGCGGCCCGGCGATCACCGTCTGGCGCGGCGA
>JBEVHL010000353.1:0-11167 GCA_040511255.1 Mycobacterium sp. | reverse complement strand
CAGCACACCAACGCCCAGCGCACCCTGGACCGGCTGCGCTCGCTGCACGCGGTGGCGATCGTCAACGAGAACGACACGGTGGCCACCAACGAGATCCGGTTCGGCGACAACGACCGGCTGTCGGCGTTGGTGGCACACCTGGTCGGCGCCGATGCCTTGATACTGCTGTCGGATATCGACGGCCTCTACGACTCCGATCCACGAAAAGGCAACGCGCGCTTCATCTCCGAGGTGGCGGCCCCCGATGATCTGACCGGTGTGGTGGCCGGCGGCGGCAGCAGCCTCGGCACCGGCGGAATGGCCTCGAAGCTCTCGTCGGCGCTGCTGGCTGCCGACGCCGGCGTGCCGGTACTGCTGGCGGCGGCGGCCGACGCATCGGCGGCGTTGTCGGATGCTTCGGTCGGCACGGTGTTCGCGGCCAGGCCGCAGCGGATGTCGGCCCGGCGCTTCTGGGTGCGGTACGCCGCGGAGTCGGCTGGCACCCTGACCCTCGACGACGGGGCCGTGCGGGCCGTGGTCACCCAGCGCCGCTCGCTGCTGCCCGCGGGGATCACCGGGGTGTCCGGCCGGTTCTACGGCGGCGATGTGGTGGAACTGCGGTCGACCGATACCACCGTGGTGGCTCGCGGGGTGGTGGCCTACGACGCCACCGAGCTGGCGCCGATGCTGGGCCGGTCGACCTCGGACCTACCCGCGGAAATGCGTCGACCCGCCGTGCACGCCGACGATCTGGTGGCCCTCTAACTCGTGATTTCGGCGCGCGCAGCCGCGGTCAGCGGGGTTCAGCGCGCCGAAATCGCTCTGAGATAGAGTGTGGCGCAGACGATTTGGGTAACGGTGTCGGCGAGTTCGGCGTCGTAGTCGGTCTGACGGGACGGCAGGTTCTGCTGGCAGGCTGACCGTCGGGGTGCTCGACGATCTCGCCGCTGCCGCGAACCGCTGGTGGAACGTCGCCGGCCGACATGACCCGGCCGATGTACGCGCGGCGATGGTCGGCGTCATCGCCGGTTACCGGCAACACCAACCGCTGCTGGTGGCGCTCGACGAGATGGCCGCTTACGACCCGCAGGTGTCGAGCACCTACCGCGAGATCCTGACGGGGATCGCCGGGCGGATGGCCCGCGTGATCGAAGACGGCCAAGCCGACGGCTCGATCCGCCCGGAGTTGGCGGCCTCGACCACCCGCCAGCGCGCTGACCTGGACGGTCGAGCGGGGCCGCCGCCGCACCGCGGGGATGGGACCGCTCGTCGGGTCCACCTTCATCTTCGACCGCGCGTACGACCACGGCCCACCCTATCTACGACATCCATGACCCGATTGGCGAGACGGTGGGCGCGCGGCGCGCCACCTTCTGGGGTCAGCCGCGATATCGTACCGACCATTCCAATTCAGCCAATCAGACCGCGTCACAAGAGCCGCCGTGTAGGTGGATTTAGTGCGACGCGTCGTCGAAGGTGAACAGCACCTTGCCTGAGCGTTGCGGTTGGCGGGCCGCCTTGAAGGCCTCGCGGAAGTCCGCCAGGGGATAGGTAGCGGCCACAGTGGCGGAGATGACGCCCCTGCGCACCAGGGCCTCCAATTCCCCGTAGGTGGCCAGGATCTCGGCGCGCGGTGCACTGCGCACCCAGTTGATCAGCCAGTACCCCCGTACCCCCAGTTCGCGGTAGACGAGGTCACCGGACTGCACGGCGACTGGTGTACGGGTCAGGGAGGAGTAACTGATGACCTGGCCACCGAACTCCAGCGCGTGGGCCAGGTCGCCGGCGACCGTGCCGCCCACACCGTCGAGCACCAGTCGCAGGTGTGCCCCTGCCAACGCGTCGGTGATGCGGTCCTTAAGGCCGTCGCCGTCTACGACGACTAGATCTGCACCGAGGGAACGAAGTTCGGCTGCGGCATCTTCGCGCCGCACCACACTCAGTGTCTGCCAACCGAAGTGGCGAGCCAAGGCGATCACGTACTTGCCCACCGCGGAGTTGCCCATGTCCTGGCCTATCCAGTCACCGGGGTTCAGAGCGGCGTACCGGGTAAGCAGGTGATATGCAGTGGGCGGGTTGATGGGCAGCATGCACAGCTGCTGGACGTCGCCGTCGTCGTCGACCGGCACTACATTGCGTTCGGCCACGACGGTGCGGTCGGCCCAGGTGCCCTGCTCGTAGGTCGGCAGGATGATCACCCGGTGCCCGAGCAGCGATGCGTCGGTACCGGGGCCTGCTTCGGTGACCCGCCCGACGCCTTCCCCGCCGATCGGACTCGGCAGTCGCACGTCGATGCGGTCGGTGTAGGTGCCCGCGGCGAAGCGGAAGTCGGTGAGGTTGATCGTGGCGGCCTCCATCTCGACGAGCAGTTCGCCCTCACCCACGGTCAAGTTCGGATCGGGCTCCAGGGTCAGCGACTCGTCGACGTCGGCGACGGAATGGATCACGAGTCTGCTCATAGGTGGTCTCCTTGAATGGTCTGGGGGACAACCACATCGACGGCGCCGGGCGGAGTTCCTTCGCTGGCCCAATGGCGATGCGCGCAGACAGTGGGCCCGCCTGCTAACCAAGATTGCGCTCGGTCACGCTGACATTCCAGTGGCTGGACTGACAATATGTGGCAGAATCTGGCCATGCATCGCGTCGTCGTTCTGTGCCTTGATGACCATTTCTATCTAAAGCGCGTCGGCTAGCTCAAACCCGCTGCGCCCGTGCTAATCAGCAGCAAGCGCTACGACCTACTCGTACCCTATGTACCTGCCGCCCAGCTCGGCCGCGACTGGTGCGCCGCCCTGGGCGCCGACGTGCAGTGCAACACCAACGAAAAGCCACTTTCTAACAACTGATCCTCAACCGCGCTGCCGATCATCCTCGACGCACCAGAGGTGCCGCCTCGACGACATCTACCGCCGGTCGGCGGTTCACAATTCGAGTCAGGGCCGCGGCGACCTCTCGAGTTTGACCGACCTCGCAAGGGCGATATTCAGCAGACGCGGCGGACGGTCTAGCCAAAGCTATTGCGCTAGAGCGCTTCTAGCTCTCTGAGGGGAGCCGATGTAAATGGCTCCGGTGGCCTAACCAGCTTGCGTGGTTAAGCAATGAACCGGGCTCGCACCTCGGGTGCGGGAGGGGAGCAGGTGTGCCGCGTCCCGAAGACGCGATAGCGAATGCGGGCGAAATCGTCGTAGAACCGGTCGCGAGCAGGTGCCGGAAGAGGCGCGCCACCAGTAGAGCGCGATACGGACCGCCCAGGTACTGCGCCACGCGCAGGACTGCCGCCGAACGCACTGTCACTCTTTCGTCGGGTCCGCCCGCGTTGTCTACGAACACTACCGAGTCGACACCGTGCAGTTCCGGATGGCGCCTGACAACCGTCCGGGCGAAATCGCTGTCCAGAGCGGCAATACGCAACCGTCCGTGGTGATCCAGCCGCAGGATGATCTGCACGGCACCATGGCAGAAGCCGCAGATCCCGTCGTACCACACCACAGGCTCCGCCTCGCCGCCACCATTTGTCGTCATCGAAAACTCCTGTCCCGGGTTCTTAGTCTCCCCCTTATTGGCCCAGGCGAACGCAGAGGTGAGCCATCGACATCCTGCTCGTCTCAGGGTGTGAATCTGCTGCGCGACAACCCAACTACCACCTGTGCAATTTGCCCGGACTCGAGTGCGTTCCGTGAGCGAGCCGACCTAGCCGGTCAGCGGCCACGAAGGCGCGTGCCGAACGGGATTGACCCCGCACGGCCCGACGGCTGATCCGCGAAGCCCACGGCTTGGCCAGCGGCGCGTGCGTGGTGGACCGTCGGTATTGGCGGCGTCTGTCGGGTGCATGCGCCCGACGTGGGGTGAGCCGAACGCCGTCACGGTGTCGGCGTTGGGCAGCGCAGTATGAGTGCTGATCGGCCCTCTAGGGTCAGCGTTCCTTGGGCGTCCACTGGCTTTGCGCCGTCGATGTGTGCTGCGTCTGCGGTGTAGAGGACGGGCTCCCAACATGCCCCGAATTCGTCTGGTGGCATCGCAAACTCGATCGGTTCGTGGTGGGCGTTGAAGCACAGCATGAATGAATCGTCTTTCACGGGTTCCCCCCGCGCGCCTGAGTCGGGGATACCTAGACCGTTGAGGTAGACGGCAATGGACTTGCCGAAGCCGCTGGCCCAGTCCCCATCGCCCATCTCAGAACCGTCCGGGCGAAACCAGGAAATGTCGGGTAATCCTGGCGTGCCCGCCTGCCGGACCGGGCGGCCATCGAAGAAACGCCTGCGCCGAAACACCGGATGTTGGGTGCGCAGGGCGGCGACCCGGCGCGTGAATTCCAGCAGTTCGCTATCGGCGCTCGTCCAGTCAATCCAGGAAAGGGCGTTGTCTTGGCAGTACACATTGTTGTTGCCGCGCTGGGTGCGGCCGAGCTCGTCACCGTGGCAGATCATGGGGACACCTTGTGACAGCAGCAAGGTGGCGAGGAAATTCCGCTGTTGGCGCGCTCGGATGTTGAGTATCTCGGGATCGTCGGACGGGCCCTCAACGCCGCAGTTCCACGAACGGTTGTGGTTTTCGCCATCGTTGTTGTTCTCGCCGTTGGCCTCGTTGTGTTTGTGGTTGTAGGACACTAGGTCTCGCAGCGTGAAACCGTCGTGGGCGGTGATGAAGTTGACGGACGCCACTGGTCTGCGACCGGTGTGCTCGTAAAGATCCGCCGAGCCGGTCAGCCGCGAGGCGAACTCGTCCAATGTCGCTGGTTCGCCCCGCCAGTAGTCGCGCACGGTATCGCGGTACTTGCCGTTCCATTCCGTCCACTGAGGTGGAAAGTTACCGACTTGGTAGCCGCCGGGGCCGACGTCCCAGGGTTCGGCAATGAGCTTGACCTGACTGACTGTGGGGTCCTGTTGCACCAGTTCGAAGAACGACGCGAGCCGATCGACGTCGTAGAATTCGCGCGCCAGCGAGGCAGCCAAGTCGAAGCGGAAGCCGTCGACGTGCATCTCGGTGACCCAGTACCGCAGCGAGTCCATGATGAGTTGCAAGGCATGAGGGTGGCGGACATTGAGGGTGTTGCCGGTGCCGGTGTAGTCCATGTAGTAACGCTTGTCATCGTCGACCAGTCGGTAATAGGCGGCGTTGTCGATACCGCGAAAGCTGAGGGTCGGACCGAGATGGTTGCCCTCGGCGGTGTGGTTGTAGACCACGTCGAGAATGACTTCGATGCCGGCGTCGTGCAGGGCACGCACCATTGCTTTGAACTCTTGCACCTGCCCACCGGGGTTAGGGTTGGCACTGTACTTCGCGTCGGGTGCGAAGAACCCGATTGTGTTGTACCCCCAGTAGTTCGACAAACCCTTGTCCAGCAGCGTCGAGTCGTTGGCGAAGTGATGCACCGGCATCAGTTCGATCGCGTTGACTCCCAACGACGTCAGATGCTCGATCATGACCGGGTGGGCCACCCCGGCGTAGGTGCCGCGTAGCGCTTCGGGGATGCCAGGGTGCGTTTGAGTCAGCCCCTTGACGTGCGCTTCGTAGATCACCAGATCCGCATAGTCGTGCTTCGGGGGGCGATCAACATCCCAGTCGAAGTACGGGTTGATGACCACTGACGTGGGCATGCACTGCGCGGAGTCCTCGTCGTTGCGGCTGTCAGGGTCGCCGAAGGTGTAACCGAACAGGCACTGCGACCACCGAAACTGCCCATCGATGGCCTTGGCGTAGGGGTCAAGGAGCAGCTTGTTCGGGTTGCATCGTGGGCCAGTGCCGGGGTCGTACGGGCCGTGGATGCGGTAGCCGTATCGTTGGCCCGGCTGAATCGAGGGGATGAAGCCGTGCCAGACGAATGCATCGACTTCGGGCAGCGTCACGCGCGTCTCAGTGCCGTCTGAATCGAACAGGCAGAGCTCGACGCGGTCGGCGGCCTCGGAGTAGAGCGAGAAGTTGGTGCCGTACCCGTCGTAGGTAGCGCCGAGCGGATAGGCTTTACCGGGCCACATCTGCATAGTGCCTCCAACAGGGTCAGCCACCGCGGCGAGCTACTTGGCCTCATCGGTACCCCCGCCGACGGGCCAACAAACGCGACTCCGAGCACGCGTAACGCAACTGAAACTGATGCCGACGACACTGTGGCTGGTGCCAAGAGCTCTGGTACACAGGACGGATGGTCGACGACGCCCGAGCTCCTGTGCGCTGGCGACCTGATCAGGGTCGAGGACGGCGAACTGGGGCCTGCGGCAACGCTATTCAGCGAGTATCGGCCGAGCTCGACGGCACGATGGTGACGTCAGCGATGACGTCCACCGAACCCCGGCCCACCCGCGGTCAGAACGTAATAATCGCCAACCTTGCGAAGACCCGCCGGCAGGAACAAGGGGCGGCGGCTGGTCCCGCCCTGACCTCTGACCACGCCTCGGGTCACATCGTCGACGTTTTGAAATGGTTCGAAGCACAGCACTGCAACCCACCTCCTACGCGTCACATCGAACTTGCCACCCTCGCGGGCGACGCATCACTTGTGTCGCAAATATTAGCACTCTCGTATATGGAGTGCTAGGGGGTGGGTGCGGCGCAGGGCCCGAGGTGCGTCGGTGCAACATCCTGTCGCGCAACAGAATTGGCGATGATGCGCTCGCGCGAACTCGGGGCGACAGGCGCCGGCATGTCATGCCCTGTGTCCCAAAAAGACGCACGGAGTGTGACCGCCAACTCGTGGACTCGCCAGCTGTGGCGAGGTGACGTTGGTGGTGGCGGTCGCGAGCAAAGAGCCTGCCGAGGATTAGTTCTTCCCGTAGGCGGGCGTCGCTGAAGATAAGCCGGTTGACGTGACGCTGGGACAGTCCAGCGAGATTCCCAGTGCTGCCTCGGCCGGTCCGAATGATATAGCCGCGCAGAAGTGGCACGGTGTGAGCGGTGAAAGTAGTTGCAGCCAAAAGCCATTCGGCAGCCAAGGGGTTGGCTAGCCCCTGCGAGGGATCGAACCACAAGACGACGGCCGAGGCTGTGCTGGTGAGCGATTCGAGATGTCGCCCCCGACGACGGCAGCGATGTCGCGTTCGTGATAGACCCGCCCTTTGTAGAGTTCGGCGGCTGCGCTGGCGTGCAGTGTGTCGAGCATGGCAATGGCTCGCTGGTTCGCCGGCTGAACTGACAAGGGGAGGGTCCGAGGTGCCCGCCCCCTGGGGTATCTGTCTGGAGGACACCGGCTTCTTCACTTTCTGGGGGTGGAGAAGCCCAGTTGTGTGACCAGGGGGTGCGGGCTGCTCGGTCGATATTTAGCTGCGGTAATACTCACCTGCCTTTCGTGGGATGGTGGCGTCGAGGTGGAATCGGAGGGCCGCGTCCGACCGCGCGCACTCTTCGTGTGAGTCCTGGTCGACGGCGGTCCGGGTCGATCGACGATCGATCAGCTGGCCGGTGCTTGCCCAGGGTGCACCTGGTCGCTGGTGGCGTCGGCGGACAGCGGTGAGGCTGCAGGGCGGCGCACAAGATGGCGTCGACCTCGGCGATCAGCTCCAGCACGTCAGGACTGAGGTACCAAAATTCCGCTTCAATACCTGTGTCTGGGTCGTCGGTTACGGGTGCCGCGAGGGTGTTGATGTATGTCATCACCGCACTTACCTACCTGCCTGCCGGCCGATCAGGCGTTGACGGCCTGGCGGTCACGGTCGTGACCGGAGGCACGGTCAATGGCGATCTTGCGCGGCTTTGCCCTCTCGGCCACCGGAATCCGTAGTCGCAGCACCCCGCCGACGTATTTTGCTTCGATTCGGTCGGTGTCGAGATTGTCCCCGAGGACCAGCTGCCTGCTGAACACCCCGCGGGGACGTTCGGCAGCCAACATCTCCCGGCCGGGATCAACGTCGGGACGCTCTGCCCGAACTGTCACCACGTTGCGTTCAATATCCAGATCTAACGACTCCTGGTCGATACCAGGCAGATCGAACTCGACGATGAATTCCTGGCCGTCTCGCCAGGCATCCAGCGGCATCACCGTCGGACGAGCCGCGGTGCCCAACACCTGCTGGGTGAGGCGATCGAGGTCCCGGAACGGATCGGTACGTACCAACATGGTCACACCTCCAACTCTGATCTGGTGTCAGTTATTGCAGTGATCTATGCCCGAAGGCATATGTTTTAGATACCACCGGATAGGTGTCTCCGCAAGACAGTGGGCACAGTTTTTTCGTTGCTGAAGTCAAGTCGCACAGCACGATTGGCTCGATGTCGACATCGGGTCGCTGCCCCGACAACCACCGCCGCGCTGCGGCCCGAGGTTGTAGAGATGCCCTACGGCCCTGTGCGTCTGCGTTCGACGACTCCGGTGGCGCTGGTCGTGCCGTGAAGTCACTGACCGGGCCCCGTCGGGGGTGGAGATCGAGGGACGGCGCCTGGCAGCGTTGGGTCGAGTCTTGCGGACAGCGGCGAGTTGGTGGTCTTGTCCAGCACCGCTGTGTAGTACCTCAGGGTGTGCTGGAAGGGGCTGATTGCGGGGGAAGCCAGTTGGCGGTTGTCGCCTCGATGCCAGCGAGCCACTCCAGCCGTCAGACCGTCTCGCTCATCGTGAGCAATCGCTGGCCGGCGATCTGCTCGATCACCAGCCCGCTCGCAGCGGTCGGCCGAAAGCGAGTGCGACGTTGTGGCCGAAGCCGAACGAGTTCGACGGTCGTCAGAAGCGAACCGCTTGGTCTGACTTGGACACTCGCGCTGTGGTTAAGGGACGTCCGTGGTGGAGGTTTCCGTGGTACCCGGGGCAACTGAATGTCAGGGCTACTGCAACGGCCGCCAGACCGAGCATCGCAGCCACGGTCTAGTGGCTGCGACGCTCGATGCCGTGTGCGGGCAGCGGAAGAAAAATCCGATCGCGACACGATCGCCTGTGTTTAGACGGTGAGCAGTCGCTCGAAAAACTCTCGGTAACCCTTCAGGGCGAGACGCAGGTCCTCGGTGGTCGGCTCCTCACCGCGACTCCAGCTTTCCTCAAGCCGCGACCGCGCTTGAGTGAACCCGGTGGTGAGCTGGTCAACGACATCCGAGACAAGGCCGTCGGCCTGATGGACGCAGGCTCGCGGATCGTCGACGAATCCCGCCTGCACAGTGTCCCACCGCGCGCGAAGTCCAGCAAGCTCGTCATCGGCGAATAGCGCTCTGCCCGTGGTTGATTCGGTGAGTCCTGTGTCACCGTTGGTCACCGCGCCATCGGTGGGGCCTGCGGAGGTCGTCGATTCAGTCGGCGGGGCGCTCGTCTCGAACTGTTGGACCGAGGGGTCCGCCTCAGGCGTGGGCGAGACTGTGGGCTTTCGAAGCTGTTCGGCCTCGGGGGCGTACCGGGTATCGATGTGATCGTGGGTTGTCATGAGCTTGCCTCCTGTGACGTGGTGTCTTTTTGTGTCTCCAGCAACTTCTCGAACAGCGCGCGGTAATGCACGAATGCTTGGCGCTGCACCTCGGTCCCGACGTCGCCGTTCTGCTGCGACAGATGGATGTCGTGGGCGGCCCGGTAGTTCTCGACGATGGTCGGGTGGTCGACCGAGATGTCAGCGGCCTGCTGATCGAAATCGTCGACCGGGTAGCCGCGCTCGTGCATGACCTCAGTGACCAGACGGTCCGCATCGCCGAGGGCGCTCGACGGATCGTCCACGAACGCTGTTTGCACCCTCTGCCAACGCTTGGTGTAGCGCGCGAGCGTTTCGGGGGTCAACGGTCGAATGTCGAGCTTGTTTCGTTTCCGCTCGCGGGCGGCGAGCTCTCTCTCTGCGGCTTTCTGCTCACCGGCCTCGGACACCGTTCGGTCGTACTCGGGACCGAACCGTTCCTTCAATCGGTGGGTCTTCTTACGACTACTTGCCGCTGCCGCCGCCCCCATCACGACGACGGCAACGACGACCGCCGCCGCAATCACAATCCACACCCAAACAGGCATGTCGTACTCCTTTCGTTAAGGGAGGAAATGAGGTGCTGGCGACCAACAATCAGTGGTAGCGAGCACCCGAGAAGCCGACTCCTTTCCAGCCCGACGGTGTTCGCAGTTCGCCGGGTACTAACGCGTTCGGTAAGCGCCAGGACCACCAACACCGCTCCGACGAGAGACCACACGACTACGAAGCCGATAAGGTTGCGCTTCAAACCATTTGGAGTCGAATCGGTAGAACCACTGCCCGGTGCTTACCTCAGTGGACACCCCTCTAGGGGGGTGGCAATACACCCCTAAGGAGGTAATCGCGCGACCGGCACGACGAGTAAGTTGACGCATACCGGCACCGCCGTCTTGTCGCCGAAAGTGGACGCAACCATGACCATCGAAGTCGTGTCGACAGTGTTGGATGGCCTGTCCTCCTGCTCGCGGCCAAACGCGCAGGACCCGACGATTCACCTTCTTCGACGTCCGCGCTGGCCCGGTGCTGATGGAGCTACGACCCGCCGACGATGCTTCTGTTTCACGGGCGGGTAATTGATGACTGCCAAGTCAGCATCGCCGACATCGGTCCCTCCGAGGAGGACCTGGGCGGGGACGGCACGTTCTGCATACCTCAGCACACCTCGTTACCCCACGCCCCAGCGGGGACATCAAGTGTTTAACCAGCCTTTCGCGCCAACCGTGTCTAGAGCAAATTAAGGCCGCATCGCAACGGGTGCAGCCTCACCGTAACGAAATGAGATGTGCGACAGCGTCGCAACTTTTGGACAAGCATCGCAATGTGGTGGCGGCAGACACTTCTGCCTTGGCGCGCACGTCGCCAGGACCCAACTGCGGGCGCTGTTCGGGGAACTACTGCGCCAGCTGCCGGACATCCAGGCCGGTGACCCCGCCTACGTGCCGGGCAACTTCATCCACGCGATCCGGTCGATGCCCGCCACCCAGTGATCCGGGCGCGGGCTCGACCGCTCAGCGGTGCTCAGCGCGCCGAAATCACCGGGGAGAGCTCGTCGGCGAGCAGAGCCAGCATCTCCGAGCAGCCGTTTTCGATCTTGACGTCGGCCAGGTGGTCGCCGCGGGTGGGGCCGCGGTTGATGATGGCGACGGGGGTGGCCGAGGCCGCCGCCCGCCGGACGAAGCGGTAGCCGGAGAACACCGTCAGCGACGAGCCGGCCACCAACAGGGCGTCCGCGTCATCGACGATCGAATACGCTTGCTCGACAACCTCTTTGGCGACGTTCTCGCCGAAATAGACGATATCGGGCTTGAGCATGCCGCCGCACCGCGGGCAGTCCA
>JBEVHL010000352.1:0-4435 GCA_040511255.1 Mycobacterium sp. | reverse complement strand
GCCCGGGCCCAGAACTCCGATCCCCAACTGGCGGCCGTGGAGGCCCAACCCTCCGGGGTACGGCTGGTGTTCCGCACCACCGCCACTGTCGTAGAGCTCGACCTGCTGCGGACCCGCACCGTTCTGGTGGGGGTGCCCGAACGCCCCGACGGCACAGTGGATCTGGTGGTCGACGGGCGCCTGGCCGGCCGAGCGACCACCACGAACGGCGACGTGGTGCGGGTCGATCCGGCCACCGGTCGGACCGAGTTCGAGCGCGGCTCCCCAGGCACGGTGCGGTTCACCGATCTGCCGGTCGGGGACAAAGAAGTCGCCGTGTGGTTGCCGCACTACGAGCGCACCGAGCTGGTGGCGCTGCGGACCGACGCGCCCATCGGACCTGCGACAGGGGACCGGCGTCGGGTGTGGCTGCACCACGGCAGCTCGATCAGTCAAGGGTCGAATGCCGCGAGTCCGAGTACCACCTGGCCGGCGCTGGCTGCATCGGTGGGCGACGTCGAGTTGATCAACCTGGGTCTGGCGGGCAGTGCGATGCTCGACCCGTTCACCGCTCGGGCGATGCGCGACACCCCCGCCGACCTCGTCAGCCTCAAGATCGGCATCAACATCGTCAACGGCGATGTCATGCGGCTGCGCGCGTTCGGACCCGCGGTCCACGGTTTCATCGACACCATCCGTGACGGACACCCAGATACCCCGCTGTTGGTCCTGGGGCCGCTGTACTGTCCCATTCACGAGAACACCCCTGGCCCAGGGACTTTCGACGTGGCAGCGCTTGCGGCCGGCGAGGTCCGGTTCCAGGCCACCGGCGACCCCGCCGCGGTGGCGGGGGGCAGTCTGACGCTGTCCGTCATCCGCGAGCAGCTTGCGGCCATCATGGCCGCGCGGATGGCCGACGACCCGCAGCTGCACTACCTCGACGGCCATGCGCTCTACGGTCCCGACGATTTCGCCGAACATCCCCTTCCGGACAACCTGCATCCGGACGCGGCCACCCATCAGCTGATCGGTGAGCGGTTTGCCCGGCTGGCGTTCTCAGCACAGGGGCCGTTCACCCTCGGCCGCTAGGATCCCGCACCATGTCGGCGAGCTTGAGAACCATCACCGAACCCAGTCGCGAGATCGACGTCATCCACGACACCGACGTGCTGGTGGTCGGCTCGGGCCCGGGCGGTCTCGCCGCGGCGCTGGCGGCGGCGCGCGCAGGCATGCGGGTCGCCCTGGTCGAGCGGTTCGGCTGCTTCGGCGGAAACATCACCACCGTCGGCGTGGAAGGCTTCGCCTGGTACCGCCGCGAGCAGACGGTGGAAGCCGGCGGCATCGGCTGGGAGTTCGAACAGCGCGCCAAGGAGATGGGCGCCGCGGTACCCGAAAGTCAGTCGCTGTCCTACGAATTGGACTCCGAAGGCTTCAAATTGGTGGCTGACCGCCTGGTCGAGGAAGCAGGCATCCACGCGATGCTGCACCGGCAGTTCGTGGCCCCGCTGATGGACGGCGACACCATCGTCGGCATCGTCACCGAGTCCAAGGCCGGCCGGGAAGCCATCCTGGCGCGCCGGGTCGTCGACGCCACCGGGGACGCCGACGTGGCCACGCGCGCGGGCGCACCCGTCCACAAGACCCCGGTCGAGGACATGATGGCGGCGTCGGTGATGTTCCACCTCGCCGGTGTGGACAAGGCGGCGTTTCTGCAGGGCGTGGCCGACGACCCGCAGACCTACCGTGATTGGGCGGCGGGTGAGTTCGCCGCCGAGACCGATGAGAAGGACGCCGACCTCTTCTCGCCATATCTCGGTAAGCCGTTCGAAAAGGCCATCGCCGATGGTGTGCTCCCGGTCCACCTGAACACCATCGGCGGCACCTGGGGCGCGATGCACGACACCGGTGAACTGACGTACATGAACCTGGTGCATCTGGCGGGCTGTGACGGCACCGACCCGGACAGCCTGACCCGGTTCGAGATCGAGGGGCGCAAGCAGGCCATGCTGGCCATCGAGGCGCTGCGTCGGTACACCCCGGGTTGTGCGACCGCTCGCCTGCGGAACTTCGGCATGACCATAGGCATCCGCGACACCCGCAAGATCGATGCCCGATACAACCTGACCGAGACCGACGTGCGCGAGCAGGGCCGGTTCGACGACAGCATCGGCATCTACCCGGAGTTCATCGACGGCTACGGCGTGCTGGTACTGCCGAGCACCGGACGCTATCTACAGATCCCGTACCGCTCGCTGCTGCCGCAGCAGGTGCGCAACTTGATCGTGGCCGGGCGCGCCACCGGCGGGGACCGCATTGCGCACGCGGCGACCAGGAACATGTCGTGTTGCGCGGTCACCGGTCAGGGCGCCGGCGTTGCGGCGGCGGTGTCGATTCGGACCGGCCAACCGCTGGAGGCGGTGGACATCCCGGCGGTTCAGGCGGAGTTGATCCGCCAGGACGTCCGCATCGACTGAGGTCGATTGTCTCGCTCCTCCTCGCTGCTCGTTCCTCGCAGCGCATCGGTCGGCTCGACTAATTCAGCTGACCGCCTTGGCCCAGTTGCCGCCGAGATAGTCCGCGATCTTCTTGCTCTGCTCATCGGTGGGCAGCACCGGGGTGCCGTTCACCGGAGGCAGCGCGTCCAGCAGCGCCTTGTCGACGGTGCCCGCCTTGGTCATCGCGTCCACCCGCACCGGCCGGGCCAGACCCTTCAAGTACAGGTTCTGCCCCTCGTCGCTGAACAGGAACTCCTGCCAGAGCCGGGCGGCGGCCGGGTGCGGGCCGTCCTTGTTGATGGCTTGGAAGTAGTAGCCACCCACCAGCGCGTTGGCCGGTACGAACACCTTCCAGCTGGGAATCTTCTTGGTTTCCGCCGCATTCAGGTAGTCCCAGTCGATGACGACGGGAGTCTGGCCGGATTCGATGGTCGCCGGGGTGGGGTCGACGGGCACGAAATTGTTGGCTTGGTGCAACCGGTGGAAGAAGTCCACGCCGGCGGCGACATCGTCGACCGATCCGCCGTTGGCGATCGCGGCCATCAGCACTCCGTTGGCCGCGGCGCTGGCAGTGGTGGGGTCGCCGTTGAGTGCGACCTTGCCCTGGAACTCGGGCTTGAGCAGGTCGTTGAACCCGGTGATCTCCGGGACCTTGGCCGAGTCGTAGCCGACCGACATGTAGCCGCCGTAGTCGTTGACCCAGGTGCCGTCCGGATCCTTGAACTGCGCCGGGATGTCGTCAAAGGTCGACACCTTGTAGGGCGCGAACAGATCGGTGTTGGCCAACGCGATCGCCTGTCCCAGGTCGAAGACGTCGGGTGCGGTGCTCTTGCCCTTTTGCTGGTTGGCGGCGTTGATCTCGTCCTGGCTGTTGGCGTCGGGCTGGGCGGAGGTCACCTTGATGCCGTACTTGTTGGAGAAGGTGGAGATGACCTCGGCGTAATTGGCCCAATCCGGCGGCAGCGCAATCACATTCAACGCGCCTTCATCTTTCGCGGCCTTGACCAGGCCGTCCATCCCGCCGAAGTCGGCCACCGAGGTGGCCTTGTTGGCGTTCACCCCGGATTCGGTCTGGCTGCCGGTGTTCTCTTTCTCCGGGGGAGCGCACCCCACCAAACCGATGACGACGAGGGCGGATGTGGCAGCGGCGGCGAGGAGCCGTGTTCTGGGCATTGCGTACCTTCCAACTGGGTGCTGAAACATTACCGCGAGATCAGCACGCTGGCTGCCGGTTCGGTGAACGGCGGACGGCGATCTGGGGCTGATTCCTAAGCCACACTGGTCATCTGAGCCGACCCTGCCGGTGGTGCCGCGACGGCGTCGGCGACAGTCGGCAGCGTGAGCTGAATGGACGAGACGTGCAACGCGCCTGCGGACCACCAGGTCTGGTAGTCCGCGGCCGAGGCGACCAGTTGCAGGGTGACCGTCTGCCCGGGACTCAGCGTCTGGGCCACCTGCTCCAGTGGGACGGTGACCGTGTGCGACTGCCCGTCCAATGTCACCGAGATGGGGGTGACCTGGTTGCCGATCACCAGGCCGGTGGTGTCATCGACGAGTTGGGCGTACACGTGGTTGCCGATACCGGTGCCCGAATAGGTGAAGGTCAGTTTCGGGGCGCCCACGATGTAGGTGGTGGTCGCAGCAGCCGGAGTGGTGAGGTTCACGGCGTTGGCCGCCCTGGTGCCGCCGACGGGCAGGACGAAGAACAGTGGCCCGGAGCCGCCGATCACCGGCAACAGCGGCAGGACAGACCCGTGGGTGCTGGAGACGACGATCGGATCGCCCGCCACCGCCGGATAGACCGTCGACGAAAAGTGTTGTCCGCGTTGGTCGACCCACTCGAACTGAGGCCCGGTCACCGCGGTCGGGTCCTCTTTGACATACCGCGCCAGCCACGCGAGGGTTTCCGTGGTGATCAGCTCGCCGTCGGAACCGTCGAACAGATTGTTCGCGCAGATGCC
>JBEVHL010000351.1:0-6103 GCA_040511255.1 Mycobacterium sp. | reverse complement strand
TTTGAGGCGGGACCCCTTGCCGGGTTGCCCGACGATCGCGGTGGTTGGTTTGACCGGTACCAGGTCGATTCCAGTGCTCATGATGGTGATCTCCTCAGACCCGGGCCGGTTCGCGGACACGTGCGTCGAGCAGTGCGTAACAGGCGTCGATGATGATGTTGAGCACGAAGATCGAGACAGCCGTCAGCAGGACGGCAGCCTGCAGGACGGCGAAGTCGCGTTGCAGGATCGCGTCGATCATCAGCTTGCCGATACCCGGCCAGCCGAAGATCGCCTCGACCACCACGGCGCCGTTGACCAGGCCGACCGTCAGATCACCGGCGACGGTCAGGGCGGGGGCGGCGGCGTTGCGCAGCGCGTGATGGGTGACCACCCGAAGATCGCTGGCGCCCTTGCTACGGGCCAGGCGGACATACGGCGCCGACAGGGCGGACACCATGGCACCGCGGACCACCTGTGTCAGCACCCCGAGCGGCCGGATCAGCAGGGTCGCAATGGGCAGGATCCACGACAGTGCGCTGTCGGTGCCCGAGGTCGGGAGGACCCCGAGCAGGACCGCGAACAACCAGACGCCGGTGATGGCGAACCAGAAGTCCGGGATGCTGGCCGCGGTCATCGACAGCAGGCTGGAGAAGCGGTCGGCCAGGGAGTTGGGCCGGTAGGCCGCCCAGCAGCCGATGATGACGGCGAAGACGATGGCGAGAACCATTGTGGTGGCTGCCAATTGGAGAGTGGCGGGAAACGCTCGCAGCGCCATGGTCGAGGCGGGCTCACCGGTGCGCAGCGAGGTGCCGAAGTCGAGGTGGATGACACCCTTGAAGTAGTCGATCAGCTGGGTCATCAGTGGCTGGTCGAAGCCGTTCTTGGCGGCGAACGCGGCGCGCTGGTCCGCGGTGGCCGACTCCGGCAGGTACAGGCTGGTGGGGTCGCCGGTGAGGCGGGCGAGCAGGAAGACGCCGAGCAGCACGATGATCAACGGCAGTGCGCTGGTGTACATCCGACGCCGGACGAAAGCGAACATGCGCTACGTCCTTCCGGGTCTACGGGGCGGGTTGGTGGTCATCGGGTTCCTCCGAGGGTGCTGGGCGGGCTGGGCTAGGACTTGTTGGTGCGATCGGCGGCCGGCGTCATCTCCGCCAGGCGCATCTCGTCGCCGGTGGCGGCATTGGGCTGGTAGTCCACCCGGGCGGACTTGCCGAGAATGCCTTTCATATGGGCGATGTAGGCCATCTGCATGATCTCCTGGGGCTCCTCGGCGAACAGCTTCGCGAACGCGTCCTGCCGGGCGTCACCGGTGAGTTTTTCGGCAGCACGGATCTTGGTGTCGAATTCCGTTGTGCCGTAGGCAGCTTGGGGACCATCACTGAGCATGTACTGGTCCATCGTGAAGGCGGCGTCACCGGCCTGGTTGCCGTGCTGGATCATCAGCAGGTAGGGGCCGGCGTTCTCCGGGAACGGCCGCAGCTGGTAGAGCAGCTGATTGGCGGTGTCCATCATCTCGATTTTGACGTTGAGCCCGATCTCGGCGAATTCGCTCTGCAGCACCTCGATGGTTTCGGCGATATTCGGGAACTGGGCGGTGCGGGCGATCAGCCGGATCTGCTTGTCGACGGGGACGCCGTCGGCCTTGGCCTCGGCGATCAGTTGCTTGGCCTTGTCCGGATCGTGCGGCCAGATCTTCAGCTGGTCGTTGTACCCGACAACGCCCGAGGGGATCAGTTGCGAGGCGGACTGGCCGAGCCCGCGGAACAGGGCCTTGACGATGCCGTCGCGGTTGACCGCGTAGTTGATCGCCTGGCGCACCCGCATGTCGTTGAGGGGGGCCTCGGTGGCCTGCATCCGCAGCGCGGTCGTCTCGTTGTTCTGGAACGGCACGCCGAGGTCGCCGGCACCGTCTTCCGGACCCAGGCTAACGGCAATGTCGGTCTCGTCGTTGGTGAGCATCGCGGCGCGGACGCTGCCTTCACTGCGCCACTGGTATTCGGCGCGGGCGAACCCCGGCGGCTTGCCCCAGTAGGTGTCGTTGCGCTTCAGCAGCAGCTTCTGGCCGTACTCCCAGTCTTCGATCGCATAGGGGCCGGTGCCGATGGGCTCGCGCACCTTCTCGGTCATGCTGGTTGTGGTCGGCACGATCTCGACGAACGAAATTCGCAGCGGCAGAATGGGATCGGCCTCTGTCGTCTCGACAACCAACGTGGCGTCATCCGGGGTGGACAACTTGAGCTTCTCGTCACCGAAGACATAGCCGTCGACGTTGCAGCCGAGTTCGGAGTTGACGGCACGGTCGATGGAGAAGGCAGCGTCCTTGGCGGTGAACGGGGCGCCGTTGGAGAACGTCACACCGTCGCGCACCTTGAAGGTCCATTGTGTCGGTGACGTCTGGCGCCATTCCGTGGCCAGTAGGGGCTGGAGATCGCCCGAGTTCGGGTCCCGCTCGATCAACGGCTCGGTGATGTTGGAGCGGACGACGATGCCGGTGGAGGTCAACGAGCTTTCGCACGGCTCGAGGGTGGGTGGCTCCTGGGACAGGACGATACGCAGGGAGTTTGCGTCGTAACCGCCGTGCCCGGAGTTGGCGACGGTGCAGCCGCTGGCCGCCACACACACGCCGGTGAGACCGAGAGCGAGCGCCCTGGCCGAGCGGCGCCCGGGTCGGGCTGCATCGAAGTGGCTCATGAATCCTCCAGAGGATGGGACTGAGGCTTGGGCATCGGGGCTGTGATGTCCACGTATGTAGATGATTGCTGTGACCGCAGACACACGGTAAGAGCGTGCAGAGAACACCGTCAACCCCGGCAAAAGGGCGAAACGGGGCTCAAAACGGGGCCTTCGTCCTGCGCCGAAAAGTGCTGACAGCCGTCAAAAGTGGTCTTGAGCTGGCCTTCTATCCGCCGTCGCCGACGCTCGATACCCGCAGCCCGACGGGAAACGACGATCTATCTAGCTTCGGCATAAACCGATGCTAATTCCGTGTTGGACAGGTATTCCCGGGCCCGCCTACGGTTCTTGTATCCCGCCGAAGGAGCACCGTGAGCAGCTTGACCACCACTTCCACCCAGCCGGTCCTGCAGGTCGGGCCCCTGAAACCGTCGCTCACCGCGACTCTGAGGTCGTCGTACGACGCCCTGGTGCTGCCGGACGAGGACCGGGCGGCATTCCTGGCGGAGCACGGACCGGAGATCACCGTCGCGGTCACCTCGGGCCGTACCGGCGTCGATGCCGCGCTGATCGACGCTCTGCCCAACCTGGGTGCCATCGTGCATTTCGGGGTCGGCTACGACACCACCGATGTCGACGCCGCGGCCGCGCGGGGTATCACCGTCAGCAACACCCCGGACGTACTCAACGATTGCGTGGCCGATACCGCGGTCGGCCTGATGATCGATGTGCTGCGGCAGTTCTCCGCCGCGGATCGGTATGTGCGCGAAGGAAATTGGCTGACATCGGGCAATTACCCACTCACCCGTCAGGTGAGCAACAGCCGCGTCGGGATCATCGGGCTCGGCCGCATCGGCAGCGCCATCGCCGCCCGGCTCACCGCCTTCAACTGCGCCATCTCCTATCACAATCGTCGTCCGGTCCCGGGGTCGCCGTTCACCTACGTCGACTCCCCCGTGACGTTGGCGCGCGACGTCGACGTCCTGGTGGTCGCGGCGGCCGGCGGCAGTGGCACCCGCAGCCTGGTCGACCGCGAGGTGCTGGACGCACTCGGCCCGCAGGGCTACCTGATCAACGTCGCGCGCGGCAGCGTGGTGGACGAACAGGCACTGGTGGACGCGCTGGCCTCGGGTCGACTGGCCGGCGCGGGCCTGGACGTCTTCGTGGCCGAGCCCGAGGTGCCACCGGCCCTGCTGACGCTGCCCAACGTCGTCCTGCTGCCCCACGTGGGCAGCGGGACGGTGGAGACAAGGGCCGCGATGGAGGCACTGACGTTGCGCAACCTGGACAGCTTCCTGGAGACGGGCCGGCTGGTCACCCCGGTCCCGATGCCCACGTCGGTGTAGCCCACCCCGTTCACTGTTGATTGAGCGCCCACGTCGCACATCAGGCCGAAACATGAAACGTGGCCACTCACTCAATGCTCACAACTAGCCAGCGAAGTCCTCGATCAGGTCGTCGGTGGTCCACTCCCGCTGCGGCAGCACGTCGCGCAGCACCCGGTGCAGGGCCGGGTTGGTGCTGTCCCCGCGCCACGCCGCATCGAGCTCGACGGGCCGCTCACGGAATGCGCCGATCGACCGGAACACCACACCTTCGGGATGCAGCGTGGTCGCCGAGGCAGGCACCAGTGCCACGCCGATGCCCGACCGAACCAGCACCAGCATCGTGTGCACCTGGGTCACGTACTGCACGTAGCGCGGTGTCGCGCCGGCGATGGTGAACGTACTGATCAGCAGTTCGTGGAAGTAGCGGGCCTGCACCGGCGAATACATGATCATGTCCTGGCCGTCGAGGTCGTTGAGCGTCAACTGCCGACTCATCCCGACCAGCGGGTGCTCGGCGGGCAGTGCGGCGACGAGTTGTTCGTGCAGCAGCGGCCGGGAGACGATCCCCGGCCGCTTCAGCGGCGGCCGCGCCATCCCGAGGTCGAGCTCACCGGTCATCAGGCCCTCGATCTGGACGGCCGAAACCATTTCCCGCAGTTCGAGTTTCACATCGGGTAGGTGTTCGCGGGCCTTGTCCAGCAATCGCGGCAGAATGGCATGCGCGGACGCGGCGGTGAACCCGATGACGACGGTGCCCAGATCGCCGGCGGGTACCCGCTTCACCGTCAACGCGGCCCCTTCGGCCAGCTGGAGGATCCGTCGCGCGTCGGGCAGGAACGCCACCCCGGCGGGGGTCAGCGTGACCGAGCGGGTGGTGCGGTCGATGAGTTGCACGCCGAGTTCGGTTTCCAGTTGCTGGATCTGGCGGCTCAGCGGCGGCTGGGTCATGTGCAGGCGCTCGGCGGCGCGGCCGAAATGCAGTTCCTCGGCGACGGCGATGAAGCACGACAGCCGGGCCAGTGAGAACACCGCGAACACCACCACCCATTCACTCTCAGCATCACTCACCGCGATCGGTGCGATGACGACGCATCAGTGTAATAGGGGTTACCAGCGTGGACTGGCCAATTCGTAGGACGGATCGATGCTCTTCATATAGCCGGTGTCGTCGCGGTCGCGGATGCCACACCGCAGGTACTGCTCGTGCAGGCCGCCCAGCGCCGAATCGTCGAGCTCGATGCCGAGGCCGGGTCCGGTGGGTACCGCGACGGAACCGTCGACGATCTCCAGCACACCCGGCTTGACGATCTCCTCGGTTTTCCACGGCCAATGGGTATCGCAGGCGTAGGACAGGTTCGGGGTGGCCCCGGCCAGGTGGACCATGGCCGCCAGGCTGATCCCGAGGTGGGAGTTGGAATGCATCGACAGGCCAAGCCCGAAATTCTCACAGATGCCGGCCAGCAACCGGGACCGCTGCAGGCCACCCCAGTAGTGGTGGTCCGAGAGCACAACGCCGACAGACTTTTTCGCGACGGCGGGCGCCAACTGGTCGAAGGCGACCACGCACATGTTGGTGGCCAACGGCATCGGCGACTGCGCGGCCACCTCGGCCATCCCGTCGAGATCGGGGGTGGGATCCTCCAGGTATTCCAGGATGCCGGCCAGGCCCGATGCCACCTTGACCGAGGTCTGCGGCGTCCAGGCCGCGTTCGGATCGAGCCGCAGCGGGTGGTTGGGGAAGGCAGCCCGCAACGCCTCGATGGCGGCCATCTCCTCTTCGGGTGGGAACACTCCACCCTTGAGTTTGATTGCGGTGAAACCGTATTCGTCGATCATGCGCTGCGCCTGGGCGACGATGCCGGCCGGATCGAGGGCGGCACCCCACGAGTCGTCCTCGCCGCCCGGATGCGCAGCCCACTTGTAGAACAGGTAGGCCGAGAACGGCACCGACGGCCGGACCAGGCCGCCGAGCAGATCGGAGACCGGCCGGCCCGTCGCATGGCCCTGCACGTCGAGGCAGGCCACCTCGAACGGGGAGAACACCTGGTCGACGGCACTGGCCGTCATGATCATGCCCGCGGTACCCACGGCGGCGTCGTCCCCGCGCAGTCGTTCGG
>JBEVHL010000350.1:0-9236 GCA_040511255.1 Mycobacterium sp. | reverse complement strand
TGGGGCAACAACCTCTCCGAGGCCGAGAACCGCCAGCTGTACGACACCTACCACGTGCCGGCCTCCGGCATCCCGCTGTTCCAAGCGGGTTTTGCCAACTTCAGCTTCAGCAGGGCATGCAAGGTGGACGTCAAAAACCCGAACCGCGGGCCGCTGCTCGTCATCTCCGGAACCAAGGACACCACCGCACCCAAGGCGTTCACCTACGGCAGCTACAAGAAGCAACTCAAGAACCCCGAGACCACCGAGTACGTCGAGGTCGAAGGCCGCGGGCACTCGCTGGTCATCGACCATGGCTGGCCCGGCGTCGCAGACGAAGCACTCAAGTTCGCCAAGCGCTTCGCCTAAGCCCACGAGCCGAAGCCTCGAAGGAGTGAAATGACCACTGCACGAGATCACCGCACTAACCGCACCGAATCAGACGGTGGACGTCGACGACCGGCCCCAGTCGTGAAAGAAGTTGCACCATGCCCATATTGACCATCACCGAACCCGTGCCGGGCTACCAGCACGTCGTCATCGACAATCCGCCGCTGAACCTGTTCGATCCCGATCTCGTTTGTGAACTCGGTGCCGCGCTTGCCGTTTGGGAGGGCGGGGACTCGGTGAAGGTAGTGGTCTTCGAGTCCGCCAACCCCGACTTCTTCATCGCCCACGTCGACCTGATCCGCGCCGACCAGTTCGACCGCAACCCGCAACCCGCCACCGGGTTGGCACTATGGCCCGATATCGCCGTGAGGTTGGAAGCAGCACCGTTTCTGACGGTCTGCTCCATGCGCGGGCGCGCCCGCGGCGTGGGTAGTGAATTCGCCCTGGCGTGCGATCTGCGGTTCGCCAGCCGGGAGAATGCGATCCTGTGTCACCCCGAAGTGGGGTTCGGTTTCATTCCCGGCGGTGGCGGCAGTGAACGCCTCGCCCTCAGCACCGGACGTGCTCGGGCGCTGGAGATCATCGTCGGTGCAGAAGATTTCGACGCCGACACCGCCGCCGCCTACGGGTGGATCAACCGCGCCGTCCCCGACGCCCAACTGGACCAGTTCGTCGACACCCTGGCTCGACGTGTGGCCGGCTTCGACCGCGCTGCCATCGCCTCCGCGAAAGAGACACTCAACTCCCACGGCGGCCTCCCCGACATCGCATGGTTCACCGCCACCGAGAACCGCTTCTACCAGTTGCTCGCCGACCCCGCCGTACAGCAGCGCATCGCCGGATTCCTCGGCGCGGGAATGCAACAACCCGGTGACTTCGAACTGCGCCTAGCCGACAGCATTACTGCGCCAGTCCACACCTGATGCCGCCGTTGCCCACCAAACTGAGCAGCAACCGATTAAGGATCAGAGCACTATGGAAACAAGCACACTAGAGCTTCTACTGTCCCGCTACTACGAGGCGCTGAACACACACAATCTCGACGGCATCACCGAGGTGCTCACCGAAAACGCCGAGTTCGACGATGACTTCGTCCCTGGTGCTGTGTTCCACAGCGCTCGCGAGGTCCGGGACGTCTTCGGCGCCATGTGGCACGCGTTCCCCGACCTCACATTCACCATAATCAGCGGCCCATTCTTCGATGAAGCCGCCGGCCAATCCATGGTGCACGGACGAATCACCGGAACCCTCACACAGGCACTCCCAGACTTCGGTCTGGTCAAGATCGGCGGTGGGATCGACCAGGAGTACATGGCTCTGTACTCAGCATCCGGGACGCAACTGTCCTACGTCCGCGTCTGCCTCGACCGCTCGGTGACGGCCGGCCAACTGGGTTAGCACCGACAGACTCATAACATGAGCGCGAAGCCTCGCGGCTCACGAATGCGCTACGGGTTGCTTACCGCTGCAAGCGGGCCGCCCGAGCGTGCAGGGCTCAATGCTGGCGACATCGCGCCGAGCCACCAGGCCGGGTCTGCGGTGTCCTACACCGGTCTCCACCGGTTTCACCCATTCGATTTCCGCTGTCAGTCAGTTAACCGCCGCCCTGGCGCGCACCCGCGGAATCCCCCGGTCTGCTATCACAGGTGGTAGGCACGCGGGCTACCGAGCGCGTCGGTCACAGGAGCCTGGTCGCGCCGGTGCCGGGTCACGTGCCGTCAGCGTATTGGACCCGGTGGAATTCGGCGCAAATTTGTTGGGTGCCGTAGGGCTCGGTGTTCGCCCGCTCAGCGATCCCACCGCCATATCTCTTCGACAACCACGCCCCGTGGTATGTGCGGCGCCAGCTAATGACCGCCCTAGCGGCGAGGCCGCTGATAGGTCATCGTCCAGACGGCTTCGACATCGGGGTGGTCTTCGTTGCCGTCCCAGGGGTTTCCGCAGATGTGCAGATGCGCGTAGGGGGTTCCGGCGAACATGATCATGGTTCCGGCATCGCGCATGGCGGTGGATAGGCCGGTGTGTTCGGGGGTGAATGGCCAGATCAGCATCCAGTGTGGACCGATGGGGATGAGCGGGCTGGTGCGATCAAAGGGGTCGGTGTAGCTGTGCTGCACTGCACCGTTGAGCATGTAGATCAGGCCTGGCGATGTGTTGGTGGGCCGAGGATTTGACGCCATGATGTCGGTGAACCACTGCATACCCATCTCATCGGCGCACATGTCGGCAGAGGCATTTTCCACTCCAGGCATGCACGTCCAGCCGTTGTTCCCCTCGCGCAGGACGCTCATGTTTCCGTCCGAGCCCATCTCGACGACTTTTGCGCCGTCACGTATTCCCGGCGGTCCTGATCTGAGGGCGCGCGCTATTCGCGCTTCAGTGACGATGTCGTACATGAGTTGTCGCACCTCTCGCAGTGAGCAATTTGCCCGCGGGCGACAAGCCCGTGGGTGCCGATGCCCGGCCGTCTCGTTGTGGTTTCACCGGTGCGGGTGTTTGTGATCAACCGCGCTCGCATAGCCTGCCGGTGCGCGTTCATAGTGTGTAGGACGTGGCACCTGTGCCGGCGAGTCGTCCCCCGTCGACGATGAGGTATTCCTCTCGGATGGGTCGGTTCTCGAACCAGCACTCCAGGATTTCTCGGGTTCCGGCGGCGTACCGTGCCTGAGCAGACAGCGATGATCCTGACATGTGCGGTGTCATTCCTTCGTGCGGCATCGTGCGCCAGGGGTGATCTCTGGGGGGCGGCTGCGGGTACCAGACGTCGCCGGCGTAGCCCGCAAGGCGACCGCTGTCCAGTGCGCGCACGATGGCGTCGCGGTCACAGATTTCTCCCCGGGCACAGTTGACAAGGTAGGCACCACGTTTCATCTTCGACAGCAGAGCGTCGTTGAACATGCCCAGCGTTTGGGGATGCAGCGGGCAGTGGATGCTAACGGCGTCGCACACTTCGACCAGAGATTTGACGGTGTCGTGGTAGGTCAGTCCCAGCTCGGCTTCGACGGTGGCGGGCTGACGGTGTCGAGCGTTGTAATGCAGTTTCACCCCGAACGGCTTCATCCGCCGCAGCACGGCCAGTCCGATGCGTCCCGCCGCCACGGTTCCGACGTTCATGCCCTCGATGTCATAGGAACGTTCGACGCAGTCGGCGATGTTCCAACCGCCGTCGACGGCCCATTGGTGGGCGGGCAGGTAATTGCGTACCAGCGACAAGATCAGCATGACTGCGTGTTCGGCGACACTGATGCTGTTGGAACCAGTCACTTCGGCCACAGTGATCCCATGTCCCACCGCTGCATCGAGGTCGACGTGGTCTGAGCCGATACCCGCGGTGAGTGCAAGCTTGAGCTTGGGGGCCTTTGCGATGCGTTCGGGGGTCAGATATGCCGGCCAGAAAGGTTGGGAGATAACGATATCGGCGTCGGCGAGTTCGCGTTCGAACGTCGAATCGGGACCATCCTTATCGGAGGTGACGACGAAGGTGTGGCCAAGCCCTTCGAGGTAGCTTCGCAGACCCAATCCGCCGGAAACGCTGCCGAGCAGCTCGCCCGGCACGAAGTCGATGGCGTGTGGTGTCGGCGCTGTCTGGCCGTTGTCGTAGCGGGTGATGTTAGGAATCGAGTCGCGGGCATAGGTTTTCGGGTATCCGTTGATCGGATCGTCATAGAGCACGCACAGCACCTTGGCCATGTGTGGTTCCTCCCTCGGAAGGTTGTTTTCGATAGACCACTGCGGTTACGTGAGATGGCCTCGACGTTGGTGGTTGATCCCCCGGCTTGTGTGGGACTCAGGTAGCGAGTGCTGTCGAGTCGATAGCTCCGCGGTCGGCCGACAGCTGAGACTTGACGTCGCGGGAGAGTTGATCGGCAAGCACCTCGATGAGACCGTGTTCGACACCGTCGAGCGCCAGGGCGGCCACGACTCCCGGATCTTCTTTGGGTGCGTCGATGGCAGCCACCATATCGGTGTTCATGAATCCGACGTGCAGCGCGGTGACGTCGACACCGTGCGAAGCCAGTTCCTCACGCACCACGTCGGTTTGGGCCCAGGAGGCGGCTTTGGCCGCCGCGTAGGCACCGAAACCCTCGGGGTGGTACCAGGCCAGCACCGACAGCACGTTCAGGATGGCTGCGGGTGCGTTGGCGATCAGGTACGGTGCGAAGGCGCGGGTTACCGCCAGGGTCCCGTAGTAGTTCGTGTCCATTTCCGCACGGATGTCGGCCATCGGTGCCGACAAGACCCCGCCAGGGGTATAGACGCCGGCATTGTTGACGAGCAAGGTGACATCGGTGGCTGCTTCGGCTGCGGCATCGATGCTCGCCTGGTCGGTGAGATCGATATGCAGCGGAACGACGCCGTCGAGGGTGACACTGTCGGGACGGCGCGCGGCGGCGTAGACCTTCGCCGCGCCCCGGGAGAGCAATTGCTCGGCGAAGTGGCGGCCCAACCCGCGGTTCGCACCGGTCACCAACGCCACCGAACCTTGAATCTTCATGGCCTCTCCTACTTCTCATTCGGCATGATGAGCGGCTTATCGGTACGCAACGCGTCCGTGGTCTTGCGATCGAGGTTCAGCGTGGCGCCGACGACCTCCTGCGGGGTCAGGCCGAGCCATTGGTTGGCCGACACGTCGGTGAAGCGGTCGCTGCGGAACAGTTCAAGCATCACCACTGGGTCATCACCGACGTTCTCGAAGTAATGGCCCATGGCGCTCGGTACGTAGCCGACGTCACCGGGGTAGTAATCGAAGGTTCTCGCCTTTCCGCTCGATCCGAAAACACACATCCGGGCGTGCCCGGAAATCCAGTACTGCCACTCGTCATGGTCAGGGTGCCAGTGCATTTCGCGGACCGCGCCGGGTGCCAACTCGACGTAGGCGGCGGCGATCGTCGACGCGGACGGGAAGTTGCGTGAGTCGGTGATGCGTACGCTGCCCCCGGGGACTTCGATCGGGTCCTGGGCGAGCATCCGGTGGCTCATGCGTTCGGCCGTGCCGACCGGGGACTGTACGGCCGCGATGTCGTCGACGAGGGCACCGGGCACGTCACCGGGGAATATGTAGCGGCTATGTTCGATCTCGCCGGCGGTGGGGATGTTGTCGAACGATGACTCGGGCACGGCGAAGTTCTTGGCCAGGATGTGTTTTGGGGTGTGGGCGAACCAGTCGGTGACGAGGAAGGTTTCGTTCTCCGAGAAGTTCCCGTCGTCGAAGACCAGCAAGAACTCGCAATCCTCCAGCGCCTGGATCGAGTGCGGGAAGCCGGCGCGGAAGTTCCACAGGTCGCCGCGGCCGATGTCGTCGATGAAGTTGCGGCCGTCCGGGTCAATAGCGGCGATGCGCGCGCTGCCGGCCAACATGAACGCCCACTCAGCTTCCCTGTGCCAGTGCAATTCCCGGTATGCACCCGCTTTGAGGCGCATGTTGACCCCGGCCAGGGTGGTGGCCACCGGCAACTCGCGGACGGTTGTCTCGCGTGCCCAGCCTCCATTGAGGAGCCGGTTGTGGGAGGCCGCAAATGACCACTTGAGGTTGGGCAGACTGCCCGAGTCGGTGTCTGGGGCGCCAGGATTCTGGGCGCCGATGGCCACGTTGTCTGGACCGAGGACGGTCGCGCCTTCGTCACCCTCGATGGTGGGTACCGCGTTGTGAGTATTGATGTCAAAGGTTGTCATAAGAATGTTCCCTGATCGATGTGGTGGTTGTCGGTGCGGTCAGTGATCGCGTGGATTGTCAACGTGACAAGGCAATTTCGGCTGAGATCGGTCCGCGGCATCGTCAGTGCAACGCCATGTCGAGATGTGTATGGGGATCTCGGGGGCCGAAGTAGCGGCGGTCGCCTTCGTCGATCTCGATGTCGTTGATGCTGGCCTCACGCCGCCGCATCAAGCCAGACTCAGTGAACTCCCACAGCTCGTTCCCATAGCTGCGGTACCACTGACCCGACGTAGCCAGCCATTCGTATTGGAACCGGACGGCGATGTGGTTATCGGTGAATGACCAGAGACTCTTGCGTAATGCGTACTCGCGCTCACGCTTCCATTTCTGGTTGAGGAAGTCGATGATCGCGTCGCGTCCGGTGATGAAGTCGCCGCGGTCGCGCCACTGACTGTCCTCGGTGTAGACGAGGCTCACCCGGTGAGGGTCCCGGGAATTCCAGGCATCCTCGGCGGCCTGCACCTTCACGACGGCCGATGCGTAGGTAAACGGTGGGAGCGGGGGGTGCGTCTCTGGCATGTCTGCGTCCTTTGAGAGGCGGTTCTGCAGTAGGTATATGCCGTGCGCGACGCCCTCGACTAGGGGTATTGGCGAATGCCAGTGATAAGTACGGGTTAGGTTTGCGCGATATTGCGGAATCCCGTCATGCTGTCCGGCGCAGCGCCGGGGGACTGGTTGCGGTAATCGACCTGGCTCCGTGGTTTGGTGTCGGCGGTGTGGATGCCGAGCTTTGGACGCTCGATGGCGAGAACTGGCGCGCGACCTCGCCGCTAGAGCGCGGTGCCGAATTCCACGTTTCGCAGGTCTCGACGCGAGGCGATCCCGAGCTTGGCGAAAATTCTGCTCAGGTGCCACTCCACGGTGCGTGGGCTCAAGAACAGCTGGCCGGCGATCTCGGAGGTAGTGTGCCCGTCGCGGGCCAGGCGGGCGATCTGACTTTCTTGGGCGGTCAACTCCACCGGTTGACCCGCCGGTCGCGTACTGACGGTCTCGCCGGCAACCGTCAGTTCGCGCCGGGCCCGGTCCGCGAAACCCTCGACCCCTAACGCAACAAACGAGTCGTAGGCAATCCGGAGTTCCACCCGGGCGTCGCGTCGCCGTCGAACCCGACGCAGCCATTCCCCGTACACCAGCCGTGTGCGCACCGCATAAAGTGAGTAGCTGTCCACCAGCAATTCAATAGCTCTCTGGTACAGAGCTTCCGCGCAGGGATCCTCACCGGCGACCAGTGCGGAAGAGCGCGCAGTCAGACCCAGAGCCGTGTCGGTACCGCTGGCCTCTGCGCGTTCGGCGAGATGCGCGAGTGCGTCGGCGGCAATTTGCTCTTCCCCGCAGCGGGTCGCCGCCTCGATCATCTCGACCAGAAGGTAGCCGTGATACCCGGCATCGTCGAACTGTGCTGCGACCGTGCATGCCTCCAGTGCTTCTCCATACTGTCCAAGGCTGTTGTGCAGGATCGCCTTCGCGACAAGGGCCACCGTCACCTCGCCGCCTTGGCTACGAACCTTGGCCTCGTCGATCGCTGACTGCACCAGCTCGCGACACAGCGACTCCTGCCCACGATAAGCAGCGAGATAGGGCCGAAGCGATGGCAAAGGAGGCCCGCCCGTCGCCGCCGTGATGGTTTCGGCCTCGGCGATCAGATCAGCGGCCTGGTCAAAGAGTCCGTCGGTGATGCACAGCCCGGCTTGCTGGTACAGGGCCGTGGGCAGCACGTTCAATTCGCCTGCCGCACGCAACGATTTGATCTGTCGCGCAGCCAACTTGCTGCTCGCGGCCCGATCGAACAGATCTAGACACACGCGGTGAGTCAGATAATGCCAGCGGGAATCGGCCATTCCCGCGTCGTCTTCGCGCAAGCATTCCTGCAGAGCCCTTTTCAACAAAGGAGCAGCAGCCAAGTAACCGTCGGTCAGCCGCACCACCAGGCCGTCCAAAAATAGGTCGACCGCCCTGGGCGGCTCGGCAGCCGCCGGGGCCGAACGTGCGGCCTGTGCGACTGATGTAATCAGGTTGTGCGCGTCGCCGGGCAGTCGCCCCAGTGCCATAGCCACCATCAGGGCTTCGAGGTAAGTCTCCCGCGCCAACGGCGGGTCGAAGTGACCCAGGCGCTCGGCGGCCGCCAGCAGTAACGACGGAGCGTCTCGACCACGGTTGATGGCAAAGGCCAACTTCGCCCGCAGTAGCGCGATTCGCGCGCCCACATACTCGGCGTCATTCTCCGCGGCAGCAGACACCATCAATTCCGAGGCTGCCGCCGGCGCCCCGGCATCCAGCTTTGCGTTGGCAGCATCCAGAAGACGTTCCACGCGTAGTTCCGGGTCGGGAGTCAATTCAGCCGAAAGGGAGAGGAACGCCGCAGCAGCCGCCACCCCACCCCGGGACCGGGCCCGCTCAGCCGCCAGCAACAGGTCGTTGGCGATCTGCTCGTCAGGCCGTGCGGCAGCCTGGGCAGCGTGCCATGCCCGATGCTCCTCGACAGCTGCACCCGTGATGACTTGTGCCAACACCCCGTGAACCCGACGCCGTGCGGAAATCGGCGCGGTGCGGTAGACCGCCGAGCGGATCAGCGGATGACGGAACCGGATCCCGTTGAACACCGTGATCAGACCTGCCTCTTCGGCGGGCCGTGCGACCGACGCATCGAGCCCGAGGCGCTCCGCCGCCGCCCACAGCCAATCCGATCTACCTGACGACTCCGTTGCGGCGATCAACATCAATAGCGCTGTTTCGGAGGGCAGTTCGCGAAGGCGTCGTTCAAAGCTCGACGAAATTCGTGATGCCCGGGACGTCGCGTTGGCCAACCCAGACCCCCCGGCGAGTTCCACTGTGTCCAATGCCCTGTGCAGTTCGAGCAGTGCCAGCGGGTTTCCGCCGGACTCAGCCAGGAGGTTCTCGCGCACACGCTCGTCCCACCGACCCGGCACCATCTCACTGAGCAGGACCCGCGCATCGGCGTCGTCAAGGCCCCGTAGTTCCAGTTCGGGTAAGCCGCTGAGCTGGCGTTCGGCGCCAAGATGCCGGGCAGCAAAGAACACGGCGATCGGGTCCGCCAAGAGGCGCCGCGCTACGAATCCGATTGCGTCCAGGGATGCCGCGTCCACCCATTGGGCGTCATCGACGACACAGACAATCGGACGCTCGCCAGCGG
>JBEVHL010000349.1:0-2572 GCA_040511255.1 Mycobacterium sp. | reverse complement strand
GCCATTCCGGCCGCACTGGAACGGGCCGGGTTCGCCTTCCACCACGACACCATTGGTGAGGCACTGGCGTACGCGACCGCACGCCCCGGCCAACACTGAGCCCGACCGGTACCGTCGAAGGTGTGATCTCCATCCGATCGAGCTCGGCGCCGATCGTCGTCAAACAGCTCGGTACCCTCGACTACCTGACCGCCTGGCAGGACCAACGCGATCTCGCCGACGCCCGTGTGGCCGGCGGACCGGACACGTTGCTGCTGCTGGAGCACCCGCCGGTGTACACCGCGGGTAAACGCACCGAGGCGTCCGAGCGGCCGGTCGACGGCACCCCCGTCGTCGACACCGACCGCGGCGGCAGGATCACCTGGCACGGCCCCGGCCAGCTGGTGGGCTATCCGATCGTCGGCCTGGCCGAGCCACTCGACGTGGTGAATTTCGTTCGGCGCCTTGAGGAATCGTTGATCAGTATCTGCACCGACTTCGGCCTCGACGCCGGCCGGGTGGCCGGCCGCTCCGGGGTGTGGCTGCCTGCCGACTCGTTGCGGCCCGCCCGCAAGATCGGCGCCATCGGCATCCGGGTGTCCCGCGCGGTCACCGTGCACGGCTTCGCCCTGAACTGTGATTGCGATCTGTCGGCGTACGACAGCATCGTGCCGTGCGGCATCGCCGACGCCGGGGTGACCTCGCTGTCGGCCGAACTCGACTACCGCGTCGGCGTCGAGGATGTTCGTCAGCGGGTGGCCGGCGCGGTCTGTGACGCGCTCGACGGCATTCTCGCCGTCCACCAGGAGAGCGCTGCGCGCGTAGCATCGACACAGTGAGCGTGGTCCCCGAGGGAAGAAAATTACTGCGTCTCGAGGTCCGCAATGCGCAGACCCCGATCGAGCGCAAGCCGGCGTGGATCAAGACCCGCGCCAAGATGGGTCCGGAGTACACCGAGCTGAAATCCCTCGTCAAGCGCGAGGGCCTGCACACGGTGTGTGAGGAAGCCGGCTGCCCCAACATCTACGAATGCTGGGAAGACCGCGAGGCCACCTTCCTGATCGGCGGCGAACAGTGCACCCGTCGCTGCGACTTCTGCCAGATCGACACCGGCAAGCCCGCCGAACTCGACCGCGACGAACCCCGCCGGGTCGCCGAGAGCGTGCAGGCCATGGGCCTGCGGTACTCCACGGTCACCGGAGTGGCGCGCGATGACCTGCCCGACGGCGGCGCGTGGCTGTACGCCGAGACCGTGCGCTACATCAAGAAGCTCAACCCGAACACCGGCGTGGAGTTGCTGATCCCCGACTTCAACGGCATCGCCGAGCAACTGATCGAAGTGTTCGAGTCGCGGCCAGAAGTGTTGGCACACAACGTCGAAACGGTGCCGCGCATCTTCAAGCGGATCCGTCCGGCGTTCCGTTATCAGCGCAGCCTCGACGTGCTGACCGACGCCCGCGAGTTCGGCCTGGTGACCAAGTCCAACCTGATCCTCGGGATGGGTGAGACCCCGGACGAGGTCCGCGTCGCGCTGACCGATCTGCACAACGCGGGCTGCGACATCGTCACCATCACCCAGTACCTGCGCCCGTCGCTGCGGCACCTGCCGGTCGATCGCTGGGCCACGCCGGATGAATTCGTCGAGCACGCCAAGTTCGCCGAAGACCTCGGCTTCGCCGGTGTGTTGGCCGGTCCCCTGGTCCGCTCGTCGTACCGCGCGGGCAAGTTGTACGCGCAGGCGGCGCAGCGGTCGACGACCAGCAGCTGACCTTCCGTATCCTGTGTAGTTATGGCCAAATCAAGCACGAACACAGCCAAGAAGACGGCTGACAAAGCCGCCAAGGCCGAGGCGAAGACGGCGCGCAAGGCGGCGTCCAAACAGCGTCGCAGCCAGCTGTGGCAGGCGTTCCAGATGCAGCGCAAGGAAGACAAGCGCCTGCTGCCCTACATGGTCGGCGCCTTCCTGCTGATCGTGGCGGTGTCCGTCGTGGCAGGCGTGCTGATCGGCGGCTTCACCATGTTCATGCTGATCCCGCTGGGGATCGTGCTGGGTGCGCTGGTCGCCTTCATCATCTTCGGCCGCCGGGCCCAGAAGTCGGTCTACCGCAAGGCCGAGGGTCAGACCGGCGCGGCGGCGTGGGCGCTGGACAACCTGCGCGGCAAGTGGCGGGTCACCCCCGGCGTCGCCGCGACCGGACATTTCGACGCCGTGCACCGGGTGATCGGCCGTCCCGGCGTCATCTTCGTCGCCGAAGGTTCGGCCACCCGGGTCAAGCCCCTGCTGGCCCAGGAGAAGAAACGGACCGCCCGCCTGATCGGCGACACCCCGATCTACTCCATCGTGGTCGGCAACGGCGAGGACGAGGTGCCGCTGAGCAAGCTGGAACGCCACCTCACCAAGCTGCCCGCCAACATCACCGTCAAGCAGATGGATTCTCTGGAGTCCCGGCTGGCCGCACTCGGCACCAAGATCGGCCCGGCGGCGATGCCGAAGGGGCCGATGCCCGGCGGAGCCAAGATGCGCGGCGTGCAGCGCACGATGCGGCGCAAGTAGGCCGCGCCGCAACCAGGACGCGACACTCGGCGCGATAAC
>JBEVHL010000348.1:0-7151 GCA_040511255.1 Mycobacterium sp. | reverse complement strand
CAGCGCTTCGCGGGCATGCTGGTCGCCGGGGTGTACCTGCGTGAATTCGTGGCCGAGGGCGTGCAGTGGGCGCATATCGACGTGGCGGGTCCGGCGTACAACACCGGCGGGCCCTGGGGCTACACCGGTAAGGGCGGCACCGGGGTGCCAGCGCGGACCATGTTCGCGGTGTTGGAGGACATCGTCGCCAACGGCTAGCGCGGGTCCAGGTCCGACATATCCAGGACAAAGCGGTAGCGGACATCGCCGCGCTCGAGGCGGTCCAAGGCGTCGCCGACGCGCACAGAGGGCAGCAATTCGATGTCTGCGGTGATGGCGTGCTCGGCGGCGAAGGCGAGCATGTCGGCGGTGCCGCGACGGCCTCCCGTGCCTGACGAGGTCAGCTTCTTGCGTCCGTACGTCAGTTCCATGATCTGCACCGGCACCTCGCTGGGGAAGCCAATGACGCTCAGCGTGCCGTCCAGGGCGAGCAGGCGCAGCAGCGGTGACAGGTCGTGCGGCCCGGAAATGGTGTCCAGGACCAGGTCGAATCGACCGGTCGCCTGGGCCAGCTGGGCATCGTCGGTGGTGGTCAACAGCTCGGTGGCTCCAAGCCTGCGGGCATCGTCGCCTTTGTCCGGGGTGCGGCTGAGCACCGTCACTTCGGCCCCGAGAGCGGCGGCGAACTTCACTCCGAGGTGACCAAGGCCGCCCAGCCCGGCGATGGCGACCCGGCTACCCGGGCCAATCCCGTTCGCCTGCAAGGGTTCCCACACCGTGATGCCGGCGCACATCAGCGGCGCGACGGCGGCGGGGTCGAGGCCGTCAGGTAAGCGATACGCGAACTTCTCCCGCAGCACGTACTCCCGGCTGTAGCCGCCTTTGGTCTGCGTGCCGTCGATGCGGTCAGTCCCGCCGTAGGTGCTCACGGCACCTTCGAAACAGTAATTTTCCTGCCCTACCTGGCACATCGCACATACCCCGCACGAGTCGACGATGGTTCCTACCGCGACCCGATCACCCGGGTGCAAGCCGGTCACCTCTGCGCCGACCGCGGTGACCGTGCCGGTGAACTCGTGACCGGGCACCAGGCCCGCGGTGGGCTTGCCGATGACGCCGTGAATGGCATGCAGGTCGCTGTGGCAGACCCCGCAATAGTCGACCTGCACTGCGATGTCGTCGGCGCGCAGGTCCCGGCGTTCGATCGACGCGCGTTGCAGGGTCGACGATCCATCCGTGCTCTGCCAGCCAGTGGTGACGGTCATTGTTCCTCCAGAAATAAACAAACTATTCGGTCTGCCAACCGTAACCGTGCCGCCGCATCGAAGCAAACTGACTAGTCTGTTTAGTAGGCTGTGACAGTGCCCGAGCTTCCCACCACGTCACGCGGCGCCGCCACCAGTCGGCGCATCCTCGACGCAGCCACCGAGGAGTTTGCTCAACGCGGCATCGCCGGCGCGCGAATCGACCGCATCATCGCGGCAGCACGGACCAACAAAGCGCAGCTCTACGGCTATTTCGGCAACAAGGATGGCCTGTTCGACGCGGTCATGGCAGATGCGGTCGACCGCAGTACCGACGCCCTGCCGTTTGACGCTGACGGTCTGGCTGACTGGGCTGTCCGGATCTATGACCAGAATCTGCAGCAGCCCGAGCTGGTCCGGCTGATCGCGTGGACCCGCCTCGAGCGGCATCCGACCGGCCGGTGGTTCGACAGCTCCCGACACGAGCACAAGATCGCGGCCATCGCCGCCGCGCAGTCCGCGGGCCGGTTGCGTCCGGGCGATCCCTTTGACCTGCTGACACTCGTCATCGCCATGGCAAGTGCCTGGTCCCCCGCCAGCAGCGTCTACACCGCCAGTCCAGAGGAGCCTGCTGCCGAGCACGACCGTCGACGAACATTGCTCCGCGATTGCGTGGCGCGCGCCGTCGCGCCGGAAGGCTAGAGCCCGACCACGCCACCCCTTCTCATCGCTCGTGCCTCGCTCTGCTCGTCGTGTCGCTTACAGCCCGCCGCCGCGGGCGGTGCTGCGCAACACCTGCGGCGCCACCCGCGACACCCCGTACAGCAGGTGGGCCTCGGGCGCGACGGGCCGGATGGCGGTGTTCTTCTGCACCGATGCCACGATGGCCTTGGCCACCTTGTCCGGGCCGTAGCGGCGCACGGTGAACAGCTTCTCGGCCTGCGCCCGGCGCTTGGCGAGCTGCTTGGCCATCGCGGGCGGCGCGTCGAAGCGGGTGGTGTGCACGATGTTGGTGTCGATCACCCCGGGGCAGATGGTGGTCAGCCCGACGCCCGCGGCGTCGAGTTCGGCCCGCAGGCAGTCGGAGAACATGTACACCGCAGCCTTGGACGTGCAGTAGGCGTTCATCGAGTGCAGTGGCGCGTACGCCGCCATCGATGACACGTTGACGATGTGGCCGCCGGTGCCGCGGTCGACCAGCCGGCGGGCAAAAGCCCGGCAGCCGTTGACAACTCCGCCCAGGTTGATGTCCAGCACCCGGTCCCACTGGTCGGCCGGGGTGTCCAGGAACCGACCGGCCTGCCCGATGCCCGCGTTGTTCACCACGACGTCCGGCACGCCGTGTGCGGCGCAGATCTCGTCGGCGAACTGTTCGACCGCCTGGGCGTCGGCGACGTCCAGGGTGTAGGCGTGTGCGATGCCGCCGCGGGCCGCGATCCGGGCGGCGGTGTCCTTGACGCCCGCTTCGTCGATATCGCTGACGATCAGTTCGGCACCCAGCCGGGCGAAGGCGAGTGCGGTTTCCCGGCCGATCCCGCTGCCTGCGCCGGTCACCGAAACCAGCGTGTCACCGAAGGATTCGCGGGGACGGCCGACCTGGGCCCGCAACAGCCCGCGGGCGGCCGGAGTGCCGTCGAGGTGCTCGACGAGTTCGGTCACCGACTGCGCCAGCACCTGCGGGTGTGACATCGGGGCCCAGTGGCCGGCCTTGATATCGCGGCGCCACAGCCGCGGTACCCAGCGCGACGTCTGGTCGTAGAGGAAGGGCCGCACGTAGGGGTCGTCGGTGTTGACGATGAGCTGCACGGGCACGTCGACGTGCAGGTCGCTCGGTGACCGTCCCAGCGACTGGAAGAAGTTGGCGCCGTAGACCTTCAGTTGGTTGGCCGCATCGACGGCGAAGTTGTCCGAGTGGTGCACCTGGTCCGCCGGAATCCCCTTGGTGACCACGGCTCGCAGCAGGCCGGCGCAGATCCGCACCAGTGCGGGTGCCACTGTCGGTATCGAGAACGCCGCCATATAGCTCAGGTGAGCGGCCTGAGAAATGGCTCGGGCGAACAACTTTGGCCGGTACGGCTGCTTGAGACCGTCGCGGACGTAGTGGGTGAGATGGTCCGCACTCGGACCCGACACCGAAGTGAACGAGGCGACGTGATCGGCCGCACCGGGGCGGCTCAGGTACTCCCATATCGCAGCGGAGCCCCAGTCGTGGCCGAGCACGTGCACCGGCACCCCGGGACTGAGTTCGTCGACCACGGCGGCAAAATCGTCGGCGTAGCTCGCCATCGCGTAGCTGCGTACGGCCTTGGGCACTGACGATCCGCCGACGCCGCGGTTGTCGTACCGGATGACGCGGAACTTGTCGGCCAACAGCGGTACCACGCCGTCCCAGAGCACATGGGAATCCGGCCAGCCGTGGGTGAGCACCAGCGTCGGCCCGTCGGGATTGCCTTCTTCGTAGGTGGCGATCTGCACACCATCGCTGCTGTCGACGTACCGCGCTGTCGCCATCCGGACCTCCATGTCGCAGTTAGTGCCGGGGTCGACCCTGCCGAACCGGCCGCGAGGCTGTCAACGCGTGGGTTCAGTCCTCGTCGAGTTCGCGGCGTTGCTCCCGGCGGCGCTCGACCCGCCGCTTGGCGTCGAAGTCCCGCATCCGCTGCGGATAGCCGACCTTTTGCACGTCGTAGACCGGGATCTGCAATTGGTCGGACAGGCGGCGAGCACCTTTTTCTCCACCGACACGCCGACGGGTCCACTCCCCGTCACTGGCCACCAGGACGACGGTCAACTCGGTGACAGTCGTCTTCGGCTCGACGAACGCCTCGACGCCGGTGCGCTGCGCGGTCCAGTCGCGCATGTACGTCAGATTGGCGGCTGCGGCATCGACGCGCGCACTACGGCCCGGTCGCAGCCTGCTGAACAGTCCCAACTCGGTGGCGCTCCTTACTGGCGGCAACGGTTGCGATGCCTTTCTTCGATAGTGCCAGAACACGCCGCGAACCCTGAGTGAGTGACGTGGGCCATGCAGTGGAAGGATGGTTGCGACGATCGACGTGGGTTCCTGACTCGATTCACAACGCTGTGGTAAGCCAGAGATCGACCCGTGCGACTGACCTTCGAGGAGTCAAAAGACATGGCCGTCTCAGTACAGATGCCCGCACTCGGTGAGAGCGTCACCGAGGGGACTGTCACTCGCTGGCTCAAACATGAGGGTGACACCGTCGAAGTCGACGAACCCCTTCTTGAGGTGTCGACCGACAAGGTTGACACCGAAATCCCGTCGCCTGCCGCTGGTGTGCTGACCAAGATCGTCGCGCAAGAGGACGACACCGTCGAGGTCGGCGGCGAGCTTGCGGTGATCGGCGAGGCCGGCGAGGAATCCGGTGGCGACGACGAGCCGGCGCCCGCCGCCGAGGAGGCCGACGCCGAGCAGCCGGATGCTGAGCCCACGCCCGAGCCCGAGGCGGAACCCGAACCTGAAGCTGAGGCCGAACCCGAGGCCGAGCCGGAACCCGCTGCTGCATCGTCAGGCGACGATGCCGGCTCATCCACTTCGGTCACCATGCCTGAACTGGGCGAATCGGTCACCGAAGGCACCGTCACCCGCTGGCTGAAGAAGGTCGGCGACTCCGTCGAGGTCGACGAGGCACTCGTCGAGGTCTCCACCGACAAGGTCGATACCGAGATCCCGTCGCCGGTGGCAGGCACGCTGCTGAGCATCACCGCCGAAGAGGACGACACCGTCGCGGTCGGCGGCGAGCTGGCCAAGATCGGTGACAAGAGCGCAGCGCCGAGCAAGCCGGCTCCCGAGCCCAAGCCGGAACCCAAGCCGGAACCAAAGGCCGAACCCGAGCCGGAGCCCGAACCGGAACCGGAACCCGAGCCCGAACCGAAGCCGGAACCAAAGGCCGAGGCCAAGCCGGAGCCGAAGCCGGAACCGAAGGCCGAGCCCAAGCCCGAGGCCAAACCCGCCGCGGCCGACAGTGGCGACAGCAGCCCGTACGTCACTCCCCTGGTGCGCAAGCTGGCGACCGACAACAACGTCGACCTCAGCGCCATCAAGGGCACCGGCGTCGGCGGCCGGATCCGCAAGCAGGACGTGCTGGCCGCCGCCGAGGAGGCCAAGAAGCCGGCCCCGGAGGCCCCCGCCCCCGCCGCCGCTGCCGCTCCGGCCGCGTCGGCTCCCAAGGCCGCCGCGTCCGCGCCCAGTGCGCTCAGCCACCTGCGCGGCACCACGCAGAAGGCCAACCGGATCCGCCAGATCACGGCTAAGAAGACCCGGGAATCGCTGCAGCAGACCGCGCAGCTCACCCAGACCCACGAGGTCGATCTGACCAAGATCGTGGCGCTGCGGGCCAAGGCGAAGGCCACCTTCGCCGAGCGGGAGGGCGTCAACCTCACCTACCTGCCGTTCTTCGCAGTCGCCGTCGTGGACGCGCTCAAGGCGCACCCGAACGTCAACGCCAGCTACAACGAGGACACCAAGGAGATCACCTACTACGACGCCGAGCACTTGGGCTTCGCGGTGGACACCGAGCAGGGTCTGCTGTCGCCGGTGGTGCACAACGCAGGCAATCTCTCGCTGGGTGGGCTCGCGCGGGCGATCGCCGATATCGCGGCACGCGCCCGGTCGGGCAACCTCAAGCCCGACGAACTCTCCGGTGGCACGTTCACCATCACCAACATCGGCAGCCAGGGCGCGTTGTTCGACACCCCGATCCTGGTTCCGCCGCAGGCGGCGATGCTGGGCACCGGTGCCATCGTCAAGCGTCCGCGGGTTGTCGTCGACGAGAACGGCAACGAATCGATCGGCGTACGGTCGATCTGCTACCTGCCGTTGACCTACGACCATCGCCTGGTCGACGGGGCCGACGCAGGACGCTTCCTGACCACCATCAAGCGGCGACTCGAAGAAGGGGCGTTCGAGGCCGACTTGGGGCTCTAGACAAGGCTTTAAGGAGGTCAGCGACGTGGCCTCAATTGCTCCACCCACCATCGCCATCGCGGGTTCGTCGGGGCTGATCGGCTCGGCCCTGGTGTCGGCGCTGCGCGCGGCCGATCACCGGGTGCTGCGCATCGTGCGTCGGGCTCCCTCGACCGCCGACGAACTGCACTGGAATCCCGACACCGGCGAATTCGATCCCGGCGGGCTGACGGGCGTGCACGCCGTGGTCAACCTGTGCGGGGTGAACGTCGGTGGCAGCCGGTGGTCGGGTGCCTTCAAGCAGAGCCTGCGCGACAGTCGCATCACCCCCACCGAGGTGCTGTCGGCGGCGGTGGTGGACGCCGGGGTGCCGACGCTGATCAACGCCAGCGCCGTCGGCTTCTACGGCAACGCCAAAGACCGCACCGTCGACGAGACCGTCGGGCCGGGCGAAGGATTCCTGGCCCAGCTCTGTGTCGACTGGGAGGCCGCGACGGAACCGGCCGCCGACGCGGGCACCAGGGTGGTGCTGGCCAGGACCGGGTTGGTGCTGTCGTCCGCGGGTGGGGTGCTCAGCCGACTGAAACCGCTGTTCTCGGTAGGGCTCGGCGCGCGGCTGGGCAACGGCAGGCAGTACATGCCGTGGATCAGCCTCGAAGACGAGGTCCGCGCGCTGCTGTTCGCCATCGCGCACGACGAGGTGTCCGGCCCGATGAACTTCACCGGTCCCGCCCCGGTGACCAACGGCGAGTTCACCTCCGCGTTGGGCCGGGCGCTGAACCGGCCCACTCCGCTGCCCGTGCCGGCTTTCGTGCTGCGCACCGTGATCGGCGAGTTCGCCGACGAGGGTCTGTTGATCGGTCAGCGGGCCATTCCGGCCGCACTGGAACGGGCCGGGTTCGCCTTCCACCACGACACCATTGGTGAGGCACTGGCGTACGCGACCGCACGCCCCGGCCAACACTGAGCCCGACCGGTACCGTCGAAGGTGTGATCTCCAT
>JBEVHL010000347.1:0-2929 GCA_040511255.1 Mycobacterium sp. | reverse complement strand
TCGAGGGCGTTGATGCCCGTGGTGTACGGGGTCAACCCGGCAATCGGGACCCCCAGGTCCTGCGATGCCCGCCGGGCCCGTTCGGCGGAGCGCTGGTCACGCAGCGGCAGCCCCGAGCGGTAGCCGTCCTGGTAGATCACCTCCGCGGCGTCCAGGCCGGCGCCCGCGAAGAGCTCGAGCGCCTCCGGAACGGTCTGTTCCGGGGTGCCAAGGGTGGAGCCTGCGATACGCATGGTCACTGGTCCTTTCTGGGGTCGTCGTGTGCGGCGGTGTGGTGAGTTGCGGTGTGCCAGTCGGCGGGGCCGACCAGGGGTGGCGGGTCGGCCACCCGGGAGCGGTCGACGATCTCCATCAGCAGTCCCCACGGGGTGAGGAAGTAGATCCATCGGTTGCCAGCGACGCGCGGACTGTCACCGGCGACCTCCTTGCGGTCGCCGAGCAGACGCACGCCCGGGATACCGCGGAGCACCGCGACCGCCTGATCAACGTCGGCCACCGTGAAGCACAGGTGATGCCCGCCGGCGTCACTGTGCCGCGGGTGCTCGGTGCGGCGGTCCGAGCTGCTCCACTCGAACAGCTCCACGTTCAGGTTGGGCGGCATCCGCAGCATCGCCAGGGTTAGCCGCGCGTCCGCTGGCACGTCGAAGTTCTCGGGCATGAACTGGGCATCCGGCCCCCGGCTAGAGCGATACAGCTCCTGCGCCCCCAGCGCCTCAACGAAGAACTGGACAGCCTGGTCAAGGTCGGGCACGGTGAACGCGACGTGGTCGGCGTAGCGGACGCCGGGGATCCGCGGCAGCTCGCCGCCGGTGGGTGCGGTCATCCCGGCGGCCCGGCGGTGGAGGCCCCGACCAGCAGCTCGGGGGTCAGGACGACGTGATCGACCGATCCGTCGACTGCCTTCTTCTCGGCAAGGTCGATCGCGATGTTGCCCATGTCGGCGATCGGCTGGCGGATAGTGGTCAGAACCGGGTTGTAGCGGGCGCTGAGGACGAGTCCGTCGAAGCCGATGACCGAGACGTCCGTCGGGACGCGCAGGCCCTGGGCGGCGAGCTTGGAGATCACGCCGAACGCGGTCATGTCGTTCCCCGCGATGATCGCCGTCGGCCGGTCGGTCACCGCGAGGAGCTGTGCGGCCCCCCGCGCACCCGCGTCGGCGTCGGCCCCGCTGTCGAGGACGATGGATTCAGCACCGGCGAGCTCGCTGTACGCGTCCAAGCGCTCGCGCGCGGTGTGGATGCCTGAGATGCCCGATACGTAGCCGATCCGGCGGTGGCCGAGCGAGCGCAGATGGTCGAAGGCGAGCTCGACGCCGCGGCGGTTGTCGACGGTGACACTCGGAACGGTCGGATGCTCGTCCACACGGTCGATGACGACCGCGCGGTCTCCGAAGCCGAACTGCGTCAGCGTGTCCATCTCGACCCGGGAGGACGGCGCCACGATCACGAACGGTGCGTAGAGCGACTGCATCGCGGTCAGGTATGCGGCGGCCCGCTCGCTGTCCCTGTTCGTGATGCACAGCACCAGCTGATAGCCGCGGTCGCCGGCTGCCAGGGTCATGGTTGTGGCCAGCTCGGCGTAGAACGGGTTGATGAGGTCGGGCACGACCAGCGGGACGAAGATGCTTGCCTTGGAACGCAGCGCCTGGGCGAGCGGACTCATGGCGTACCCGAGCTCCTCCGCGACGCGCAGGACCAGTTCACGTGTCTCCACCTTGACCGCCTCCGGGCGGGACAAGGCGCGCGAGACCGTCGAGCGGTGCACGCCCGCTGCCTTCGCGACGTCGTCGATGGTGACATCAGCCATGAGATGACCCCTCTCGATGAGCCTGGTACGCACGCCAGATGACTCGCATGACATTCTCCAGCTCGCTCAGAGTCGGCAGTCCGCGGAAGCCCTCGCCGAGCGTGCGGGCCACCTGGCGCACGAATGGGTCATAGAGAGGATCGCTGTCCACGTCGATGACGGCTCGCTCGGTGTGGCCGTCCAGCGAGGTGAACGTGGCCGATCCGTCCGTGTCGATGGAGGCGAAACCGGCCTCGCCAGCAGAGGAGTAGCTGCAGTAGCGCTTCAGCTCCGACTGCGGGAACGCATAGCCCACCTCGACGATGGCCTCGCGACCGTCCGGCGTGGTCAGCACCAGGGTCGCGTGATCCTCGACCGATCGGCAGTGCAGGCTGGACGACAGCCTCCCGTCGACCTCAGCGGTGGTGTGGCCGCTGCGCCGCAGAAACAGATCGGCGAAGTGCGGACCCAGGTTGGCCAGGCAGCCCCCACCGGCGCGCTCCGGGTCGAGCATCCACCCGTTGCCGTTGCGGTCGTAGCGCTCCGGCGGACCGGCGATGAACGACAGCCGCTGATACACCGGTCGACCGGCCTTCGCCAGCCAGCTGTCCGCCGGACCGCCCCGCTGGATCAACGGCACGGTGGCCGGTACCCGCGCCTCCGCAGCGGCGCGCCGCACCTGCTGCAGCTGCTCGAGGGAGGTGCCCAGCGGCTTCTCCACCACAAACGGGATGCGCCGCTCGATCAGCGCCAGACAGGTCTCAGCCATCCGGTCGTGCGGGCTGAAGACGTACGCGAGCTCCACGTCCGGCAGCTCCAGCAGCCGGCGCCAATCAGCTTCCACCGGGGCCCCCCACAGCTCGGCAAGCTCGCGCACCCGTGTTGGGTCCTCGTCGGAGAGCCCGACCACACAGTGCACCTCGGCGATCGCCGCTGCATACAAAGGGACGTGCCAGTGCGAGGCGCCCACCACGATGGTGCGTGCGCGGCTCACTAGGACACCGCCCCATCGGCCTGCTCTGTGGTCCGATCTGCGTCCGCAACAACTGCCCCGTGCTGCGCCCGCGTAAGACCAACCCTAGGGAGACCCCGCCCGGCGAAGCAGGCCGCACCTGTGGCCTGTGCCTGACCGAGGTCCATGCTC
>JBEVHL010000346.1:0-4396 GCA_040511255.1 Mycobacterium sp. | reverse complement strand
TGCTCAGTGCGCGGGGTGACGCGCTGTGCGCACTCGCGGCCGCAGAGGTCGCCGCGATCGAGTCCGAGTGGCGAGATCACCTGGGCCCCAGGGTGTATCAACAGCTCCGCGATGCATTGCTGTCGTTGCGCGAGATCACCGACCCGGATCACTGATCAGACGGACGCCGAGTTTCTCGGTCGCCATCAGATCACCGAGGACCTTCGTCACGGTGGCCAGTTCTGCTGCGGTGTAGCGCAACAGGAACTCGCGCAGGCCGTCTTCCATCTCGTCGTGCATCCGGCGGTGCACCCGCGCCACGGTGCGGCCGTCGCCGGTCAGGCTGAGCCGAATCTCCTTGCGGTTACCGGGAACTGGACTGCGTTCGACCAGACCCGCGTCGACGAGTCGCTGGACGTGCTTGGACACCGTGCCTTTGAGCTGACCGGACTGGGCGGCCAGCCCGACGATATTCACCGCACCGTCGGCAATCCGGGCCAGCAGATGCACAGCCAGCGTCGGGATATCCCTGGCCGCCGCCTTGAGGTGATCGGGGCAGTGCTGGGCCATGTAGTCCCGTTCGGCGTCGCCGTCGGTCTCGAACTTGTCAGACAGGGCGGCTATCAGATCGCTGATGGCGCCGACAGCCTCCGTCTTGGTTTTCATGGAAACCATCTTGCCACGCTCGTGGGCGAGGTCTATGGTTTCTATAGAAACCATATCGATGGAAACCAAACTTCAGGAGCGATCATGAAAGCCGCAGTGGTGAACACCCTTGGCCAGGCACCGGTCTACGCCGACTTCGCCGAACCCGAACCGGAGAACGGCGCGGTGGTCGCCACCGTCGAAGCCGCCTCCCTGAAGAACCTGGACCGCGGCCTGATCGCCGGTACGCACTACGGTAGCGCCGGACTGCGGCTGCCGATGGTGGCCGGCGTCGACGGGGTGGCCCGGCTGTCCGATGGTCGGCTGGTCTACAGCGGGGCCGTGGCGCCATTCGGGATGATGGCCGAGCGCACCCTCATCGACCCCCACCGTGCCGTCGAACTGCCTGCCGGCGTCGCCCCCGTGCTCGGCGCTGCACTGCCCAACCCGGGCCTGTCTGCGTGGTTTGCGCTGGAATACGGCGCCAAGATTCAGCCCGGACAGTCCGTACTGGTGCTCGGTGCCACCGGTGTGACCGGCTCGGTGGCGGTCCAACTGGCCAAGGCTCGATTCGGTGCGGCGCGGGTGGTCGTCGTCGGGCGTAACCGCGAGCGACTGGACTGGTTGGGCACGGTCGGCGCGGACGCCGCGATCCCACTCGACGACCAGCTGACCGAACAGGTCGCGGCCGAACACCGTGCGCAGCCGTTCGACATCGTCCTGGACTACCTGTGGGGTGGGCCCGCGCAGCAGGTGCTCGACGCCTTCGGCAACAACCACCTGGGCGGCGGATTTCACGCCACCCGCTACGTGCAGATCGGCTCGATGGCAGGCCCGACGATCACGCTGCCGGCCAGCATCCTGCGCAGCGCGGGTGTGGAGCTGGTCGGGACGGGCATCGGTAGCGTGCCGCCCGAGGCGCAGGCCCGGGTGCCAGGTGAACTGCTGCCTGCCCTGTTCGCCATGGCCGCCGATCGCACCCTGCAGCTGAGCACCAGGACACAACCGTTGAGCGACGTCGAGCAGGTCTGGACCGCAGCGGAACCGTCCGGCACCCGGCTGGTCCTGGTGCCCTGACGCGGCAGCGCCGCAGGCCATCAGGAAGTCAGGCGTACACCGACAGGTACGCCATGAGGGCGGTCCGCGCCTCGGCACGCAGGGCCGGATCACCGGCGGGTGTCTCTCGGTAGGCGTATCTGAGCAGGCGGTCGAGGATCTCCACGGCCACCGCGCAATGCGACCTCTCCAACCGCGCGAATTTCGTCGGAAACCGCGTCAGCAGTGTGAACAACTGCGCCGCGATGCCGGAGTTGGTCGCCATGTCTTCGTGCAGGATGTGGGGTGCCAGCGGCCGGTTGAGCCAGATCTCGCGGATGACCGCCCGGCGGTAGTCCGCGTCGAAACACTCGATGACCAGATCGACGGCACCTTCCCAGGTCGCCGGCGGAGCCGCCGTGATGGCGGCGACCTGCGCGTGGGAGGCGTGCAGGACCCGCAGCGCGATCTCGTCGAGCACTGCCTGGGGACTGCTGAAGTACGCATACAGGGAGCCCCGGCCGACGCCGGTGGCCTGTAAGAGCAGATCCGGCGAGGCGACGAACGTGTCGTATCCGACGTCGACGACGAGTTGTTCGGCCGCCGCCAGGATCTTCTCCACGGTGTGTCGGCTGCGCTGCTGAACGGGTTGGCGCCTCATGCCGGACGCGCGCTCCTCGCGTAATGGGGACGTAACTCCGGTGCCCCAGGTGGAAACCGACTGTAGTACAGACTTCAGTCACATTCTGCCTCGAGAGGATCGATACGTGACGACCGATTCCGCTAAGCGCATCCGACTGGCTTGGTTCCTGGACAACCACGTCGCCTATGACTGGCGCAATCCCTTCAGCCGCGAGCACACGGACACGTGGGCCGAACCCGCGTTCTTCGTCGACCTGGCGCGTGCGCTGGAACGCGCGAAATTCGACTACATCCTGGTCGAGGACACGTCGTACGTTCCCGCTGACCACAATGCGTCGTATGACGCCTATCTGGCGCACGGCATCGCGGTCCCCAAGCTCGACGCGATCAGCGTGATGGGCTTTCTGCTCAACGCCACCAGCAAGATCGGCGTCGCCGGCACCCTCAGCACCACCGAATATCTGCCGTATCAGGTTGCGCGGATGATCGCCTCGCTGGATCACCTGTCCGGTGGACGGGTGGGATGGAACATCGTCACCGGCATCTCCGACCGTGCTCAACAGAACTACGGCCGGGACCGAATCCTGGAGCACGACGCCCGCTATGCCATCGCAGAAGAGTTCGTCGAACTCGTGCAGGGGTTCTGGAACTCCTGGGAGGCGGATGCCGTCGTCAAGGATCGCGAGCGCAATCTGTATGTCGACCCCGCCAAGGTCCACGAGATCAACTTCACGGGCCGACATTTCGCTGCGCGAGGCCCATCCGTCGTGCCGCGTCCGCGGCAGGGCAAGCCACTGTTGACCCAAGCGGGCGCCTCGCCTGCGGGTCGCAGCCTGGCGGCCAAGTACGCGGACTCGATCCTGGGTATCGGCGGCGACCCGGCGGTGATGAAGGAGTACCGCGACGACGTGCGCAGTCGGATGGCGACAGTTGGTCGCGATCCCGACGACTGCAAGGTGCTGTTCATCGGGCGGGTGATCATTGGCGCGACGATGGCGCAGGCCGAAGAGGAACGTCAGCGTCGTATCGACCTGATCCTCGACGACCCCACGATGGCCATTGCGGTGAAGTCGAAGGACGTCACCTACGACCTGGGCCAGTTCGACCCCGACGAGCTGATGTCCGACATCGCACCCACGATCACCAGCAACGGCGCGCAGAGCATGATGCGCGACATGTTCGATCAACCGGCGGGGATGACGCTGCGCCAATACGCCGCCAAGGACACCGCGTTCATCGACTTCGTCGGCACCCCCGAATCCATCGCCGACCACATGGAGGACATCATGGAGCGGGTGGGTGGCGACGGGTTCATGCTGACCGACTACTACCTGGACCGGCGGGGGCTGGCCGCACTCACCGACGGATTGGTCCCCGAACTCCGGCGTCGCGGTCTGGTGCAGGCCGACTATGCGCAGGGAATGGCCAGGGCCACCCTGCTTTCCGACTGACTGCAAGCAAAAACCCCCGCACATTGTGCGGGGGTTTCGCTACGTAAAGCTCAGTCGTTGTCCATGCCGCCTGGCGTGGTCTTGGAGACCTGCGTCAGGAACTCGTAGTTGGTCTTGGTCTTGCGCAGCTGGCTCATCAGCAAGTCGATGGCCTGATGCGAATCCAGACCGGACAGCACGCGGCGCAGCTTGTGCACCACACCGAACTCGTCGTTCGACAGCAGCAGTTCGTCCTTACGCGTGCCGGACGGGTTCACGTCGACCGCGGGGAACACCCGGCGCTCGGCGATCTTGCGGTCCAGCTTGAGCTCGGCGTTACCGGTGCCCTTGAACTCCTCGAAGATGACCGTGTCGCCGGTGGACCCGGTCTCGACCATCGCGGTGGCGATGATGGTCAACGAGCCACCGTTCTCGATGTTGCGAGCGGCACCGAGGAAACGCTTCGGCGGGTACAGCGCTGTCGAATCGACACCACCGGACAGGATGCGGCCCGACGCAGGTGACGCGTTGTTGTAGGCACGACCGAGGCGGGTGATGGAGTCGAGCAATACGACGACGTCCTTACCCTGCTCGACCAGCCGCTTGGCTCGCTCGATGGCCAGCTCGGCAGCTTGGGTGTGGTCTGACGGCGGTCGGTCGAACGT
>JBEVHL010000345.1:0-3823 GCA_040511255.1 Mycobacterium sp. | reverse complement strand
AGTGGGCAAACGCTTCGGCCTTGAGCAGGTCCGGCTTCTCGAACTCTAGCCAGAGAACGTCGTGGACTTTGATGATCGGGTTGGCCGAGCGCCCCGGGTGTTCGCCTGGGCGGGCGCCCTGCTCGCTGTGCAGTTCATTGTGCGCATTGTGCGCGCCTATGACTTGGTCGGTCATTGTTCTTTCTCCTTCTAGATGTTTTGGGGTGGGCGGGCATTGACGCGGGCGACTTTGGATCCCCAGGAGATGACCTCAGGGCTGGCGTCCTCGTTGGGGATTTGGCATTCGATGAGGACCGGGCCGCCCGTGTGGGCGCGGGCCTTGGCGATCGCGTCGGCCAGTTCGGCCGGCGTGGTGGCCGTCAGGCCCAGGCCGTGGCCGTCCTCGGCGTTGAAGACGTCGATCAGGCCGGCGTAGTCCCAGTTCTTGTAGTAGTTGTAGGGGCCGTCATGGATCGCTGACTCGATCACGTATCCGCGGTTGTTGACCAGGAAGATCAGGATCTCTTGGCGATGGCGGATCATGTTGGACACTTCCTGGGCGGTCAGCTGGAAGGATCCGTCGCCGATCGCCGCGACCAGGCGCCGGTCGGCTTCCAGGCCCACCGAGTAGCCGAACGCAGCGGGGACGGCCCAGCCGATGGAGCCCCATTGCATCTCGATCTCGAACCTGGCGCCGCCTGGGAGCCGGGTGTAGATGCCGTCCCACCAGGAGATCCCGGTTTCCACCATCAGCGTGGTCTTGGCGTCGAGGTCTGCCTCGATCTGACGCCACAGCTCAGCTCGGCTCAGTTGAGTGTCCGCGTCGACCTCGGCGGTGGGTGCCGGTGTGGGCGCTGCTCCCCTGAGGCGATGGTATTGCCGAAGGGTGGCATCGTTGGCCTGGACCTTCTTCGCCAGGTCGGACAGGAAGTCGGCCAGCGCGACACCGGTGTATTCGGCGCCGGCGAACCGCACGACTTGCGGCTCGGCGCTGATCATCCGCTGCCGCGCAGGTTGCGCGCTCCAGCCGACCGTGGTGTAGTCCGAGAACACCGGCCCGGCGGCCACGACCAGATCAGCCCAGTCGACGATGGCCTGGCACCCAGGGGTGCTCACCTCGCCCCAGTAGATGCCCGCGTATTGCGGGTGGTCTTCGGGGAAGAAGCCCTTGGCGTTGGGCATGACCGCCACTGCGCAGCCAAGCGCTTCGGCCAGTTCCCGGAAGGCGTCGATGGCGCCGTAGGAGCGCAGATGCGCTCCGGCCAGCAGGATCGGCTTTTTCGCGTTCTCCAGAAGCTGGCTGGCCCGGTCGACCGCGGCGGTCAATGCCCGCGGGTTGGTGGGCTGGAAAGACAGCATCGTGGAAGCCAGCAACGTGTCGATCGGCGCCGGCTCGGGGCACGGGGCGGCCGACAGGTTGCAGGCGATCTCGATGTAGACCGGCTTGCGCTCGCGCAGGGCGGTGCTGATCGCCTGATCGATCAGGGTCGGCGCGTTGTCGGCGTGCAGGATGCGCACCGCTTCACACGTCACCTGTCGACACACCTCGTACTGGTCGGAGAAGTCGTGCGTGCCCATCGTGTGGTGCATGATGTGATTCGCGACGGGGTCGTTGGTATTGGGACCCGACGACACGAAGATCACCGGCAAGCGTTCCGCGTAGGCGCCGGCCACACCGTTGAGCGCGGAGTACGCGCCCACGTTGTAGGTGGTGAACACGGCGCCGGCCCCGTTGGCCCGGGCGTAGCCCTCCGCCGCGTAGGCGGCGTTGAGCTCGTTGCAGCAGCCGATCTGCTGCAGGTTCTCGTTCGTCAGCAGCTCGTCGAGCAGGACGAGGTTGTAGTCCCCGGGGACCATGAAGTAGTGCTTGAGTCCAATCTGCTCGAGCCGGGCCGCCAGGTACTTTCCGACAGTGAAGTCAGCCATGATTTCTGTTCCTTCTTCTCTGGTCAGGGATCGATCAGGCCGGTGCGTCGATCGGGACGACGTTGATGAGCTTTTTGTTGATGAACTCCTCAATGCCGAGGTGGGCGAGCTCATGGCCGTAGCCGGAGATCTTGACACCGCCGAACGGCAGGTCCGCCTTGAGCCGAGCCGGGTGGTTGATGTTCACCATGCCGGTCTCGATGCGGTTGGCGACCTCGATGCCATGCTCGACGTCGCTGGTGAACACCGATCCGCCCAAACCGAAGCGTGAGTCGTTGGCCAGCCGCACGGCTTCGTCCTCGTCCTTGACCCGGAAGAACAGCGCCACCGGACCGAAGAACTCCTCGTAGTAGGCCGGGTTGTCCGGGGTGAGGTCGGTCAGGATCGTCGGCTGGATGAACGCACCCTTGCTGGGCACCGACTCGCCGCATGGGATTGCCTTCGCGCCGGCTTCGACGGCGGCGTTGATCTGTGCGTTGAGATCGTCGGCAGCCTTCTGGCTGCACATCGGTGCCAGCGTCGTCGAAGCGTCGAACGGATCGCCGGCCTTCAGCTCGGACATCGCCGCCTGGAACTTCGCCAGGAACTCGTCGGCAATCTCGTCGACGACGACGATGCGCTTCGAGGCCACACAGCACTGGCCGCCGTTGAAAACGCGGCCGTGCACCGCCCAGTGGACGGTCTTGTCGAGGTCACAGTCGGCCAGCGCGATGAATGCGTCCGAGCCGCCCAGTTCCATGGTGGATTTCTTGAGGTTCCTGCCCGCCCGGGCGGCCACGACCGCGCCGGCGCTCTCGCTGCCGGTCAACGCCACGCCGCGGACGCGATCGTCGTCGATCAGCAGGTTGACCTGATCCTTGGTGGCGTACAGGTTCGTGTAAGCGCCTGCCGGTGCACCCGCCTCCAGGAGCAGCTTCTCGAAGGCGGCCGCCGCTTGAGGCACGTTCGAAGCGTGCTTGACCATGACCACATTGCCGGCCATCAGGTTCGGGCCGGCTACCCGCGCCAGCTGGTAGTACGGGAAGTTCCAGGGCTGCACCCCGAGGATGACTCCCAGCGGGGCGCTGACCAGCATGGCGGTGTCGTCGGCGCTGGCGGTTTCAAGAGGCTCGGGTGCCAGGAAACCCTCGGACTTCTCGGCGTAGTAGTCCAGGATCTGGGCGCTGAGCTCAACCTCACCGAGGGCTTCGGTGTAAAGCTTGCCCATCTCCAAAGTCAGCAGCCGGGCGAACTCGTCGGACCGCTCGCGCAAGATCGCCGCGGAACGCTTGATGACGGCGGTGCGCTCAGCGAACGATGTCTGGCTCCAGGACTCGAACGTCTTCTGCGCCTGTCCGAGCAGTTCCATCGCCTGCTCGTCGGTCAGGTCGTCAAAGGTGGCCACTACGTGGTTGTCGTACGGGTTCACGGTCTGGTATGCCATGGTGTTGCTTCCCTTCAGTTCACGGCGGCTCCTGGCCACCGCCTTGGAGTGGTGTTGGCGAGCAGCGGCACTGCTGACCCGCGTTTGGTCGTGTCGCTGACGTCGCCTTCAAATGGCTCACCGCAGATGCTGCCCAGGCAGGCGGGAAAGAGCCGATATCGGGACGGATCCGGCTCGCCGTGCCGATGGCGGTGTCGTGCTGAAAGCGTCGCTGGCCAGCAGTTTGGGGCGGCAGGTCGTGCCGGAGATAAGCAGCTGCACCAAATTGAGCGTCGCGTTCGCGTTGCTCGTGAAGTCCGCCACGAGGGCGCATCCGCACGTGGGCGGTTCGACCGCCGAGAATTGTGCCGCCTGGGGATGGCGCCGATGGGTGACACGTCTCGACATGCTCGGCCGTTGACCGGAACAAGAACCAGCCGAATGTGGGCGCAGCCTGCAAATAGCAGCAGGTGGGCGTCAGTCGCGGCCGATCGCGCGCTGGCGCGGTTGGTGTCT
>JBEVHL010000344.1:0-6673 GCA_040511255.1 Mycobacterium sp. | reverse complement strand
CCGGCAACGCGACGCGGTGCGCAAGCAGCCAAGCGACGGTGCGGGTGTTGGTATCGGTGATGTGAGCCAGCAGCTCGGCCGCGGTCGACCGCAGCACGCCAATGGGCCGGTGAGGCTCTTTGACGTCCGGCCGATCCAACGCATCGATCGCCCGCAGCAAGCGCGGTAGCTCAGCGAGCCGGCGGACCCGACCTCCGTTGACCACGTAACTGCCGAGCAGCCAACGTAAGTCGTCGATCCGGGCGAAGGCTTCTTCGGTCACCTCCGGCTCATGCTGGGTGAGGTTTGCCATCCCGTAGAGCTGATCGGCAAGTGCCGTCAGCTCGTTGAGTTCACCTCTGACAAGGCCGACCAGTTCATCAGGCGCCACCGGCCCGCCGCTGCCACCTCGATAACCGGGACCGCAGACGAAATCGACGTCGATCCGTAAGTCGTGCGGGGTTGGATGCGCCGAGCTGTATCGGCGGCGGACGATTTCCATGAGCAGCACCACTGCCGCGGCCACCACGCAATTGCGGAGAGTGTCAGCCGCTACGTGCGTAAGGGTCCAGTGTTGGTCCGAGCCGACGCGCTCGACGAGCGCGGCCAGCACCGCGATTGTCAGGGCCGTGGTCCAGCGCCCCGCAGCACCCTGCGCCGCTTTGCGATGCGCCAGGATGATGCCAGCCATACGCGCCACTGTTACATACAACTAGTCATATGTAAAGCGGTCTTCGCTTACCTCGGACAGCTGCCATAGGGCGTGCTCGCAAAGCCGCGCGAGCGAAAAAAATTCGGTGAAGCCGGCCGGCCGGACCTCGGGCTTGCCGCCTGTCCGCCGGGTTAGCCGGCCGCCGTCCGCGGCAGCCTTCCTCGGCGAGGCGGCAATCCCGCCGCATGGCGCAATTCAGCCAGGAACTGATCCGGTGCCCCGCCCTGGACGAGGTAGTGACACACCGCGATGCGGACTACTGCCGATGCGGCAATGTCGGCGTTTTCACCGGTGATGAGATGGCGGATTCGTTCGTGCATGGTCGGCAACACCCGGCGCATCTGGGCAAGTGAGTGTTCAGGTTCGATGTCGACCACCGAACGCGCGGTGTACGAGTCCTGATATTCCACGATGAACTGGAGTGCAGCGTCCAGCCGGTCCGCTCCCCGGAGGCCGGTTACTGCCACGGCGATGCCGGCGTCGAAGTTGTCCTGCTCGTAGTGCGCGAACGCCTCCAGCAAACCTTCTTTGGAGCCGAAGTAGCGATAAAGGGTAGGTCGAGAGACTTTGGCCTCGGCGGCGACTTCAGACAATTGCAGGTTGCGATGGCCACTGCGCGACAGGATGACGTGGGTAGCGTCGAGGATTCGCCGGCGCATCGAGGACTCGGAGTCCGTAGCCATGAAACCACCGTCCATTCTTTACATCCAAGCGCCATAGTGTCACACTGGCTCGACGCGTGCCGCATGCCAGCCCAGGCGATTTCGAGACACCTGAGCATGTGAATGCTAGCCGTGTGGCGCGCCGGCAGTCGTACGACAGGGGCCGAAAGGTGTGGCGATCGGCGATCGGGAGCGCGTCAGTGAGATCACGAAATTCCCGCTGATCGCGCAGAATCCCACCCTCTGAGCCAATCTGGAGTCACTTGATGACGACCTTGCATCACGCCGGTATCTGCGTCCGGGACATGGACGAGTCACTGCGGTTCTATCGCGACGGCCTTGAGCTGACAGTGCTCATGGACAGAGTGCTCAGCGCCGACCTCGAATCGCTCCTGGGGGTGCGCACCGATACCCTGCGAACGGTTTTCCTCGGTGACTCCGGGCACACCGATTCGGGCATCATCGAGCTGCTGGATCTCGGTGCCGCAGACTTGGCCGCCGACGTAGCGCAGCCCGGCCTGCCCGCCCGCGGTGTGTTTCTGGTGTCGCTGCAGGTCGACGTCATGGCCGTGTTGTCGCGGCTGGCTGAGATGGGGCTCGGCGGCGATCCCCGCACGATGGCGGTCCCCGGCGGGGGACTGGCGGCCACCGTCACCGACCCCGACGGGGTGATGGTCGAGTTGCTGCCCAAAGGCGAACTCTCCGTGATGAAGAACGAGAACAACCGCGGCTAGCCGCCGCGGGCCGCGACCATTGCCGAGCGGTTGACTTTCGTCGCCGCGGTCCTGGGGATCTCGTCGACGAACTCGACGGTCTTGGGGACTTTGTAGGCCGCCAGTCGATCTTTGGCGAACCGGATCACGGCCTGCGCGCTCGGCGGATGGGCGGTGTCGGCCGGCTGCACGACCGCATGCACGCGCCGACCCCATTGCTGGTCGGCGATGCCGATCACCACGACATCGGCGATATCGGCATGGTCGATGAGGGCCGACTCGACCTCGGCGGGAAACACATTGGCGCCGCCGGTCACGATCATGTCGGTGCGGCGATCCGCGATGTACAGGTAGCCGTCGACGTCGAGATGCCCGATGTCACCGGCTGAGGTGAATCCGTCCGGTGTCGTGGGAAGTGGCGGTGCCCCACCGATATAGCGGTACTGATCGTTCATCGGGGCGCGCAGGTATATCTCGCCGAGGACACCAGGCCCCACGGTGTGGCCCTCGTCGTCGACAATGCGGATATCGGTGTCGCGGAATCCACGTCCTACACTGCCGGGGTGGCTGAGCCATTCGTCACCGCGAAGCGCAGTGAGCCCGAGATTCTCCGTCATGCCGTAGGCCATCACGACCCGCTCGGGGCTGAGTAGGTCAAACCACCGCCGAAGCAGGTTCTGCGGCATCACCGCGGCACCCTGCAGAATCCATTCGATGCTCGACAGATCTCTGGTGTCGATATCCGGGCGGTCGGCGATGCGGGACAGCATGGTCGGCGTCGCGGTGAACGTCGTGATGCCGAGGCGCTCGATGATGTCGAGAACCAGTGCGGCGTCGAACTTTTCGAGAACGACCAGCTCGTCTCCGCTGAGTAGGTAGTTCAGCGTGTTGAAGCCGTTGGTGTGGTACATCGGCGCGGGGACGAGGATCCGTTGCGGTTGGCTCACCGGCGCCCACTGCGCCATGAACGGCACACCGTGCTGCGGCGTCCAGACTGCGGGCGCGGTGTTCAGGATGATCTTGGGCAGGCCGGTGGAGCCAGAACTGCAGATGCCGTTCAATGCGGGAGAGGTGATCATCGGCAGCGCACTGTCGTCCTGGCCCTGCGCCACCTCGGCCAGCACGGGCAGGTTCTGCTCGTCGATGACCAATGCGGGTTTGATGACCTCCAACAGTCGCTGCTGCTCCCAGCCGGGGAGATCCCACCGCATCGGAATTGGTACCGCACCCACCTTCCAGGCGGCCAGCGCGGCGACGACGAGTTCAGCCGAGTTGGGAATCGACAGCGCAACCATCGCGCCGCAGTCCACCGCGGACGACTGCAGGGCGCGGGCCCACCGGTTAGCGGAACGCTCAAGTTCGTCCCAGGTCAAGGTCTTCGCGGCACCGCTCTTGGCCACGACGGTCAGTGCGGTCCCGCCGGGGTCTGCCGACGCCCGCCGAGTGAGTTGAGCACCGTATGGAACTGACTCGTCAATGAGTTCAGGCATGACTCCGGATGTCCAATCGAGTGGCCGAATCGAAGAGGGAGAGCAGATGTGTGCGGATTGTCTTGCCCATCGCGTTGCGCGGCAAGGCAGCAACGACAGCCCAGGTGTCAGGAATCTTGTACGCCGCGAGTGCCTGGGCGCAGTGTTCCGTCAGCGCCTCGGCGGTCAAGGCGGACCCGTCGCTGGTGTGATCTGGCTCGATGATGGCACCGACCCGTTCGCCGAGCCGCTCGTCGGGCCTGCCGAACACAACGACATCGGCCACACCGGGCACCGTCTTGATGACCTGTTCGACCTCGGTGGGGTACACATTGGCTCCGCCACGGACGATAAGCAGTCTGCGGCGATCAACCACCCTCAGCCAGCCGTCCGCATCGACGGTGCCCAGATCGCCGGTGCGGAGCACGCCGGCACAAGGCGCCACCCGATCGCCCTGCCAGTGACCCAGCATCGGAGTGTAGGAGTGTGCCCACGGACCGGTGGCGGCCGCGGTCACCGTCAATTCGTGGTCATCCACGCCGACATCCAGGTGCGGCAGGACGATCCCACTGGACCCGGGGTGCCAGTCGGCGCCGGGAGGGTCGATTGCGACGATGGTCGGCGCTTCGGTCAGCCCGTAGGTGGCGCGCACCGGCAGGCTGAACTTGGCTGCGAACTCCTCGCGAAGTGAGTCCGGAAGATCGGCGCCGCCGCACCAGACTTCGTCCAGGCTGGCCAGATCGTCGCACGTGATGTCGCTGCGACGAACCATATCTCGCAGCTGGGTGGGCACGCCGTTCCACACAGTGGGGCGTTCCTCGCGGATCCAGTCCACCACACCATCGGCGTCCCGTCGGTCCATCACCACGGCGCATCCGCCCGCTTGGATGGTCAACAAAGTCGTGAGCACCATCAAGTTCAGAATCGTCAGTGGGAGGCAGTCGCCCTTGCGGAGGTCGGGACCGTACCCGCGTTCCGCGGTGAGCACCGCTCCCGGCAACAGCAGATTGTGCTGGCTGTGCACCACACCTTTCGGGCTGCCGGTCGTGCCACTGGTGTAGGCGATACCAGCCGCAGCGTGCGGGTCGATAGCGACCGCCGGTGCCCGATGGCCATTGGCGAGCAGAGCCGCCCACTCGCCCGCGGACCCGTCCAGGTAGACCCGCGGTCGGCAGTGCTGCAGCAGTCGGTTCTTCTCTGGAGCGGCCAATGCGTCGGGAATGCCGACCCAGATGGCGCCGAGTCGCATCACGGCGTGAAAAGCCGTGACCACCTCAAGGTCATTGGGAAGCGTAGCGGCGACCCGGTCACCGGGCCGAACACCCAACTCCCACAAGGCGCCGGCTGCGTCGGTGATTCGGTGGTCAAGTTCGCGGTAGGTCAGCGATCCGGTGCGCGCGACCACTGCCACGGCATCCGGTCGCTTGTGCAGCGTCCGGCTCAGCACCTGGGGCACCGACGCGACGGTGTAGCTCACGAGAACAGGGTCTCCACATGGCCGGCACTGGTCTCGGGCATCAATCGCACGGCCAATTCCTCCGTGTTGACGGGAAGCCTCAACAGAGGCTGGATATGACGGTCGATGACGCTGATGTCCGACTCGTCGCAGAATCCCAGCGCACCGAGTAGCTGGTGACAGGTACGCATCAACTGCACACCGGTTTCGGCGGCCTTCAACCTCAATATCAACGCATCGGTCCAGCCGATCTGCCCGGGTACCGAATCCCATCGCGAGATGGTGAATTTGGCCAGTTCTGCAAGGCCGCTCAGGGCGACGCTGGTATCGGCGACGGTGAAGCGGACCGCTTGAAATTCGGCCAGCGGCTTGCCGAACTGCGTGCGGGCCCGGACATGATCTCTGGCGATATCCAACGCGCGCTGCAAGGCGCCGAGCAGCTGCCAGCTGCCCAGGATCAGGTGCAGTGAAATATCCTTCTGTGCAACGGTTCCCGCGGGAGTCAGCTCGGTGGCCTCGACCAGGAAGGGGCCCAGCTTCCCGCGCCTGCGGGCACCTCGCTTCGCGGAATAGGTGGTTCCGTCGAGGTCGGCAAGCAGCCAGTCACCGGCAAGATCGCCGTGGTCGACACGAGCGCATCTCGGGTCGACAAGAGCAAGCCGCGCTCCGTCGATGGCCAAGATCGTCTCGACGACGGGATAGGGCAGTAGGGTCGCCCCCGCCGCGCGGCACACGACCGCGGCTGCGAGTGTGTCGTCGGGATCACTGCGGACCGCCAGCTCGTCGGCACCGATATCGCGTAGTGCCTGTGCCGCGGCCTCCCGCGACCTGCCGTCGGTCTCGGCCAGCAGCGCGGCCTGCGGGCCGCCGAGCTTGTCGAACCGCTCCCTGGCGACGCAACTGAATTCGTGAACATGTTGGGGCAGGGCCGTTTCCATGTCAACGGCCGCCCAGTACATCACGGGCGACCAGCATCCGCTGAACCTCGATTGTCCCGGAGGCCACGGTCGCCGCCTGTGCGTAGCGCCAGTGGTCGTCGATGGCGCCGTCGAGCGCGGCGTCCGGGCCGCCGTCGAGCGCGCGTCCGCCCAGTGCGTCGAACAGCAGTTCGGCCACCAACTGATCGCATGTCGTCGTCGCGATCCGCGCCGAACTCGCGGCCGCGGCGGCGCCAGGTTCGTTGAGCATGGACACCGCTCGGTAAGCCAGTAGTCGAGCGGTCCGCAGATCGGCAAGTGCACGCACCCAACGACTTCGGATCGATTCTGGCAGTTGATCCCAGTCCGGACCGAGGGCGGATCGCACCCGCTCCAGCAGCGACTCGCAGCGCGCGTAGCGCGCGATGCCGACTCGTTCGAAGGCCAGCGCTTCCCGGATCACCTGCCAACCGCCGCCGACCTCACCGAGCACCTCGGCGTCGGAGACCCGGACATTGTCGAAGAACATCTCGTTGAGATGGTGCGGGCCGAGCATGGATCTGATCGGCCGGACTATGATGCCTTCGCGGTCCATGGGCAGGAGGAACAGTGTGTGTTTGGCGCCGTTGCCGGCGGCCGGATCCGTGCATGTCGCTAGGACGCACCAGGACGCCATCTGTGCGTAGGAAGTCCAGATCTTTTGTCCGTTGATGACCCATTCGTCGCCGTCACGAAGTGCGCGGGTACGCAACGATGCGAGGTCGG
>JBEVHL010000343.1:0-8285 GCA_040511255.1 Mycobacterium sp. | reverse complement strand
GAGAGTGATCGCCGCGGCCGGTGCGCCTAGGGCTTCGGCGGCAATGGCTACGACCCCATCGAAGTAGCTGTTTGCTGCGGTGTCGAGCAGGCCGGTGTCGGCGAGCGTGCGCAGCCGGGCTGGGTTGGTGATGACCGAGTGCTGGACATCAGGGGACGACGGCAAGTCGAGGAGACCGGCGCGGGCGAAGGCCAGCCAGTGGGCCTCGCGGCGGGGGTCGCGGCGACGTTCGAGCTGACCGAGCAATCTCAGCGCGACCGATCGGCTGATGAAGGCGTCGACGGTCTCACCAAGCCTGCTTGCCTCAGCGGTCAACAGCTCGGTCATTGCTGTGGTGAAGTGATGGGGTTGGTGGCCCATGGCCAGACACTAGGGCCCCGTGCGGCACCACGCATCTTTTATTGACGGGTGCGAAGTATTTGCTGGGCTGCGACACTCGGCACGCGGCATCTGACAGCTGGCTCAGCACTAGGAAGGCCCAGGGAGCGGTCCATCCGCAGAATGCCTGCTTTCGTGCTGACAGGGCCAAATCGAATCGGCATCTCCGGCTCGCCGGGCGGACGCGTTCGCCGAACGTACCTGCAACACTTCTTGTTCGGCGGCTACTAGCGGGTGGTCCAGGTATGGGATCCGACGCGGAGCTTTCGATACAGCAAACCTCGGATTACAGGAGAAGCAATGGCTTTGGCGCGATTCGATCCGTTGCACGAACTCGACCGACTGGCCGACCGAACCGCGGTGGGTGCACGAACGACGCGCACTCTTCCCGTGGAAGCCTTGCGTCGCGGCGGCCAGTTCTTTGTCGCTCTTGATGTACCGGGCATGCAGGCCGGCGACATCGAGGTGACGACGGAGCGCAACGTCATTGAGATCATCGGCCGCCGCCGCCCGGTCCGACAGGACAGCGACCAAGTCATCGTCGATGAGCGGCCGCAGGGCGAATTCCGTCGCCAGCTTTTCCTCGGCGCCAACCTCGATCTGAACAAGACGGCTGCTTTCTGTGAACAGGGCGTACTGACGCTGACCATTCCTGTGGCGGAGGACAGCAAGCCCCGTAACGTGGAAATCGGTAATTCCAACCACGGACAGCAGGTAATTCCGATCAAACCCAAGACACCTCAGACCGTGAATGCGTGAGTGCGATAACGCCCAGCATTCGACGGTCTAGCCCCAGCGGCGCGGCCCAGTGAGCCATGCCCACTCCTCGTCACCTTTGACCACTACGTCGACGCCGAGCGGGCGGCGAACTCCTGTCCGATACTCGGCGAGACTGCTTCGCGAAGGTGCGGTGACGGCCGAGCGGAAACCGGCACCAGGATGTCGGGTGCAGAAACCGACAGTGGATGCGCTACTGCCTGGTCGCTATGCCGCCCTATGTTGGACGATTCGTTCCGAAGGGGCATTATCGCGGCCAGCATCGCCCGAGCTCTCTCAAGCCTGGAACCGCGATGACGCCCTACAGAACACCCTGCTGCTCAAAGCTTTTCGCGCGGCGGTGGCGCAGTACGTTCCAAGGATTTGAATTCAGTTGTTGCGGTTCGCGCCGCCGTCGTTTTCGGCCAGGTCTTCGAGATCTCGATCCCAGTCGGCGTAGCGGGAATGATTGAGCCGGCTCCTAAGGATCAGCCATGCGCCGACGCCTGCGCCAGTGATGACCAGCCACAAGGCAGCGGCCACGACGACCGCTTCGGCGACGGCGTCCTGGTCGACACGCGGTTCCCGCGTCTGGTTGCCGCCAGCATCGACCCAGATGGTCTGAGGTTCACCGGCTTTCACCGTGAACGTGGTAAGTAGCTGGTCTGTGTGTACGTCTTGGTTGAAGTTCCACCGCACCGGTGTGACCTGATACTTGTCAGATCCGCGGTTAGCTGGTGCGCTATCTGCGGTGGCTGTCACCGCGACCTGATGGCGGGTGAGTTGCTCAGCGGCGAATGTCTGTACCCGGCTGTCGTGGAGGGCGCTTCCTGCGGCAGCCGCCGCGACCGGGGTGGCTGTCAACGATAAGACGACGACGATCAGCAGCGCCCGCGCTTCTCGGCGATCGCTCCTTCGGACCAGCACGTTGCGCGCGCCCAGGCATCGGCGCCACCTACCGAGGCCGAGTGCGAGGGTTTGCATTTGCATAGCTATTCCTGATCTGCCATGAATAAGGTTGCGGCCGTGGTTAACCGCCACGGCTTCCGGTTCGGTACGGCGACGCCAGAGTTTCCTCCAGACTTGTTACCAAGGCCTTCCGTGTCCTGCGCGTACCCAGCACTACCGCGGGATCAATGGCATTGATAGGGCGACAACGCGCCGCATCGGGTGGACTACGGCGTTTGCTGGCCGTTTGCGGTGATTGGTGTTGCGGCGGCGTTGTGGGGTGAGGGTGGCATGTTGACATGTTCTCGGTGCTTTCCGGTGTCGACGAACCTGACGGCGAGGTCCCGGACCGATGTGTTGGTCTCTTGGGAGATCGTTCGCAGCATCGCGAATGCGCGACGGGCGTCCACACCGAAGCGTTCCATGATCATTCCTTTGGCTTGCCCGATGGTGTCACGGGACGCCAGTGCGGCTCGGAATTGGCGTTCGGTCTTTTCGTTAATCAATGCAATCGCGGCGTGCTTGGCGAGCATCGCGCCTACGGTCTCCGATTCGGACCCGAAGGCGTCGGCTCGGAATGCGAACAGGCTCAACGTTGCCCCGGTGCCGCCGGGGATGTGTATCGGCGAGGACAGAACGCTGCGCACCCCTACGGTGGTCGCGTGAGACGCAAAATGCGGCCACCGGCCATCGGTCCCCAGGTTGTCGCAGCGGACCGCCTTGTGTGCCTTGATCGCTTCAAGGCAGGGACCAAGGCGGGCTGATTGTTGCGCGCTGTCCAACGCAGTGGTCAGCGGGGAAGTCGCGGCGATCGAAGTCAGGCGCCCATTGTCGAGTAGCGACACCTTCGCGCAGTCGGCGTCCGGCACCAGCGCCAACGAAGCACTGATGAGCTTGCTGAGCATGTCCTCGATGCTCGCTCTGTCGGTCAAGGCGCCGGCCAGTTCGGTGATGATCGACTGAACAGCCTTATCGTGGCTCTGGTGGCGAAGTCGCGATGGTTCGGGGAAGCATTCCGCTGCTGCCATGCCCACGCCGCCCCGGACGAAAGGATGCGGCTCATCTCCAATGCGTTGCGCCATAGCGGGTTTGGATACTTGCACTGTTGCCCCCGGGTTCGCTGGTAGGTGGATGGGTTTGCACTAGGACTATGCCCACCAGATGGCGGCCAAGCGTCGACCCGCAAGATCAGTAAATCGAGGCTGACGTTGACCTATCGGAACGAAAGGGCCGATACGACCGGGGGAAGGTTCGGCCTTTCTGGCGGGCGCGACCGCGAAGTGCTGGCGCTGGCAAACGTGATGTTTGGGACCGCCCTGCGGCCGGTAAACCCAGGGCATGCGGTTATTGGGTAGGGGCGAGAGCTTCCTCGCTACATCGGCTATCTCAGCGGGTGAGGGACGGCGACGGTGAGCCCGGAAGTCCAAATGTATGTTGCGCAGCGTCTCGGTCCGATGACCTCCGATTGGGCGCCCTTGATCGAAACTACGGACGTCGACGAAGCGACGGCGCTGTTACGGCCGGCGTTTTTTCCTGTCGATATCGCACCAAGCGGTGCAGACCCGGTGCATATTCGGTTGAAGGCGCAGCAGCTACCCTTGCTCAGCATCGGCTACCTCCACATAGGTGGTGGGGCGGCGTTGCGGTTGGCGAATGTGTCCGGATATCACATCGCAGTGGCGGTGGCAGGTCATACCGTGACGAGATGGCCGGACGGTCACCCGACCACCGTGACTGCCCCTGGATCGGCGACGGTCTTTGCGCCGGGTTCGCAAGTCGAGTTGACGTGGTCAGACGATTGTGCGCAACTCGGCATCAAGTTCGCCCCGGCTGAAGTGGTACAAGAGCTTGAGAAATTGCTCGATCGGCCGGTTCATAAGCCCATTGAGTTTGCTCGACGGCTGGATCTGAGAGCGGCAACCTCTGATAGCTGGCTGAGCCTGATAGGGATTTTGGCTCGGGAGGCCGGCAGGAGTGACGGGCTAGTCCGGCATCGACTTGCAGTCGCGAATTTGCAGCGCCTGTTGATTGAGGGTCTGCTACTCACCCAGCCGCACAATTTCTCCGCCGCACTCAGCGAAGACGACCGGTCGGCGTCAGATGCGGTGGTGAAGCGAGCCGTCGAACTATTGTGCAGCCACCCTGAATCAGTATGGACGACTGCGGAACTTGCTCGCGCGACAGGCGTCAGCGCGCGAGCGTTGCAGAAGGCATTCGGCAGATCCGGCAAGCCTCCCCCCATGACCTACCTGCGCCAGGTTCGGCTTCACAAGGTCCATGCGGACCTGTTGGATGCCTCCCGACAGCGGTCTCCGGTCGCGGTAAGCACGGTGGCCAGTCGGTGGGGGTTTGTCCACCTTGGCCGTTTCGCGCAGCAATATCGTCAACTATTCGGGGAGTCCCCGTCACACACGCTGCGACTGGTCGACAATCATCGTTGACGTTGCGCTTCGCCGAGCGTGGTGAACAGTTCAAATCGCTCTAAGAGGCCAGCGGCCGCCAGAGCTTGCACGACGGGTCCGTCTGGCTGCGCCACCAAACAGAACGACGTGTCAGACTCTGCCGCCAACGCTGAGGCACCTATCAAGGCATCAATACCGGCGTCGTCCGCGGCCGTGGCGCCCGGAAGCTCCAACACCAACTGCTCTGGTCGTCGCGCCAGTTCGTCCGCGACGAGGCGGTACAACAGCGAACGGATTTCGCCGTTCACGTCACCGATCGCGCCGATAACGCTTGTGCCATTCGGAAGTCGTTGCACAGCAAGGGAACACCCGCCTCTTTGGGGTTCTTCTTCACGCTCGCTTACCTACGTCACCCCCTCTGTGGTGTTGCTGACACCAGTCAACCAGGTAGTTTCGCCTCGTAATAGCCGTCGAGCGCCCGGGCGTTGTCCGCTTTGCGCTCGGCTGCGAGCGGCGGTACGATCTGGTACCGCGGCGCGTGGTTTCGGGCACGAAATTGCGGGTAACCATTCTGCGGCTTCTGGTGGGCCCGCTCTTCTCGGAGCAGCACATCACACCGTCACATGACGTGAAGGAGGTGCACGGCGCACGACCAGCTTCCTTTCCTCTGCCTCTCCTGGTGTCGTCACATCGGGGGAAGGCCGCCCGACGCAAAGGGTCGCTGACCTGCCCGAAAATTATGGACGTCAAATCGGCGACAGCTGACGAGTTCGGAGCGGTCGACCCCGCAGGACTCGCAGCACTTGCCCGGATTAGCTTCCCGTCTCTGGATCCGGTTCAAATCCTGGCTGCCGCAACGGACGGTGCCGAAACGTTGTGTCCGTGCCGCATCGAGGCGAGCTATTGCGCCGCCGACGACAAGATGAAGCTGTGCCCGCCCACGCAAGCCGAGCGGCCAGAGCTGACGGACATCTTGGAGCGCTCCAGCTGGGAAGGCAAAGTACAGCTGGCGCATGATGATTGGGCACGCGCGCTTCCGCTGCGGCATCGTAACGTAATCCATGGTTGCCTGGTGCTGGGCGGGGCTGTCGAGCCCACTCCGAACCACCTTTTGCTGCTCGACGTCCTAGCCCAACGGGCGGGCGCCGCCCTGGCATGTGCGAATTTGCATCAGCGCGACATCCGACGGACTCGCCAACTGGAGCAGTCCAATGAGGGGTTGACCTCAAGACTGCAGCGGCTAGAGGCCCGGACCCACGCGCACGACCTGCTCGACGCAGCGGTGACCGCTCGTACGGGACAGGACGGCATAGTGGATGCCCTGCACCGTCTTACGGGATGTTCAGTGTGCGTCGAAGATAGATTCGGCAATCTGCGCGCGTGGTCCGGGCCGGGACAACCGATTTCCTACCCGAAGGCGACAGCCGGTAAGCGTGACCAGTTTCTGCGCTTGCTGTCTGCCCAAGGGGGGCCACTCCGGGTCGAGAATCGAGTATGCGTTCTGATACAGCCGCACGCCGAGATACTCGGTGTGGTGGCACTTATCAACGGAGACAAGAACTTTGATGAAGAACAGTCGTTCGCGCTGCAATACGGCAGCAGCCTGCTAGGGGTGGAGCTGGCTCATCAACGTAGTCTCGCAGAGATGGCACTGACGCTGCGCCGCGAACTCGTCGATGACTTGCTGGCGGGGACAGACGCCGACGGGGCCTACGCACGGGCAGAGGCGATGGGTTACGACCTTCGGCGCCCCCAGTATGTGATGGCCATTCATAGCGGACGCGGAGCCGCAAAGGCCGATATCGCTGCCGTTAGCCGTGCTGCAGCGAACCTGCACCTGAACCACCTGATGGGGCAACATGGCCGGGTGATCGTCGTAGTCGCCGACGGTCATCCTGCGGTCGAGGCTCTCCATCGGGAAGTCAGCCGGCAGCTTGGCCACGAGGCCAACGCGATTGGGATCGGATCGCGCTGTGATGCGCCCGCCGATTTCCCGCAATCGTTCCTGATGGCCCGGCGCGCGATGAAAATTCGGCTGCACTCAGCCCATCCTCACGGCGCTTCTGACTACGGCGAACTCGGCTTCTACCACTTAGTCGACGCGGCGCATAGCGCCGGCGTTGCTGAGGATTACGTGCGCCAATGGCTCGGGGCATTGATTGACTACGACGCTGCGAAAAACTCCGACCTGGTACACACCTTGGGCCATTTTCTGGAATATGGCGGTAATTATGACGAATCGGCGGCGGCTCTCCACATTCACCGCAGCACATTGCGCTATCGGCTGGGGCGCATCGCGGACCTGACAGGTTTCGACCTCCGCAATGTCGACACGCGCTTCAATTTGCATGCCGCCACGCGGGGGTGGCGATTCCTCACCCCCGATTCTTGAGGTTGATTGCGGCACACTAAGTCCTGACCACCGAAGGCCTCCAGCAACAGATGCGTCATGTCAATCGGTTGACGCGAAGACCGTGACAATCCGCGATCTGTTGCGAACGAAAGCCGTCGCTACTCCTCGAACCGCTGCCGTTGGCGAATGCCGTAGGCAGCTGCTTTGACGCCGCTGTCGTCTTCGAGTCCTGATCCCAGCGCTCCGCCGACAGTAGCGATGGAGGCAACCAACCATGCCAGCGACAAATAATTTGAGATCGACACCGGATGACCGAGTGTCTGAGCAAAGACATCTGGTCGCAGCGTGATGCTGGCCGCGAACAGTATGGAGACGAACAGCGCTACATGGAGCACAGCGACACCGATGGTCAGCGTGATCAGCGTTGCGATGTTGTAGAGCGTTGCCCTGGCATGTTCGGCGGAGTCCGTGGGCCGCTCCCACAGTTCGTGATCGAGGATCAACCAGGCGACCATGGCTCCGATCGACAGGACCGTCGTCGCGCATATCCGCCAAGGTCCCATGGTGTCGGCGAACAGCCAAATGGTGTCTGTTGCCAGCCCGAGCGCTCCCGAGCCGAGTGCCACCACGAGCACCTTCGAGAGTCCAGCGACCAAACGCCATGGCCGATTTGCGCGCACCATTCCGGCGAGGAGACGGAACCGCCGAAGGCCGCGAGGCGCGTAGTAGCGGACTCCTTCGCCTATCTCTGTGGAGGCCAATCGGAGGGCACTTCGCGGTTGCAGGTCAGGTCGTTCCGTCACCACGGCGATGGCCAGCACGACCAGGTCCAACACGCGGCGCGTGACCATCGTGGCGCCGACCCCAGCAACGGAGATGAGTCCAAATCGGTGCTCGGCGCTGATTTCGGCGATGATGGGCAACCGATTTTCTCGGCGGGGCAGGTCCGTCAGATAGATCACGACGTCGGCGGACTCGTTCAAGGGCTTCACCGAGTCGACAACCTCGAAAAGAGACTCTTGTTCGTCACGGAGATACGGCTCGATTCGTATCGAAGTCTCCCACCAGATCGGTGGGTTACGGTCGGCGAGCACGTTCGGTAGCGCAACGGCTGTGCGCTTGGCCAGTCGTGCCGGCACCCCGGGATCGGCGATGAGTAAGACCGTGCAGGTGCGATTCGGTCTGCTCAAAGCCGACTCCTGACGGTGACCACACTATCGCCTTGGCATACCCTGCCGACCAGCATCGAAACAGGTCATTGAGACCTTTCGCAAGATCGAAGAACAGAATAGGTCGCCTCCGGGAGTACGTCGATGCGAAGATCGATGATATTGCCGTCTCCTGACACAAGTCACTGAGGTGGAAAACCAGGAATGTGGTTGTGACGCAGGGATTTTCGACAATCAGGGGAGCGCAGGAACAACGGTGCTCAATTGACAGGCTAGAGG
>JBEVHL010000342.1:0-5141 GCA_040511255.1 Mycobacterium sp. | reverse complement strand
CGCCGCGGTTCCAGTGAGGTGTTGCAGCGGTACCCGCTTCGCGCGCTGGGCGACCAGCTCGTCGTAGCGTTCGCGAAATTCAGGGCCGGTGTCGGCGAAGGCCAGCCGACCCCGGTCGGTGCCCGCCGCGTGGGCGGCGAGAAGTTCGGCGTCGGCACGTGGCGATCCGACCCCCGCCTCGGCCAGCGCCACCGCGGCGGCGTCAATCGCGTGGTGGAGCCTGGTCATGCCTGCTGCAGCCTGGCCTGCTTGTCGGCGGCGGCCAGCGCGTCGAACAGTGCGTCAAGGTCACCGTCGAGCACCTGATCGAGGTTGTGCGCCTTGAAGTTGATCCGGTGGTCGGCGATCCGGTTCTCCGGGAAGTTGTAGGTGCGGATCCGCTCGCTGCGGTCGACGGTGCGGATCTGGCTGGCCCGGTCGGCCGAAGCGTCGGAGTTCGCCTGCTCTTCGGCGAGCGCCTGCAATCGGGCCGCGAGCACGATCATCGCGCGGGCCTTGTTCTGCAGCTGGGAGCGCTCGTTCTGGCAGGTCACAACGATGCCGGTGGGCAGGTGCGTGATCCGGACGGCGGAGTCGGTGGTGTTGACGCCCTGGCCGCCCTTGCCCGATGAGCGGTAGACGTCGATGCGTAGGTCACCTTCGTCGATCTGGACCTGCTCGAGCTCTTCGGGTTCGGGATACACCAGGACACCCGCCGCGGAGGTGTGCACGCGGCCCTGCGATTCGGTGACCGGCACCCGCTGCACGCGGTGCACACCGCCCTCGAACTTCAGCCGGGACCACACGCCGTCGGCGGAGTCGCCCCTGCTGGTGATCGACAGGGTGGCTTCTTTGTAGCCGCCCAGGTCGGAGTAGGTCTCGTCGAGAATGGTGACTTTCCAGCCGTGGCGTTCCGCATAGCGGATGTACATCCGGGCCAGATCGGCGGCGAACAGCGCAGATTCCTCCCCGCCCTCACCGGATTTGACCTCCAGCACGATGTCGTCGGGGTCATGCGGGTCCCGTGGCGCGAGCATGTCGGTCAGCTGGGTGTCCAGTTCCCTGACGCGGATTTCCAGCTCGGCGAGCTCGGCGGCGAAAGATTCGTCTTCGTCGGCCAGCTCACGGGCGGCTTCGAGGTCGCCGCGGGCCGTCTCCAGCTTGCGGTAAGCGCCGACGATGGGTCCCAGCTGCGCGAAGCGCCGACCCACCTTGCGGGCATTACCCGCGTCGGAGTGCAGCTCAGGGTCGGACAGCTGACGTTCGAGGTCTGCGTGTTCGACCAGTAACGCGTCGATCGCGGGCGCGCTCTGCGTCATGACCGCCCTCCTCTACATCCCCGGATACATCGCCAATCCAACCCCACCGACACAAAACCGGCGCCCGGCCTGCGCGAATTCGCGACAGAATCGGGCGCCGGTAGTGCAGCTACTTGTCGGCGGGCGCTTCGGCCGCTGCGTCAGCAGTCTTGCGCTTGCCGTAGCGCTTCTCGAAGCGGGCAACACGGCCACCGCTGTCGAGGATCTTCTGCTTGCCGGTATAGAACGGATGGCACTGCGAGCACACCTCGACGACGATGTTGCCGTTTTCCTTGGTGCTGCGCGTGGTGAAGGTGTTGCCACAACCGCAGACCACATTGGTCTCGTTGTAGGCGGGATGAATACCGGTTTTCATGGTGTCCTCTTCAGTCGTAGGTCGCCGGGTCGCCCTATCCTGACCTGGATATTCGGACGTGAACCGGAACCTGAGGTGGTCGGCGGACCATTATGCCAGGTCAGCCGATACATTCCTAAACACCTCTGCCGGGTGGGCTATTCCGTGACGGTGTAGGCCTTGGCCCGGCCGGGCCGCGTCCACAGCTGGCCGCCCGCCGGGGCGGTGCCCAATGCGGCGAGGTCCCGCTTGATCACCTTGTTCGTCGCGGTCGACGGCAGGTCGTCGGTGACCCACACGTGGCGCGGCCAGGCCTTCGGGGACAGGTCCGACTGGGCGGCGAGAAACTCGCCGAACTCCGCGGCCGTCAGCTCGGCCTCGTCGCGCAGGACCAGCGCCGCCATGATCTGATCGCCGACGTTCTCGTCAGGTACCGGGTAGACCGCCACCCGACTGATTGCGTTGTGCCGCAGCAGAATTCTCTCGATCGGTGCGGCGGTCATGTTCTCGCCGTCGACCCGCATCCAGTCCGCGGTACGTCCGGCCAGATAGATCCAGCCGTCGGCGTCGCGGTAGGCGAGGTCACCCGACCAGTACATGCCGTGGCGCAACCGGTCGTCGGTGGCGGATTTGTCGTTGTAGTAACCCTGGAACAAGCCGGCGCCGGTGGTGTTGACCAGTTCGCCGATCGCCTTGTCGCCGTTGACCAGCGCACCTGTGGCGTCGAACTCGGCGGTGACACATTCGGTGACGGTCTCCGGGTCGTAGATGGCCACACCGGGGAACCCCCTGCCCACCGAGCCAATCGGACAGTCGTCCTCGCGCGTGACGATGACCGCGCCCTCGGTCGAGCCGAAGCCGTCCCAGACCGCGCAGCCGAACCGTCGGCCGAACTCGGCGATGTCGCGGTCGCTGGCCTCGTTGCCGAACGCCACCCGAAGCGGATTGTCTCCGTCTTCCGGATGCTCTGGCGTGGCCAGGACGTAGGCCAGTGGCTTGCCGACGTAGTTCATGTAGGTCGCGCCGTACCGCCGCAGGTCGCCGATCAGCCCGGTCGCCGAGAACGTCGCAGGCGCCATGGCGGCGCCCGATCCGGCTGCCACGCCCCAGCCCGCCAACAGCGCGTTGGAATGGAACAGCGGCATCGACAGGTAGCAGACGTCGTCACTGGTCACCGCGAACCGCTGCACCAACGCGATGCCGGCGAACAGGACGGTCATGTGCGCCACCTGCACGGCTTTGGGGTCGCCGCTGGTGCCGGAGGTGAAGATCATCATGAACGTGTCGGTCGGTCCGACCTCGCGATACGGCGTCAACTCGCCCGGGTCCGCTTGCAGCGCGGCCCACTCGGGCGACGAGGTGTCGATGACGCGGACGCCGGGCAGGTCCAGGTCGGCGATCAGGTCGCGGTGCGCGGCGTCGGTCAGCAGGATCTGGCAATCCGCGTGCAGGATGTCGCGGGCCAATGCGGCGCCGCGGCGGGTGTTGTTGATCCCGCAGAGCACGTAGCCGCCCAGCCCGGCAGCCGCCATCGCCGTCAGCATGTCAGGCGTGTTGCCCAGGAGCGCCCCGATATGCACCGGCCGGTCTCGGTCGGCCAGGCGCAGCAGCGCCGCGGCCTGGGCACTGGCCTCGGCCAGGTGTTCGCGCCAGGACCACTGCCTGCCGTCGAATTTGACCGCCGGCCTGCTGTCCGCCAACCGCTCACGCAGCAGTTGTTGGATGGTTTCCGCCATGGATCGCACCACCTCGTGTCGAACGCCCCGAACGCGTTGAGTGAACAGAATCCTAGATCTGTCTAGCGGTGCGAAACCACATCGCCCCCCGGATCCGGCGCGTGTTCTGCGAAGATATTCAGGTCCCGCGAATCTGACAGGTGAAACGAGGAAATGACCACGGTGACAGCTGGCCCCGACACTGCATCCCGCGCCGCGACGAAATCGGTCCGCGAACGGCTGATCGATGCTGCCGAGGTCTGTCTGCGCACCAAGGGGATTCGAGCCACCACCGTCTCCGAGGTGGCCGAGGTCGCCGGGGTGTCACGCGGGTGGCTCTACCGGCATTTCCCCGACAAGGCAGCGCTGCTCGGCGCGGCGATCGTCCGGCTCAACGATGTCTACTGGGGCGAGTCCCACGCCTTGCTGGCCGAAGTCAGCGGGTTGGCCGAGCAGATCGCAGCCGGGGTCAAACTCGGCAGGACCGCGTACGACTCCCCCGGCGCGCTGGTGATGAAGCTGCGGCGCGACGAGCCCGAGGACTTCAATGCCTGTGCCGGCGCGGGCGTCCAGGGCCTGGTGCCCGACCTCGGTGCGTTCTGGGAGCCCTACCTGGCGGCGGCGCAGGAACGCGGCGAGATCAGCGTCACCGACCTCGCCGAAGCGGGCGAATGGGTGGCCCGCAGCCTGATCAGCGTTGCCACCGTCCCGGGCAACACCCTCGATCCCGACGATCCGGTGGCCGTGCTGCGCTATCTCAAGCAGTACGTCATGCCGGGGCTGGTCCACCACTGAGTTCGGGCAGCACCACCGGCCGATCGGCGAACGCCAGCACGATGTCGCGGATCGGCGCTTCGATCCGCAACCCCTCGCCCACCGCGAAGTCCACGTCGGTGGCGACGAATCGCATCCCCGGCAAGCGTCGGCTGGGGTTGAGGGGGAAGCGCATGCGCCAGAGCCGGTCCGCCACGGCCGCGGCAGCCGGCACCGGCATGGCGTGCTCGATACCCAGCGGCACCGCGATGTCCTGACCGTGCACCAGCATGTCCATCAGCGGGTCGACTTCCGTCGTTCCCGGAGGCCTGCGGCGACAGCCTGGCATCGCGCGCAGCGCCGCGACCAGCTGTTCGGGCGTCCGGTGATCGGAAAGTGCGAGTTGGCTCATCATCGCGTCGAACCGCAGTCGCGCCCGCAGCGCGGGGAGGACGAATCGCACTGGGCGCCACTGCGATTGGGTGATATGGGCGGCGACCTCGCGCACGGTCCAGCCCGCGCACAACGAGGGCACCGACCATTGCTGCGCGCTCAACCCGTCCAGCAGATCGGCCAGTGCGAGGCGCTGCTCGTCGATGTGCCGCCAGATCAGCTCTGCATCCATCTCCGCCCCCATTTGGTCAGGACTCCTGTCTAATATTTAGACAGGATTCCGTACTAAAGTCAAGGGCATGGCAGAACAGCTCAGCTCGGCGCTCCTGATGTTCGTCGCGCACCGCGCTGCCGAGAATCGGGTGTACACCGCCGTGCAGGCCGGCGGCTTCGCCGATCTGACGCTGGCTCAGTGCCGGATCGCCCAACGCCTGTCCCCCGCCGGAATCCGGGTGACCGATCTCGCCGTGGCTGCGCAGGTGACCAAACAGACCGCGGGGGCGTTGGTCGACGAGCTCGAACGCGCCGGCTACGTCGCTCGCGTGCCGGATCCGGTCGACGCCCGCGCCCGCCTGGTGCTGCTCAGTGCGCGGGGTGACGCGCTGTGCGCACTCGCGGCCGCAGAGGTCGCCGCGATCGAGTCCGAGT
>JBEVHL010000341.1:0-3516 GCA_040511255.1 Mycobacterium sp. | reverse complement strand
CTGCGCCAAGCGTTCCGCAACAGCGAGCCACAGCCGGTTGTCGACCAGGATGCCGTGCACGAACAGCACCGGCGGGTGTGCGGAGTCGTCGGGGCCCAGCACCCGGTAGTCGATGGTGGCCTGTGGCAGGGCGGCCTGAGGCATATCGGCTATCCTTTCGCGAACTTACAAACACTCCGTATGAAAGTTACGTACACACTGTATGGAAGTCAACCCCCCGGTGCGCCGGACCCAGGCGCAACGCACCGCGGCGACCCGCGCGGTGCTGACCTCGGCTGCCCGAAAGTTGTTCGCCACCAACGGGTTCAGCGACGTGTCCACGCAGGCTATCGGCGCGGCCGCCGGAGTGACCAGGGGCGCGCTCTATCACCAGTTCGCCGACAAGACCGAGCTGTTCGCCGCGGTGTATGAGGAGGTCGAGGCCGAAATCGTCACCGAGGTGATGACCCGGATCGGGGCCGAACAGCCCGACGGCGCGTTGGCGGCGATGCGGCTGGGCGTGCGGTTGTTCCTGGACCTGTGCACGGCCCCCGAGGTGGCGCAGATCGTACTGATCGACGCGCCGTCGGTGCTGGGCTGGGAACGCTGGCGTGCGGTGGGCGTCAAGTACGGACTGGGCGCTATCGAGGCCATGCTGGCCCAGGCGGTCGCGGACGGATCCATCCCGGACCAGCCGGCGCGGGCCAGTGCGCACGTACTGCTGGGTGCGCTCGACGAAGCGGCGCTCTACGTGTCGCGGGCCGAGCACCCAGAACAAGCACGCACCGAGATGTACGCGGTCTGCGACCGGATGATCACCGGTCTCGCGAGCAGCTGATCAGCCGGCGTTGCGCGCGGCGTTGCTGCCGAGGTAGACCACGTAACCGATGCCGCCGATCAGCGCCAGCTTGCGGGTCTTGGGGCTGATCAGCGTCAGCCCCAACGCGGTTTCCAGCCCACCGTTGACGTAGGTGTGCTGTCGGGTGTTGCGGGGAAAGGCGGACTTGGTGATCGACTCGAATGCCTCAGGTTTGACGTAATGCGCCAGCCCGGTGGCGGCGAGCACCACGCCACTGATCTGAGCGACCCGCGAGCTCTGCTTCTTCGTTGACGTGCCGGACATGAAAAGCCTTTCGGTTCAGGAGATCTGGTAGTCGCTCAGGGGGAACGTCGAGGCTTCCCGCACTGCGCTACGGGTCGACATCGGCCGCAGCAGCGACGGCTCGCCGCTGGGGTTGAAATAGTACGAATGCGACGTCGCGCAGTTGCCGATGGTCCACAGGGAATCGCCGAGCAATTCGGTCATCCGGTCCAGATAGCGGGTGTTGGCTTCCTCGGTCACCTCGAAGGTGGTGGCGCCCTTGCGTTTCACCTCGGTGAACAGCCGGTCCATCAGGCGCATCTGATACTCCATGGCGTTGAAGAAGTTCAGCCCCAGGAAGGCAAAGGGACTGGCCAGGCTCAGATAGTTGGGGAAGTACGGCATCGAGACGCCCTGGTAGGCCTGGAATCTGGTGTCGCGCCACCACTTACCGAGGTTGCGGCCCTCCCGGCCGATGATTTCGATCGCGGGGAAGTTGGCGTCCCACAGATCGAACCCGGTGGCCAACACCAGGGTGTCGATATCCGTCGCGGTGCCGTCGCTGTTGACGATGCCCTCGGCGCGGATGTGATCGATACCGTCGGACTGCAGGTGCACGTTCGTCTTGGTGAAGGCCCGGTAATACCCGTTGGAGAACGTCGGTCGCTTGCAGCCGAAGTCGTAGTCGGGGGTCAGCCGGTTGCGCAGTTCCTTGTCGCGGATCGAGAAGAACCGGTGCGTCTTGGACAGATCGCCTGCGGCGATACTGAGCCGCCGCAGCGCCCGGTTGCGCACCGCCACCATCGCGAACCCCTCGTAGAGGGCATCGGTGATCCAGCGGATCGCCCGTTGGGCGAGGGGGACTCGCGCGAACAGCCGCTTGGTGCGCTCGGAGAAATGGATGTCGATCTTGGGCACCACCCAGATCGGCGTGCGTTGATACACCGTCAGATCGGCCGCGGTCTTGGCGAGCTCGGGAATGAGCTGGACCGCCGTGGCGCCGGTGCCGATGATCGCGATCCGTTTGCCGTCAGCGCGGTAGGCGTCATCCCAGTCGGTGGTGTGGATGACCTTGCCTGCGAAGTCGTTGATACCGGAGATGTCCGGGGTGGCCGGCTGCGACAGGAACCCCGTCGCGGTGATCAGATACCTGGTGCTCAGGGTTTCGCCGTCACCCAGCGCCACCCGCCACAGCTTGGCGTCCTCGTCCCAGCGGGCGCCCTCGACGCTGGTGTTGAACCGGATGTGGCGGCGGACGTCGTACTTGTCCGCCACGTCGGCGGCGTACTGCTTGATCTCCGCGCCGGTGGAGAACAGTCGCGACCAGTTCGGGTTGGGTTCGAAGAAGTACGAGTACGTGGTGGTCGGGACGTCGACGGCCAGTCCCGGGTAGTGGTTGACATGCCAGGTGCCGCCGAGATCGTCTTCCCGGTCGAGGACGACGATGTTGTCGATACCGAGTCGCTTGAGTTGAATCGCCGCTCCGATGCCGCCGAAGCCGGCGCCGACCACCAGCGCATCGAAGGCGGCTGAATGCTCCGCAGTCATGTGACGACCGTACCTGACCCGCCAGTAAGGACGAAGCGACTCACCCGCTGGTCAGCGCGCGAAGGGCGGCGTCGACAGCCAGTACCGGGACGTCGAGCGTCTTGGACCCGAGGTCATGCCGGGCCCCGGTGATCTCGACGATCTCGGTCGGACCGGTCACCAGGGCGGCCGCCTGGGTCAGCTCGTCGATGCTGCCGAACGGGTCGGCGGTGCCGTGGGTGAAGACGGTCGGGACGACGATGCTCGGCAGGTGTTCGGTGCGGGCCCGCTCCGGCTTGCCCGGTGGGTGCAGGGGATAGGAGGACAGCGTCAGCACGCTGACCTGATCCGTCTGGGCGGCCGCCACCATCGACGTCATCCGGCCGCCGTACGAGTGGCCGCCGGCGATCACCGGGCCCGGGCTCAGCGTGTGCGCCAGTTCGATCGCCTCGACGATGCCCGCCTGATCGCTGGCCGCCGAATTCGACGGCGGGCCCTTGGGACGACGCCTGCGGTAGGGCAGGTTGTAGCGCACCGCCAGCCAGCCGCGGCGGGCCCACTCGTCGCAGATGCGGACCAGTAGCGGCGATTCCCGGCTGCCGCCTGCACCGTGGGTGAGCAGCACCACGCCGACCGGGTCAGCGTCGGGTGCGTGGGCGATTCCGGCGACCTGGTCCCAGATGTCGCCGGAGCTCACCGCGACAACCTGAACAGGGCGGACACCGGCCCGTGGCCATGGCCCAGCGGATAGGCCGCACGAATGCACTCGGTCACCCAGGTTTTGGCAAACGCGACCGCGTCGGGCACCGAATAGCCGTGTGCCAGCGCGCACGTCGTCGCCGACGCCAGCGTGTCACCTGCGCCGTGGTCATGCCCGGTGTCCACCCGCTGGGTGTCGAACTCGTAGAAGTCGGTGCCGTCGTAGAGCA
>JBEVHL010000340.1:0-5795 GCA_040511255.1 Mycobacterium sp. | reverse complement strand
ACGGGACAAGCCGTTGGGCAGATGGCGCGCGCAGATCGACCGCCGCACCTTGAGCTGGCAGGACAACGTCGTGGTGTCGTGGACGGGGATGCGCGGTGTGGTGACCCTGGCGGCCGCCGCGGCGATTCCGTTGACCACCATCGACGGCCAGCCGTTCCCGGAACGCGCGACCATTCAGGCGATCGCATTTGTGGTCAGCGTCGGCACCCTGTTGTTGCAGGGCTGGACGCTGCCGCCGTTGATTCGGCGGCTTAACCTGTCATCGGACGATGACCACGCCTCCGATCGGGAGGAGACGCTCAAGGCCGAGCGGGTGGTGCACGAAGCTGCCGACGAGGTGCTCGCCGAGTTCCGGGCGAATCCACCGGAGGGGCTTGATCCGCGGGTGCTGACCGAGCTGCGCAACATCGTCGCCCGGCATTCGCAGGACGCCGACGAAATGCCCGACCCGGCGGCAAATACGTTGCGCGCGGAAGTGTTTGCCACGCTCTACCGCGATGTGCTCGCTGCGCAGCGCGCGGCGTTGATCGGTGAACGCGACACCGGACACATCGACGACGAAGCCGTGCGGGCGATGCTGGAGCGACTGGATCTGCAGGAGGCCGGCGTGTCCGCCCGCCTGGAGAGCAGGTTGTAGCTCAGCCCGGGTACGTCGCGGCTGCCAGGTCCAAGATCTCGGCGCGGTCGGTGGGCACCAGGAATCCCGCCGCGATCGCCGCGTCGAGCGAACGGGTGAAGCGGTCCAGATAATCGGTGACCCCACCCGGATAGAGGCGGTCCAGGGTCGCGTCGTCGAACGGTGCACCGGTGCCGAACAGGAACGCCATCTCCACGTCGTCGCTGTCGGCGATCCCGGACGTTCTGGCGATGGGGACATCGACCCACGGCGTCCTGACGCCGCCGATGGCCAGGCCGTTGACGTCCACGTTGAGGGCGGGCGGCGCGGTGGCAGTCAAAGCGATCGGCTCGGCAGACGGCGCGGGCTCGCCGGTGCGCAGCCATCGGCTCAGCCCGGCCAACGCTGCCTGCAACACGTAGTGGTGCTGCGGCCCGAAGTTGATGAAGTGGGCCAACTGCTGACCCATCAGAACATCGGTCGGCGCGTACGCCGCGACGAGTTCGTGCACGGGCGCTGCGCCGGTGTCGATGAAGGCCACCCGAATCGTGTAATTGTCGGCGTGGGCGGCGCCCGGGATTTCCCACGTCCGCAACATCTCGTTATCGGGTTGCCGGGCCGCGTGATAGCCGGCCAGCCTGCCGTCGATCAGGTCGGTCTCGGTGATCACGGCGACGGTCGGCACCCGCAGGTGCGGGCGGAAGCGGACTTGCGGTGGTAGGTCTTGGGATTCGAGGATCGACGCGCCATCCAGCGGAGCCGCCGGACCGAAGCGCGAATGCACCAGGAAGCCGTTGAACACCTGGGCCAGTGGGTCGACGGCGTTGAGGTAGGTCGTCAAGAACATCGCCGACTGCGATTCACCAACGGCCACTACGGCATCCGGGGACAAGCCGGCCAGGACCTCGACGTTGTCGGCGGGCCGGAACAGCTCGCCGATCTGGGAGAAGATGTCGTAGGAGAAGGCGTCCCCGGGATGGTGCAGGCCGCCGTAGCGGTCGGGGTCGAGCGTCTTGAGTGACATGTTGGCACCGCCGAGGCTCTCGCCGCCTTCGACGCCCACGTACTGGGCGGACACCGCGACGTACGCGTAGCCCTCGCGCAGGATCTCGCGGTGCGCCATGAACCAGAGCGCCGGCGCGTCGATGCCGCCGCTGACATTGAGCCATTCGACCAGCACCGTGCCGTTGAACAGCGCGGTGTCCGTCGGCGTCAACACCACCATGCGGGTGGTGTAGTCCGCGGCACCCGATGGTTCGGCGTCCCACACTCCGTCGGAACCACAGTCTCCGACAGGCGAATACGACGCCGCCGAGCCGGAGACGAAGTACTCCGAAGCGGTGTAGCCGACGTCGGTGATGTCAAAGGCGCCGAGCAACAGGTTGGGTTTTCCAGAAATGGGCGTGACGACAGGCTGGGTCATCGGGGTGCAGGACCTCTAGAAGCCGAAGTCGCCCCCGCCGCCGAAGTCGCCACCACCGAAATCGCCGCCGCCCCAGCCGCCGTCGCCGCCGCCACCCCAGCCGCTGTCACCACCCCAGCTGTCGCCGCCGCCGCTGTAGTCCTGGCCGCCACCGTCGCCGCCGCCGTAATCACCGCCGCCGTCGCCACCGCCCTGGTCGCCGCCGCCGTCACCCTGGCCCTGGTCGTAACCCTGGGCGAAGCCCTGCTCGTAGCCCGAACCGGACATGCCGGAGAACATCGCATCGAACAGCAGCACCGAACCAAGGCCCCACGCGCCGGCCACTAGGGCGGGCTTCCACCACGGCTCGGAATACCAACCCGCAGGCACCGGTCGGCCGGCGACCCGGCCGCCGGGATAGTAGTTCGGGGTGCGCTGCGATGGGCTCGGCGAGGCCTCGACCTCACGGCCTTCGAATTCCACCCGGCGGTCCTCGGTGACGGTGCCCGCCGACCGCTGCCCACTGAGCGTCTCCAGTTCGGGTCCCGGATCCATGCCCATCGCGGTCCGCGCGGCCCGCACGTAATAGAGGCCCTCAAGCGCACTTTCCTTGGCCAGCAGTGCCTGCTTGGCGGTGGTGGCCTGGTCGATCTGCGACCCAGCCGCGGTGTAGCGCTCCGAGGCGTCGGCGAGTGCCTGCTTGGAGGCATCATCGGTGCCAGTCAGGCCGATCACCTGGCCGCCGAGGCGCTCGATGATGCGCCGGGCGTCGGCCTTCGCGTCGGCCAGCGATGCGGCGTTCCGCTTCCCGGTGTTGCGTGACGCCGTCCACATGGCCAGCCCGATGGCCGCGACGACGAGAAGTATCAACACGAGCAGGAAGCCGTCCATGACGTCCAGCGTACCCACAGAAATCGGCTGCTCGGCCGGCTCGAGCCAGGGCCCCCTCATCTGATGCCGCGCCCGCGCCTGACGGAGTGCAGAGCGCTTACGCAATTCTCCGGATGCGGCGGCCCACCCGACTTCCTAGGCTATGCCGATGAGCGATGCCGAACTGTGCTGGACACCCGCCACCGAGCTCGCCGCCTCCGTGCGGTCCGGTTCGATCACGCCCACCGAGATCGCGACCGTCTTCGCCGACCGTATCGAGGCCGTCAACCCAAAGCTCAACGCCTACACCCACTTTGACCGCGAACAGGTGATGGCAGACGCCGCGGCGCTGCAGGAGGGTGAGGCCCGGGGGCCACTGCACGGCGTCCCGTTCTCCATCAAGGGACTGACGTCGATGGCGGGGCTGCCGCTGGATTCCTCGCTCAAGCCGCTGGCGGGAACGGTCGGAACCCGCGACGCCACGGTCGTCACCCGGTTGAAGGACGCCGGCGGCCTGTTCCTCGGTAAGACGAACGCACCCGAGTTCGGCTACTACGGTGGCGCCGATAGTCATCTGTACGGTCCCACTCACAATCCGTGGAAGCACGGCCACACCGCGGGCGGTTCCAGCGGTGGGGCGGCCGCCTCGGTGGCCGCGGGTCTTGGGCCGTTGGCCGAAGGCGCGGACGGTGCCGGCTCGGTGCGCATTCCGTCGGCGATGTGCGGGGTGGTCGGATTCAAGCCCTCGTTGGGCCGAATCCCGCACACGCTTCTCGACGGACGGCACTACACGCACATTTTCCACGGCCCGATCACCCGCACGGTCGCCGATGCGGCGTTGATGTTCTCGGTGATGGCCGGGCCATCGGACACCGACCCGAACAGCGTGCCCGCCGACGGAATCGACTACGCGGCCAGCATCGAGGGCGATGTCACCGGGTGGCGGGTCGCCTGGTCACCTGATCTGGGTCTTGGCTACGTCGACCCCGAAGTGGTGGCGGTCTGCGCAGAAGCGGTCCGCGCATTCGAGTCCCTCGGTGCGGTGGTCGAGGAAGCCACCCCCGATTGGGGCAACCCCGAGGAGGCCATGTGGAAGGGCCTGTGGGTACCGGGCTATTCGTGCGAGTACGACGTGCTCGACTGGAAGACGATGGGCGGGCAGGTCGACGACCAATTGATCGAGATCTTCGCCCAGGCCGAGACTTTGACGGCCGTCGAGATCGGCCGCGCGGAGGCATTCCGCGGCCGAATGTGGGACACGTTCAGCGAATTCATGCACACCTACGACATTCTGGTCAGCCCCACCCTGGCCAGCCCGACGTTCCCGCTGGAGCGGTTCGCCCCGGCGTGGCTGGAAGGTGAATCGCTGCAACGGCAATTGCTCGGCTGGCTGCTGACCTACCCGTTCAACATGACGACGACGCCGGCCATCACCGTGCCCGCGGGCTTCACCAGCGACGGGCGGCCGGTGGGATTGCAGATCGCCGGTCGGCATCGCGGGGACGCGGCCGTGCTGCGCGCCGCGGCCAACTACGAAGCGGCCAGGCCATGGGCGGACGTCAAACCGGCGCTGTAGTCCGGGGCGGGTGCGTGGCGGTCCCGCAGACAGCAGTCCATCGCGATGCGGGCAGCTTGAACTCTGTTGCGCACGCCAAGCTTGCGGAAGATCGACTCGACCTGGGTGGTCACCGTCCGGACCGAAACCGAATCCCGTTGAGAGATATCGGCATTCGACAACCCCTCGGCGATCGCGCACAGCACGTCGTGCTCCCTGGGCGTCAACCTGAGCGCAGACCGCCGGTGCACCGCTGCTGCGACGGCGGCGGCGTGCGGGGTCAGCGAGTCCAAGGTGGCCACCGCCTGCGGCGGCAGCAACGGCGACGCCACGTTGAGGCACAGGGCTCCGACGCAGTGCCCGGTGGGCGACACCAGAGACCGGGTGATCTGGTCGCGAGCCAACCCGGCGTGATTGCCCAGGCGCGCCACCACCACGTGTCGCCGATCTGAGTCCACCGCCGTCAGTAGACCCGTATCGGCGGCGCCGGCGGCGTGCAGCAGTTCCAGCAGCGCCTCGCCACGCCGCTCCGGTACTGGCGACATCAGGCCGGACGTCGGGCCGTGCATCAGGTGGTCATTCACCGCCACCACACTCGCGGTAGACCATTTCTGGTCCTGTCTGCCTCGCGTAACGGACTCGTTTCGATCCGAGGCTGGTGTCAGTGCGTGCGTGCGCGCCGTCCGGCGCGCGGCCCGGACGAGCGCAGGTCACCGAATGGCATCCCGGACAACACAACTGGTGATCCTGGGCGCTGAAAAAAGTTCAAAAAGAGTCTTGGCACTCTCGGCATGAGAGTGCTAATCTCGGTGTCGCACAGTGATTAGGTGCCCGCTGAGGTGGCGGGCTCTGAGACGCATAGGAGGTGGATTGCTGTGCTTCGTTTTGATCCGTTCAGTGACCTTGACGCCGTGACCCGGGGACTGCTGACCAGCCAGACCGGATCAAGTCGTATCCCTCGGTTCATGCCGATGGACCTCTACAAGGTCGACGACCATTACGTGCTGACCGCCGACCTGCCCGGCATCGACCCAGGCTCGGTCGATGTCAACGTCGACAACGGGACGCTGACCCTCACCGCCCATCGCTCGGGCCGGTCAGCCGAGTCGGTGCAGTGGCTGTCGAACGAGAGATTCTTCGGCACTTACCGTCGCCAACTCTCGCTCGGCGACGGTGTCGACGTCGCGGGAATTGCCGCGACCTACGAAAACGGCGTGCTGACCGTGACCATCCCACTGGCCGATCGGGCGAAACCGCGGCGCATCGAAGTGGCCCACACCGGTAGCGCGAAATCGATCGAACCCACGACGGTGGATTCCGAGTAACAGCGACAGGCGGATGGCCACGGCACT
>JBEVHL010000339.1:0-3529 GCA_040511255.1 Mycobacterium sp. | reverse complement strand
GCAGGCCAGCGCTCGACCACGGCAGGCAGCGCCAGCACCTCGTCGACGTAGCGCGAGACGGCGTCGACCGACCCGAACCGCGCCTCCGGCGGCAACGTCAGCGAGGTCCCGAAGAAATCGATGGTGCGGGCGCTGTGCTGGCCGGCGCGGTCGAACAGGGTGCGGACGAACCCCTCCGCGGCGTAGACCTTGGAGCGTTGCGAGTCGCGATCGCTCACCGCTGCAACGGTGCCCGCGCACCGGGCAGCTCCGCGCTGTTGCCCAGCCGCGCCCGCTTTCCGGCGCGGTCACCGGCCCGGCGGGCTTCCGATGAGTAGCCGGCCGAGGCGCGCGACGCCTGCCACGTGCCGCGCGCCTTCGACTCGCTGCGATAGTGGTCGGTCAGTTCGATCTCCTTGTTGCGCAGGGCAACAGCGGTACCGGGCGCTTTGGCCTTGTCTTTCTTGGCGTCCTGCTGGGCGTCGTCACGGGCATGCAGCAGGCGTTGACCCACCCGGGCCCCGAAGGCCAGCTGGAAGTTCAGCCGCGCGGTGATGGTCGGCGTCGGGCGGTGGGCTCCGGAACCGATATACGCATCGGAGGCGCGCACCATCTGCACCACCAGGCTGGCGTAGAGCGCATGAGTGTTGTCGATGTCCTCGGCGAAGCCGTACGCGTAGACGAAGCTGGAGTTCGAGGCGACGTCGCAGCGCACGTCGTTGGCGGCGGCGATCACCGCGAACAGCTGGACGTAGGTCCGCAGCCCCTTGGTACCCGCGTCGCCGATGGTGATGGTGCGTTGGGTCGGAGCCTGGGCGGCGGACCGCTTCGCCGAATGCGACCGGGCCACCGCCAGGTCGATCGAGGTGGCGGTGGCCAGGCGTTGCGCGGCCGCCATGAAGGCCTCGGCCTCATGGGTGTTGTCTGTGCCTTCGGCCTGGCGCAGTAGGGCGGCGATGCGCCCGAGCATCTTGTCGTCACTCATAACGCCACGCTAAGGGACCAGTACGACTTTTCCGTGCGCGTGGCCCATTAGGAGATATCGGTGCGCCGCCGCCGCGTCCGCCAACGGGAACACCTTGTCGACGGTGACGGTCAAGGTGCCTGCCTGCGCCAGCTTGATCAGTTCCGGCCGGGAGGCGTCGCGGATCTCTTGGCCGTCGTCGGCTGCGGTCAACACCGCGATGCCGAGTGCGAAGGCCCGGTCGAAGTTGGCGATGGTCGCGATCCGGCTCTTGTCGACGACCAATTCCACCGAAACGTCCAGCGCTTCATCGGTTCCGGCCAGGTCAAGGGCCGCATCTATCCCAGCCTCGGGGCGCGCGATGGCCCTGACCCGGTCGGCCAGCCCCGGGCCGTACGCGACCGGTTCGGCGCCGTACTGGCGCAGCGTGTCGTGCCGGGACGGGCTGGCCGTGGCGATCACCGTGGCACCGCGGGCGACCGCCAGCTGGATGGCCATCAGCCCGACACCGCCGCTGGCGCCGTGGATCAGCACGGTGTCGCCTGTCCCCACCTTCGTTTTCGTCAACAGGTGCCAGGCGGTACCACCGACCAGCAGCAGGCCGGCCGACTCCTCGAAAGACAGCGCCGCGGGCTTGTGCCCGACCTCGGCAGCGTCGGCGAGCACCTGGTCGGCGTAACCGCCGGAGCCGATGTTGGTGGCGATCACCTCGTCACCCACCCGCAGCGGCCCGGTGTAACCGAGGATCTCCCCCGAGCCCACGGCACTGACCACGCCGGCGACCTCCTGGCCTACCTGCAGCGGCAGCGCGGCGGGGTCGTTGCCCATGTCGCCGCTGTAGAGCTTGTAGTCGATGGGGTTGGTGCCCGCCGCCCGGACGTCGACCACCACCTGGCCTGGACCGGGTGCCGGCAGCGCAATGTCTTGTACCGCAAGCACTTCCGGGCCACCGTAGGCGGCGGCCACCACCGTTCTGGTCATGTTCCGCAGTCTACTTACTCACGAACTTGTCGAGCGCCGCAATCAACTTCGGCGACAGCGGGTCCTGCTTGGAGTAATTGGCGGCATTGTCGGTGGGATCGTCGCGCAGCACGTGGTTGATGCCGTCGAGGTCGACCTGGGTGAGGTCGGTGTGCGCCAGCGCGTCGGCCAACGGTTTGATGTTGGCGCACTCGGCCTGGCCATCGGAATTCGCGCAGGTCAACAACACCGGCGTGCCGGCAGCGATGCGCTGCGCCTCGGCGACCGGGTCGATGGCGTCCTGTTCGGCGACAGCCTTGACGTTGTTGGGATTCAGCACGGCGCTGAGCCCGTCGGGCAGTTGCCCCGGCGGGACCGTGCCCTTGGTGCGCACCTCGTCCACCGCGGCCTTCCAGGCGGCGAGCACGCCGTCGGCTTCCTGCTGGGTCTTGCTGCCCTGTTTGAGCTGAATCGCGTTGTCGGCGAGCACCTTGCTGGTGATCAGGTCCAGGTAGCGACCGGCCAGCGGCTGCAGTAGGGCCAGTGAATGGATCTTCGGCGCGCCCGGGTCGGTGTCGGTGGCCAGCGCCATCGCGTGGGTCGTGCCTTCACCGATCGCATAGGTGGAGATGCGGGCCTTGTCGGTACCGGGCTGATCGGCCAGGAAGCGGACCGCGGCCTTGGCGCCCTTGGTGTAGACGGCGCTGCCGACGTCGCCCTTGCGATCGGCATACGGGCCCAACCCGGTCTTGCCGGTGCCGACCTTGTCGTATCGCAGGCTGGCGACGCCGTGGCCGGACAGGTACTCCGCGAGCTGACGCATGTTTCCCACCGGGCCCACCACCGCGTTGTCGCCGTTGCGGTCGGTGTTGCCGCTTTCGGAGATGAGCAGTGCGGCGGGTCCGGCCGGCTGGTCCTTCTGGTGGCGGTAGGTGCCGTGCAGGGTCAGACCGTCGGCGGTGAACGTCACCTCGTCCTCGACCCAGCTGTGATCGCTCGACGAGCAGCCGACCGACAGCACCAGCATGAGCGAAAGCCACAGGGCGGCAATAGTTTTCACAGTCGAGCCTCGATCCAGAACACGACGTCGTCGAGCACCCGGTCGCGTTCGGGCTCGTTGAACACCTCGTGGTAGAGCTCCGGATAGACCTTCAGGTGGACGTCCTGGCTTCCGACGAAGTCGACCAGTCGTTCGCTGCCGGTGGCGGGGATCAGCCGGTCGGCGGCGCCGTGCACCACCAGCAGCGGTTTCGTGATGCCCTTGGCGCGCTGCGGCATGGTCTCACCGACCTGGAGGAGCGCGCGGGCGATACCGGCAGGCACCTTGCCGTGGTGCACCAGCGGGTCCGCGTTGTAGGCGGCGACGACGGCCGGGTCCCGCGAGACCGCGTTGGCGTCGAGCTGCTGCACCGGGACGCCGGGCGCCACCGAGCCGACGAGCTTGCCGACGAACGCGAGCAGGGGCGAGACGTCGGCCTGGGCCGCGATGGCCGGGCCCGAAAGCACCATCAGGTCGTAGTCGCCCGGGTTCTCGGCGCCGTAGGCGAACACGATGGCGCCACCCATGCTGTGGCCGAGCACGATCTTGGGTAGCCCCGGGTGCTCCTGGGCGGCGATGCCGACCAG
>JBEVHL010000338.1:0-18381 GCA_040511255.1 Mycobacterium sp. | reverse complement strand
CGTCGTGTTCGATCGGTGAGTCCGTGACCGGGTCGGCGATCAACGGGGTGGCGCTGCGGGTCAACACCCGGACCGCGTCGTGGCTGCACACGCAGTGCACCTGCGCACCCGGCTGGTGGAGCACCGACCGTGGCCCCGCGTGGTTGGGCACCTCGACCACCAAGGCCGTGGGCTCGCCCACGTCGACGTGCACCTGGGTCGAGGAGCCGAGATACACCACTTCCGACACCGTTCCGGTGATCACATTGCTGCCGGGGTCCAGCGCATCGCCCAGGGTGTGCAACGTGATGCGCTCCGGCCGGATCACGATGGCCGCAGGGCCTGTGGGCGTGGCGCCCCGCAGGTCCGAGATTTCGGCGCGCACCTGCGTCGACATCGCCGAGCACACGGCCGAACTGCCGCTGGATTCGATCACGTCTGCGTCAAAGATGTTGGCAGCGCCCAAAAATCCTGCGACATAGGTGGTGGCGGGGGCGGAGTAGATCTCCTCCGGTGGGCCGATCTGCTCGACCCGACCGCCGGCCATGACGGCGATCTGGTCGCTCATCGTCAGCGCTTCCTCCTGGTCGTGGGTCACGTAGACGAACGTGATCTCGACCTCGCGCTGCACGGCCCGCAACTCCAGCTGAAGCTGTTTCCGGAGCTTGGCGTCCAATGCACCCAGCGGCTCGTCGAGCAACAACACCCGTGGCCGCAGTACCAGCGCCCTGGCCAGTGCCACCCGTTGCTGCTGGCCACCGGACAGCTGTGCGGGGCGCCGTTTGGCGAAATCGCCCATGCGGACCAGCTCGAGAGCTTCCCCGACGCGTCGCTTGGTCTCGTCGCGGGAGGTCTTCAGATACCGCAGGCCGAAGGCGACGTTGTCGGACACGCTCATGAACGGGAACAACGCGTACGTCTGGAAGACGGTATTCACCGGCCTCTTGTGCGGGGGATCGCCCGCCACGTCGCGCCCGTCCAACTCGATCCGGCCGGAATCCGGTTTCTCGAAGCCCGCGATCATCCGCAGCGTGGTGGTCTTGCCGCAGCCGGAAGCGCCCAGCAGCGAATAGAACTGGCCCGCGGGGATGTCGAGATCGATACCGGTGACGGCGGGCACGCCGTCGAACGACTTGGCCAGCTGATGCAGCCGGATCGCGCCGCCGGTCACCGGTGGGCCCAGCGCGCGATCAGGGCGCCACCGCCGATGCCAGCCTGGCGAAGTTGGCGGCGAAACGGTCGACATCGTCGGTGTCGTGCTGGACGGAAAGCAGCCATTGCTCCACCTTGCCCCATGGCGGCAGAAAAACGCCGCCGTTGTGCTGCATGAGCCAGTGCAGATGGCCCAATCTGGCGTCGGCGGTCAGGAAGTCGCGGAATTCGCGGACCGGGTCCGACCGGAATGTCACGCAACCCTTGGCGCCGACGCTGACGACGTGCCAGTCCAGGCCGTGTTCGGTGATCACGCGCTCCAGTGTGGCGCGCATCCGCCCCGCGAGCGCGTCGAGATGGGCATAGGACTGCGGCGTCAGGACATCGGTCAGGGTGGCCCTGGTGGCGGCCATCGCCAGCGGGTTGCCGTTGAAGGTGCCCACCTGCTCGTAGCGGCCATCGGCGATCGCGGACATGACGTCGGTGGTACCGCCGATCGCCGCGACGGCGATGCCACCGCCGAGGGCTTTGGCCAGGCAGACCATGTCCGGGACGACGCCGGACAGTGCGGTGACGCCGCCGGGGCCGGTGGTGAAACCGGTCTTCACCTCGTCGAAGATCAGCAGCGCGCCCGCGTCGTGCACCAGATCGCGGATGGCGGCCAGATAGCCGTCGTCAGGCGCGATGATGCCGGCGTTCATCATCACCGGCTCGGTGATCATCGCGGCGATCTGGCCGGGGTGTTCGGCCAGCGCGCGCGAGACCGCTTCGGGATCGTTGAACGGGACGACGACCACCAGATCGCGAATGGCGGCGGGGATGCCGGTGTTGCCCGCGACGCCGGTGGGGTGGTCCCTGGGGCCGATTTCGTCGGCTTCGGGTAGCACCGAGACCTGCACGGAGTCGTGGTGGCCGTGGTAGCAGCCCTCGACCTTGATGATCAGGTCCCGCCCGGTGACCGCCCGTGCCAGGTGCACGGCGTCCATGGTGGCCTCGGTGCCGGAGTTGGCGAACCGCCACAGTGGAAGGTCGAATCGCCGGGCCAGCTCGCCGGCGATCCAGATGGCGTCTTCGGTGGGCTGGGCGAAATGCGTTCCGCGCCTTACCTGTTGGCTGACCGCGGCGACGATGGCCGGGTGGGCGTGGCCGGCGATCGACGCACCGTAGCCGCCATGCATGTCGACATACTCGGTGCCGTCGACGTCATAGACCTTGGAACCGGCGCCGTGGCTCATCCACACCGCCTGCGGCTGGGCGATCTGCCAGTTCGACGTGGCCCCGCCTGCCAGGTGCGCACGGGCCTGCACGATCAACTCGGTACTGCGCGGTTGCCGCTTGAGGAATACCTTTTCCTCGTCGGCGATGAGTTCGTCCACGGCGTCGAGGACCGGGCTGTCAACCACCGATGAAGACACGGTGTTTACCTCCACATAGATGCCAATTCTCGAAGGACCCGAAACGGGCCCGTGAAATATTGACTGAGCGTTCAGTCTATGCGAGAGTCCATGCAGCGACAAGACTGCGAAATCTGGGAGGCTCGGATGCCCGTACCCACCGGAAGTGAACTGCCGCATGGGATGCCCCGTCGCAGTCCGACGCGGAGGCAGTTCCTCCAGCGCGCTGCGATACTGGCGGCAGGCACCCCGGCGCTGGTCGCATTCCTCGATGCCTGCTCCAAGAGCGGGCCCGCCTCATCCGCGCCGAGCCTGACCATCGCCTCGCCGAGCAGCCCGGTGAAATGGAACATCCCGGAGGACAACAAGGCCATCGCCGACGGTCTCGCGCCCGAAAAGGGTGCGACGCTCAAGATCTACAACTACGCCGACTACCTCAGCCCGCAGGCCATCAAGGGTTTCGAGGACAAGTACGCATGCAAGATCGAGGTCTCGACGTTCAACGACGGCGACGAGGCCATCACCAAGCTGCGCAGTGGCGTCGACTTCGACATCTACAACGCCGGCTACAGCGAGATGAGCCGGCTGGTGACCGGTGGGCTGGTGCGTCCGATCAACCACAGCTACATCCCCAACATCACCAACGTATGGCCGAGTTTCACCAATCCCTGGTATGACCAGGGCTGGCAATTCACCGTGCCGTACACCATCTATACCACCGGAATCGGTTGGCGCACAGACCAAGTGCCCGCCGACATCGGCGCATTGAAGAACCCCTACGAATCGTTGTGGGACCCGCAGTACAAGGACAAGACAGCCATCCTGGACGACTGGCACACCGCAATGGCGATGGTGTTGCTCAAAGAGGGCAAGACCGACGTCAACACCTCGTCGGCCGATGACCTCAAACTCGTCGGCGATCAGCTCGCCGCACTGCTGAAGGCGACATCGCCAAAGGTCACCATCACCATGTACAGCGATATGCCCGCCGGACAGATCGGGCTGTCGCAGATGTGGTCGGGCGACATCATCAACGCGCAGTCCTACCTACCCGAAGGCGTCGGAACCGAGGTGCTGCAGTACTGGTACCCGCAGGACGGCAAGGGACTGGTGGACAACGACACGCTGGTCACGCTCAAGGGCGGCAAGAATCCGGTGCTGGCGCACCTGTTCCTCAACCACATGCTGGATCCCGATGTCGCCAAGGAGAACTTCTCGGCGATCGGATACCAGCCGCCGCAGAACACCATCACCGCCGATTCGCTGGTGTCCGAGGAATTCATTCCGGAGAACCTGCGGTCCGCGATCGTCAAGCCGGAATACTTCGACAGTGGCTACCGACTGCTCGAACTCGATGCCGCGAACGACGCCGCCTGGCACAACGTTTGGAATACGTTCAACGCAGGCGGATCCTGACTCAGCCGCCAAGGGAGAAGAATGCTACGGCGCCGCCCACGGGACTCCAACACCCGGCTGTGGATGGTCCTGGCCGCTCCGGGCATCGGCTGGTTGCTGCTGTTCTTTCTGGCACCTCTCTACGTGGTGCTGGCCATCGTGTTCGGCCAGATCGATCCGCTCTTCCGTACCGCGGTTCCGGTGTGGAATCCGTTGGACTGGAACCCAGATCAGTTCACCTATGTGCTCACCCGGATCGGTCCGGGCGGTGTCTACTTTCCAGCCCTGGTCCGCACCGTGGTCTACGTCGGCGCGGCCAGCATCCTGTGCCTGGCCATCGCATTCCCGGTCGCCTACTACGTGTCCCGGCTGGCGCAGCGCAACAAGGGGGTCATCATCGCCCTGCTGATCGCCCCGTTCTGGATAAGCTACATGATGCGAATGTTGGCCTGGGTCAACCTGCTTCAGAACGACGGCCTGGTGAACAAGGTGCTGAACTTCGGCGGCCTGTTCCACGTGCAGGTCGATTGGCTGACAGGTCAGCCGGTGGTGGTGATCCTCGGCCTGGCGTACGGCTATGTGCCGTACATGATCCTGCCGCTCTACGCGGGCCTGGACCGGCTGTCGCAGTCGATGCTGGAAGCGTCGCGCGACCTGGGCGCCAGCCGCGTCTCGTCTTTCGTGCGGGTGACCTTGCCGTTGTGTCGGCCGACGATGCTGGCCGCCATCCTGCTGACCTGTCTGCCGATGCTGGGCGACTATTTCACCAATGATCTGCTGTCGGCGTCACCGAAGACGGCGATGGTCGGCAACCTGATCAACGACAGCGTGCAGGCACCAGGGCAGACCGGGCAGGCCGGCGCCTTTGTGATGCTGGTGCTGATCGCGACGGTGCTGCCGATGATCTACTACGTCCGAACGACATTGCGGGGCGACGAGGTGCGCACATGACCACCCTTCGCGGTCCCGTCGCGTGGTACCGCGACCCGTGGCGCAAGCCCAGGGTGCTGGCCGGGATCACCGTGTTGTATCTGGTGTGGTCGCTGCTGCCGGTGCTCATCGCGGTGATGTTCTCCTTCAACGACGGCCGGTCCCGAACCGACTGGCAGGGCTTCTCGTTCCGCTGGTACTGGGGTGATCAGACCCGGTCGGTCTGGCACGACGCCGCCCTGCACACCGCGCTGTTCCAGACCCTCAAGCTCGGCGTCATCACCACCGTCATCTGCGTTCCGCTGGGCGTGCTGTTCGCGATCGGAATCGACCGGTGGCGGGGGAGGCTGCCCTCCGGGGCGAACGTGTTGATGTTGATCTCCTTCGTCATCCCGGAAGTGCTTCTGGCAGTGGCACTCCTGTTCGTGGTGACGACGTTGACGCTGCCGATCGGGCTGGGCACGTCGGCGCAGGTGGTCGGGTTGGTGACCTATCAGGTGGCTTATCCGGCGGTGCTGGTGCGGGCCCGGCTGGCGACCATCGGTAAGCAATACGAAGAAGCCGCAACGGATCTGGGGGCGTCGGCATTCGGTGCGCTGCGGCGCGTCACGATGCCGATGTTGATGCCGGCCATCTTCGCCAGCACGGTACTGGTGTTCGCCGACGTCATTGACGACTTCGTCATCGTGCGCTATCTGTCGATGGGCGCGTCGACCGAGCCGGTGTCGGTGAAGATCTACAACACGGCGCGCGCCGCACCCACCCCTGCGCTCAACGCCCTGGCGACACTGCTCCTGGCCGCCTCGCTGCTGGCCGTGGTCATCGGCTTCCTGATCTTCCGGCGGATGACCCGCAACGACGACACCACCGACCGCGGCATCGGCGCGTTCGCCGGCGAGCTCTAGGGTCCCCAGCGCGCATTCCTGTACGTTTTGCGGCCCCGAAACCGTACAACGAGGAGCGCTCGCGCCGGAAAAATAGTAGCCTGACTGTATGTTCAAACAGTTCGGTCCGGCTCCCGTTCCCGCCGCCGATCTCGCGGCGTCGCTGGCCCCATTCGGGCAGTCCCGCATGCTGCCCCGCGAGGCGTATGTCGACCCCGCGGTATTCGAATGGGAACAGGGCACGATCTTCTCGGGCTGGCGCTGCGTCGGGCACGCCGATGACATCGCCGCAACGGGCAGTCAGAAGGCCGTGGGCTCAGGCGCCAACGGTGTACTCCTGGTGCGCGGTGAGGACGGCCTGGTCCGCGCCTTCGCCAACACCTGTCGGCACCGCGGTCACGAATTGCTGTCCTGCGGAGCAGAACTCAAGCGCCGCAACATCGTCTGCCCGTATCACGCCTGGTCTTACCGTCTTGACGGCACCGTGCGCAATGCGCCGGGGTTCACCGGGGAGGACGGTTTTGACGCCAGCGGCTTCGGCCTGACGGAACTGCGACTGGTGAACTGGCACGGTTGGCTGTTCGTCGACCCCAGCGGCCAGGACGTCGAGTTCGCCGACCACGTGGCCGGCCTCGAAGACGTCATGACGCCCTACCGGCCCGAAGAGCTGACCATCGTCGCGCGACATTCCTACGAGCTGGCCACCAACTGGAAGGTCATCGCCGAGAACTATCAGGAGTGCTACCACTGCTCGTCGATCCACCCCGAGCTGTCCCGGATCAGCCCGCCCACCAGCGGGGAGAACCTCCACTTCCCCGGAAAGTGGATGGGTGGCTGGATGTCGATGATCGACGAAGCCGAGACGATGTCGCTGGACGGCAAGAGCGGCGGAGTGGCCATCAAGGGGCTGTCCGAGCACGAACTGCGCACCGTGATGTACCTGGTGGGCTATCCGAATCTGCTGGTCAGCCTGCATCCCGACTACATCATGACGCACCTGATGACCCCGCTGGCAGTGGACCGCACACACGTCGAGTGCGCGTGGGCGTTCCCGAAAGAGGTGGCGAGTCAGCCGGGCTTCGATCCGTCCTATGCCGTCGACTTCTGGGACCTGACCAACCGGCAGGACTGGACCGCGTGCGAGTCGGTGCAGCGTGGGCTCAGCTCTCCGCACGCCCGGCCGGGTCCGCTGGCCCCCGACGAAGACGGCGTCTATCAGTTCGTCACCCGGGTGGCCAAGGCCTACCAGGGGTCCTGACCCCGCCGGAAATTCGCCTTCGGGTCACCCGGCAGTGGTGCGACGTGCCACGCTGTGTCGGCGGGATGGCCGATGCCCGCCCGGACCGAGGAGGGTGTCACGAGCGCCGACGTCACACTGCGCCAGCTGCGGTACTTCGTCGTGCTCGGCGAGGAGCTGAACTACCGACGGGCGGCGGAGCGGCTCTTCATCACCCAGCCCGCGCTGTCGACGGCCATCAAGCACCTCGAGCACCAGACGGGCGTGACCCTGTTCCGCCGCAACACCCGTGAGGTGGCGCTGACGGATCTCGGCGCGGCCTGGTTGCCCACCGTGCAGGACGCATTGCGCGGTGTCGATACTGCCGTCGACGACCTCGTCGCGGCATCCCGGCGCGACCGGCGCATCCGACTGGGCTACCTGATCGGCACCGGAGCCGACGTGCTGTTCCGGTTGGTCCGCCACTTCGAGCTCGCGTATCCCGAAATAAGCGTCGAGTCAAGGGAATTCGACTTCAACGATCCCACCGCCGGGCTGGCCGACGGTACCACCGAGGTGGCCATCATCCGGCCGCCGGTCGATCTACCCGACCACCGGATGCTGATCCTCGACGCGGAGGACTGGGTGGCCTGCCTGCCGCGTGACCACCGGCTGGCCCAGCGGGCCGACCTGAGCATCACCGAACTGCTCGACGACCCGATCGTGGTCGCTCCGGGCACCGCCGGGGTGTGGCGCGACTACTGGATGGCGATGGATGCCCGCGGTGGCAAGCCGCCGACGATCGCGGCCGTCGCGGCCACCTACGAGGCGGAGACCACGACAATTGCCCGCGGCCTCGGGATCAGCTTCACCAGCGAGGCCAGCGCGCGCCTGTACGACCGGCCGGGCATCGTCTACGTGCCCATCGCCGACCGACCGCGGAACTACACGGCGCTGGCCTGGAATCCGAGCGCGCTCAGCGATGACGCGGGCGCGCTGGTGCGGCAGGTTCGCGACGAGTGGAGCTTCGGGGAGGGGCAATCCCAGGAGCGCCCCGCCACCTATTCGTAATCAGTGGGGCCGGTGATAACCGCAAGTTATCAGTCCATCAGAAACTGGAACTTCCCGATGACGCCGACCTGGGGTTTCCTTTGATCACCGTCAGACCTCTATTGATCACTCTGGAGCCAGCCATGACCGATGCCGCTGCACCACCGACCTCGACATCCGCTCCGATCCCGCCCCCGGCGCGGCCCGGGGAGGACGAGGACACCCGTCTTTCCGAGTTCGGATACACCCAGAAGCTCGACCGTTCCGTGGGCAAGCTGGCGTCGTTCGCCATCGGCTTCGCCACCATCAGCGCCACCACCGCGGTGTTCACCGGCTTCGGCGCCGGGTACTTCACGGCGGGCGGTCCCTTCGTGTGGACACTGCTGCTCGCCGCCGCGGTGTTCGTGATCTGGACGCTGATCGCGGCGGACCTGACCGCCAAGATCCCCTTGGCCGGCTATTCCTATCAGTGGACCAGCCGTCTCGTCGGTTCGACGATGGCGCTGTTCACCGGCGTGTTGGCGTTGGCGGGCTGGATCTGCGGCATGACCGGCGTCGGCTTCATCCTGTCCGGCTACCTCGGCAGCCTGTTCGGCTGGAACATGAGCCAGACCGCGCAGATCCTGGTCGCCATCGGCGTGATGGCCGTCTGCATGCTCATCAACCTGTACGGCGTGCGGTTCGCCACGATGGTCAACAACATCGGTGTGAGCCTGGAATTCGTCATCACCGTCGGCGCAACGATTCTCGTCGCGATCGTCGCCTTCTCCTCGCCGGACAACCACCAATCCGTCTCGGTGCTGTTCACCGGCGGTACCTCTGACGGCAGTACCCCCTACGTGCTGGCCTGGTTGGCTGCCTCGCTCGGCCCCTTCTTCGGGCTGATTGGTGTAGAGGCCAGCGCGGACATCGCCGAGGAGACCGTCAACGCCCGACACGTCATCCCACGCACGATGTTCTACGCGTTGACCGCCTCGATCATCATCGAGTTCGGCATGTATGTCGTCTACGTGCTGGCGATCAAGAATGCCGACGCCGTGCAGGCCGCCTCGGCTGCCCCCATCGAGGAGATCATCACGCAGCAGGTGGGCCCGGTCATCAGCAAGATCGTCGTCGCGGTAGCGCTGACCAACGTGCTGGCCTGCATCCTGGCCAACATCCTGGTCGCCACCCGGCTGACCTACTCGATGGCCCGCGACAACATGCTGCCGTTCTCCCACGTCTGGCGGCATGTGTCTCCGACGAACCGCACGCCCACGTACGCCGTGCTCGGCATCTTCGGTTTCTCGACGATTCTGTTGCTGTGTGCACTGGTCAGTCAGAAGGCGTTCTTTCTCATCCTCGGGCTCTCCTCGCTGGCGGTCTGCGCGATGTATCTCCTGCAGACGATCGCCGTCATGATCGCCACCCGCCGCGGAACCATCCCCGCACCCGACCCTGGCACGTTCGACCTCGGCAAGGCCCGCATACCGGTGGCCGTGATCGCGGCCATCTGCTTCACCCTGGTGTGTGCTGCGCTGATCTTCCTGCCGCAGTTCGCCGGGAACGGCTACGTCTTCCTGGGCCTGGTCGTGCTGACGGGTATCTGGGCCCTCACCGGGCTGCGCAAGCGGCTGGCCAACGGTGATGCCGGGCCGAACTTCGCCAAGACACATCAGTCCTGAATCTGTTTCACTTATCTAAACTTCGAAGGGAATATCCATGACTGCCACAACTGATCTGGGCACCAGCAACCTGGTCTCGGTCGAGCCCAGCGCCGACATCCGCGAAGACACCCCCGTCGGCTCGGTGATCCAGTACAGCGATTACGAGCTCGACACGTCCAGCCCGTTTGCGGGTGGAGTGGCCTGGATCGAGGGCGAGTACATGCCCGCGTCGGAGGCCAAGATCTCGCTCTTCGACACCGGGTTCGGGCACTCCGACGTGACCTACACCGTCGCGCATGTCTGGCACGGCAACATCTTCCGGCTCGGCGATCACCTCGATCGGCTGCTCGACGGGGCGCGCAAGCTCCGCCTGGACGCAGGCATGTCCGCCGACGAACTCGCCGAGATCACCAAGAAGTGCGTGTCGATGTCGCAGCTGCGCGAATCGTTCGTGAACCTGTCCATCACCCGCGGCTACGGAAAGAAGAAGGGGGAGAAGGACCTCTCCAAGCTGACCCATCAGGTCTACATCTACGCGATCCCGTATCTGTGGGCGTTCCCGCCGCAGGAGCAGATCTTCGGCACCACCGCGATCGTGCCGCGCCACGTCCGGCGGGCCGGCCGCAACACCGTCGACCCCACCATCAAGAACTACCAGTGGGGTGACCTGACGGCCGCCAGCTTCGAAGCCAAGGACCGCGGCGCCAGGACGGCGATCCTGTTGGACTCCGACAACTGCGTCGCCGAAGGCCCCGGTTTCAACGTCGTCATCGTCAAGGACGGCAAGTTGTTCTCGCCGTTGCGAAATGCCTTGCCCGGTATCACCCGCAAGACGGTCTACGAGATCGCCGACGCCATGGGCATCGAAGCCACCCTTGGCGATGTCACCAGCCGGGAACTCTACGACGCCGACGAGGTGATGGCCGTCACCACCGCGGGCGGCGTCACGCCGATCAACTCGCTCGACGGCGAGGCCATCGGCAACGGTGAGCCCGGACCCCTCACGGTGGCGATCCGCGACCGGTTCTGGGGGCTGATGGACGAGCCCTCGCCGCTGATCGAGGCCATCCAGTACTGAGACACGGCAACATGAGTCAAGCCCTGCAGGCGCGAGCGCACCTGCAGGGCTTTTCTCTGGATCAGTGACCTCAGTTCGACGAATCGAACGCCGAGATCACCTTGGTGGGCGTGATGCGGACGACGAGCTCACCGGGTACTCCGTTGCGGCGGCCGTATTCGTCGGCGCGGTCGGCACCCATGTATCGACCGCCGGTTCTGGTGGCGACGTCCAGCAGTTCGGCCGGGTCCTCAGAAACGGTGGCGGTGCCCTGAACCTGTACGAATGAATACGGAGGATGGGGGTCGTCCACGCACAGCACCACCCGCGGATCGCGGGCCAGTGCACGGCCTTTCGCGGTGTTCTTGCCGGTATTGAGTACCAGGTCGCCGTTGTCGACGACGAACCACACCGGCGCGACCAGCGGACGCCCATCCGAAGCCACATAGCCGAGCATGCCGGTGCGGGTCCCGGTGGACAGGAACTCGATCACGTCGTCGGTGAGTGCACTCATGCCCCCACGGTAGAACGTCAGAGCCGGTAGCGCTCCCGGCCGATGACGCCGTAGTCGAAGTAGCTCACCGAGTACGCCGGCCGCCCGGCGAAAAACCGGCTGACAGCAGCAGCAGCTGATCGGCTCAGCCGCAGTGTCCGCCGCGAAGTTGGTGCGATTGCGCGCATCTGTTCGTCCCCCCGTTGTTTTCCGGATGTCTCCGGCTAGGAAGCAACGTAGAGCGGAACTCGAGGGGCGGGCGCGCGTAGTCGGCTACGCGTCTCAGTAGACCGTGTACCCGCCGTCGATGACGACGACCGCTCCCGTCATGAACGCGGATGCGTCGGAAGCCATGTAGACCACGGTGGGAGCGATCTCCTCGGGCAGCGCGAACCGCTTCATCGGGGCGTCTTCGATCCAGTGCTGCCGGAACTCCGGCTTGTCGACCGGGGCCATCTCGGTCTTGACGTAGCCGGGAGCGATGGCATTGACCCGGATGTTGTACGGCGCCCATTCGGCGGCAAGGGATTTGGTGAGCTGATGGACCGCTGCCTTGGACGCGTTGTACGAGGGTTGAAACTGCGGCCGGTTGACGATGATGGAACTGATCGACCCGACGTTCAGGATGTTGCCGCCGCCATGGTCTTTCATGTAGGCGCCGGCAGCTTTGCTGAGTCGCCACAGCGACCGGGTGTTCACGTCGAAGACGTGATCCCATTCCTCGTCACTGATCTCCAGCGCGGGCCGGTGCACCGCGAGCCCGGCGTTGTTGAGCAGCAGGTCGAGCCCGCCCAGTCGCTCGACCGCGCCGTCGATGGCGTTGGCCGGGCCATCGGGCGCGGTGATGTCGACGGCGAAGGCCGACACCGTGAGCCCCTCATCGGCCAGGGTGGCGACGGCTGCGGCGTTGCGGTCGGCATCACGGGAGACGAAGACGACGTCGGCGCCGGCTTCGGCCAGGCCCCGGACGAAGGCCAGACCGAGGCCGCGGTTACCGCCGGTGACCAGCGCCCGTTTCCCGGTGAGGGCGAAAGTGTCAAGAACGGTCATGGCGATCTCCATTTCTGCGCAAGCATGAATTGTGTTCTGTTCGCTAGTGATTGCCGCCGTACCTGCCCGTCGTCAAACCGTTGAGCAGCGCGGCGAGAATGAGTACGACTCCGAGGGCGAGCAGCTGGAACTGGCTGCCCGCATTGCCTTCGAAGTACAGGATGATTCCTGCGTTGAGCCAGACGATCAGCACCGCGGCCAGCAGCACACCCGCGAGCCGCCCGATGCCACCGGTGATCGCCACCCCGCCGAGGACGGCGATGGTGATGGCGGGCAGTGCCAGGCCGTTGCCTGCGGTGCCCGCGTCGGGCCGAGCGGAGGCGAACTCCGCGGTGACGTAGACGGCCACCAGGCCGGAGAGCACGCCCGAGAAGATGTAGGCCCGCATCCGGGTGCCCGCGACACCGAGACCGGCCCAGCGGGCGGCGATGTCATTGGTGCCGACCGCGTACAGCCGTCGCCCGTAGGTGCCCCGCTCCAGGACGAGCCACAGGATGACCACCACGGGGAGCAGGAAGGTGAAGACACCGAGCGGCACGTCGGGGATGTAGTCGCCGATGATCGGGACCCGCACGGATCCGGTGAGCGAGTAGAGATCCTGGATCTGGGTGCTGTTGATGGGTTTCTGGTCGTTGATCACCAGCGCGATGGATTTGTAGGCGTAGTACGTGGCCAGCGTGGCGATCAGGGCGGGAAAGCCGATCCGGGCGACCAGAAATCCGTTGATCGCTCCGAGCAGCCCGCCGATGGCCAGGGCCAGCGGGATCGCCGCCCACAGTGGCCAGCCCCACTGGCCGTAGGCGAACCCGAAAATCATGCCGACCAGGGAGACCATCGCGCCGACCGACAGATCGATACCGCCCCGACCGGAGACGATGACGACGAGTTCGGCGAAACCCAGGAGCGCGAGCGGGACGGCGTCGATCAGGGTGGCCGACATGTAATCGAAGTCGTAATCGCCGGTGAGGTACCCGTTGGCGCTCAGGTACATCAACACCGCGACGACGCCGACGATCAGCACGGCGAGCAACACGATGCGTTGGGTCAGCACTGCTTCCAGGATCTTGGCGGCCCGCGGGCGGGGGCGCGGCTGTTCTGTGGTGGCCGGGGCCGTCTCGACGCTCATGCCGACCTCCTGGTGCGTTGGCGCAGTAGATCGGTGCCGACCGCGAGGATGATGAAGATCCCGACGAACAGGTCCGACAGCTGCGACGGCCAGCCCAGTTGCGTCACACCGGATTTCACCGTCTGCACCAGCAGCGCGCCCAACAGGGTGCCGAGGACGGAGCCTCGGCCACCCATGATGGAGGTGCCGCCGATCACCACCGCGGCGATGACGGCGAGTTCCTGTCCGGACCCCACCGACTGATCCAGGTTCGAGGTGCCTTTGGCCAGGGTGAAGATGGACGCCAGGCCGATGAGGACGCCGGTGATGACGTAGGTCAGCAGGATTCGGCGTTGCACCCTGATACCTGCCAGCCGCGCGGCGACGGCGTCGCCACCGATGCCGAAGAAATGCCGACCCCCGGGTGTGTGTCGTAGGTACCACCAGGCGAGGGCGGCAAGCAGGACGGTGATGGCGAAACTGTGCGGGATGCCGAACGTCTTGCCGTCGACACCGCGGCCGAACCAGGCCAGCGTGTTCGGCATGCCGCTGATCGGTTGTGAGGCGAAGATCTGCAGGCCGATGAACAGGAACAGGTTGGCGGTACCGAAGGTGATGATGATGGCGTGCACGCGGCCGTAGGCGATGAGTACGCCGTTGACCAGACCCAGGACCGCTCCGGTCGCGATGGCGACCACCAGGCACAAGGTGAGCGGCAGTTCCTGGTCGCGCATGAGTTTGGCGGTGACGACCGAACACACCATGATCGCGCCGCCGACGGACACGTCGATGCCACCGGTGATGATCACGAAGGTCATGCCGATCCCGATCAGGGCCACCGGTGCCACTTCGACGAGTAGTGGGATGAGCGAGCCCTCGCTGAGGAATGCCGGGGTGGCGAACGCGAGTGCGATCCACAGCACGACAAGCACTGCGATGAGGACGATTTCGGACGGTGTGATGGGAAACGGCAGGACGCGCCCGCGGGCCCGCAGGGGTGATGAGCTGGGGCCGGCATCGGGGTCGAGGGTGAGGCTCATGCGCTGGCCGCCTCTCCGACGTCGCCGGCGGCGGCGGCGAGTAGGTCGACTTGTCGTGCGTCGGGACCGAATTCGGCGGTGATGGTGCCTGCGCGCACGACGAGCAGGCGGTCGGCGATGCGCAGCGCTTCCTGCAGGTCGGAGGTGACGACGAGCACCGCGGTGCCGCTGTCGGCGAGATCGGTGATGATGCGGTGGATCTCCTCTTTGGCGCCGATGTCCACGCCCTGGGTGGGTTCGGCGAGCAGGAGCAGGGTGGGGCGCTCGACGAGCTGGCGCGCCAGCACGACCTTCTGTGCGTTGCCGCCGGAAAGGTTTCCGATGACGTACTTCTCGTCCGGCGCCTTGACGGCGAGCCGCTTCATCAGGTCTTTGGCCACGGTGCGTTCCTTGCGCCGGTCGACGAATGCCCGGCCCAACGACAGGCGCCGCAGGTGACCGACCGAGATGTTGAACGCGATGGACTGGAAGGAGAACATGCCTTCGGACTTGCGGTTGGCCGGCAGCAGGGCGATACCCGCCTCTTCGGCCTGGCGGGGTGTGCGGGGACTGATGGTCTTGCCCTGCAGCACGATCTCGCCGCCGCTGGCTCTGGTGAGCCCGTGGATGCATTCGGCGATCTCGGCGACGCCGGACCCCACCAACCCGTAGAGGCCGAGGATCTCACCGGCCCGCATCTGCAGGCTGACGTCATGGAAGTGGCCCGCGCGCGCCAGCGCTTTGAGTTCCAGTACCGGTGGCCCGTCGGGCACCACCCGGGCGCTGCGCTCGTCGGAAAGTGCTTCGCCCACCATCAGTTCGGCGATGCGCCGTACCGACATGTCCGCCATGGGATAGGTGCCGATGGTGCTGCCGTCGCGCATGATCGTCACCTGGTCGGCGATCTTGACGAGCTCGTCGAGCCGGTGGGAGATGTAGACGACGGCGACGCCGTCCTCGGCAAGTCTGCGGATGATGCGGAACAGGACGTCGATCTCGGCGTCAGTCAGGATGGCCGACGGTTCGTCGAGGATCAGGACGCCACATTTGCCTGCCAGCGCCTTGGCGATCGAGACCTGCTGCTGGGTGGCGACCGGCAGGCTCCCGACGGTGACAGTGGCGAGTTCCGCTGGGAGCTCGAGGGTCTCCAGGAGTGCGACCACGCGTTCGTTCTGCGCGGTCCAGTCCACTCGACCGCGTTTGACGATTTCGCGGCCCAGGAAGATGTTCTCGGCCACGGTCAGCTCGGCGAACAACTGCGGTTCTTGGTAGACGGTGGCGATCCCCAGATGGATCGCGGCCACCGTGGTCGCGATGGTGACCGGCTCGCCGTCGTAGGTGATGGTGCCTGCATCCGGGGTGATGGCGCCGGAAATCACTTTGATGAGAGTGGATTTCCCGGCACCGTTCTCACCGACCAGGGCGTGCACCTGCCCCGCCTGCACCTCGAAGTCGGCGTGCCTGATGGCTTTGACGGCGGCATAGCTCTTGACGATCCCGGTCAGGGTCAGTCGGGTGTCCTGCGGCATGGCGTCTCCGGTGCTGCTGGTGATGAAGTGCCCGGTTGCGCGGCCCGGGCCAGTGGGCAGCCGGGCCGCGCAGTCGGTACGCGAGTCAGTAGTTGAACTGGTCCACGTTCTCGGTGGTGATGAGCAGGGGATCGCCGAGGACCAGGGTCTTGCTGCCCTCGTCCCATTTGACGTCCGGCATCTCGTCGCTGACCTTGTTGGTGGCCGCGAACGACTTTCCGGTGGCGAGCTGCTCGCCGGCCCATGCCGACAGGTAGCCCAGATTCTGGACGTTCCACAGGATCGAACCCGACGACGACCCGTCGGCCAGATATGGCTTCATCGATTTCGGGGTGCCGATGCCGACGGTGAAGACCTGTCCGATCTTCCCGGCGTCCTTGACCGCCTGAGCGACACCGACAGCGGAGGTGGTGCACTGCCCGAGCAGACCTTTCAGGTCGGGGTGGGCGCTCATCAGGTCGGTCGACATCTGCGTGCCCTTGGCCTGGTCTTCGCCGGAGTACACCACGTCGACGAGCTCCGCCTCAGGATATTTCTCGGAAACGTAGGCCTTCTCCGCGGCGATCCAGGAGTTCAGATTCTCCGCGGTCTCACCGCAGGACACGATGGCCCACTTGCCTTTTCCGCCCATGGCTTTCATCAGCGTCTCGGCGGTGGTGGTTCCGATGCCCTCCGCGGTGGCCTGGTTGACGAAGGCTTCGCGGACCGAGTTCGGCGCATCGGTGTCCGCGGTCAGCACCTTGATGCCGGCGTCCTGCGCCTGCTTCATCAGCGGGGCCATCGAATCGGGGTCGTTCGGTGCGACGATCAGTGCGTCGACCTTCTGCTGGATGAAGGACCGGACAATCTGCGCTTGCGCGGCAGCATCCGCCGACGTCGGGCCCTGGTAGAGCCAGTCGATGTCGCCGAGTGCCGATGAGGCCTGCTGAGCACCGGCGTTCATTGCCTCGAAGTACGGTGATCCCTGCAGCTTCGGCACGAAGGCGATCTTGAGTTTGTCGCCGGAGGCCCCTGATGGTCCGGCCGCGCTGGTGGCGCCGGGTGTCGTCGACTCGCTGTTATCCGAGCCCTTCTTGGTACAGGCGCTGGCGACCACCGTGGTCGCCAACACGACGCAGACGACGCCGACAAAAGGCCGGGAAATCCTCATCGACTTCTCCTTAAGAACTGGATCCGGGAATCACGTATCCGCGCCGGGGTGGCGCAGAGTGCTGCCGTGCGCACCCGGCATCTGTTTCATATTTCGAACTTTTACGCGGGTGATGAAACACACGCTAATGTGAGCGCCATCACAATGTCAATGGGTTGGTCACGCAGATGAATCTACGAAATCTCGTTTCATTTCCCGTACGCGCATTCGACAAATGAAACGGACACACCGCGCGAGTCCCGCTAACCTGAACCGGGTGTCGTCTCCCGGGATCGCGCCAGAGAGCGACCGCCCCGGCGGTGGGCGGGTGCCGGCACTTGCCCGCAGTGCGACTGTGCTGCAGTGCATCTGCGATGCCGGCCGGCCCATGTCGCTGGCCGAACTGGCGCAGCGGACCGGCTATCCGAAGAGCAGTGTGATGGGTATCTGTCACGCGCTGGCCGGGGAAAACATGTTGGCTCGTGGCATGGACGGCACCTATACCCTGGGCGCCCGGGTCTTCGAGCTCGGCTCGGCGGCCCGAGTGCACGGCTGGCCCCTGCACAACATCGGCTTCAGCTACCCGTTGGACGAAAGCTTCTTCCTGGCCGAGATCGCCGCCTTGCGCTCGGAGGCGAATGCGCTCAGCGCCAATCTGCACGTGCGGTCCGCCACCGAGGACAAAGCGCGACAGGCCCAGCAGATCCGGGAGTTCGTGGCCGCCCGCGTCGATCTGATCCTCGTCGAGCCGGTGGTGTCGGAAGGCCTCGAAGCGGCCTGCGCGCAGGCCCACCAGGCCCGCATCCCCATCGTGGCGATCGGCTCGGCGATCAGCGGCGCCGACGCGGTGGTCGCCACGGACAACACCAAAGCCGGCTCGCTGGCCGGGGGTGCACTCGCAAAAACGCTCGGCGGGCAGGGGCGGGTGGCCGTCGTCGGAGGCATCCCGATCACCGCCAATTCCGATCGCGTTGCCGGATTTCTCGGTGCCATCGCGGGGCATCCCCGGATGACCGTGGTCGCGACCAGTCGGGGTGAGCTGGACGCCCCCTCCGGCCGGCGGGCCGCCGAGGAGATCCTGGCCACCCACCCGGATGTGCAGGGGTTTTTCGCCAGCAATGACCAGATCGCCATCGGCATCTCCAGCGTGCTGGCCCGCCGCAAGTTGTACGTACCGATCGTGGCCGTCGACGGCGCCCAGGGCGCGGTCGATCAGATCAGGGCCGGCGGGCCGATCATCGCCTCTGCCACCCAGGATCCAATCGCATTGGTGCACATGGCAATTGAAATAGGCAGTGCACTGCACCGCGGCGTCGGGGTGGTGCGGCAATCGCACTACATCACGCCCCAGCT
>JBEVHL010000337.1:0-2828 GCA_040511255.1 Mycobacterium sp. | reverse complement strand
TCGGCGTGACAGCCACCGCCACCTCGTTGCGCCTGCGGAACGGCAGCGTCCACGGCGGATCGTAGAACCACGAGAAGGGTGTGCCCGAGGTTTCAATGCCCTTGTCCGCCAATACATTCAGCAGCTCCGTCGTGCGCGCCGCAACGGCCGCAGGACTGCGGTCCCCGGTGAACTGCAACACCGCCACCGTCTCCGCGGGCACCTCGACCAATTCCACGGTGTCGTCCACGGGCGTCGGCAGCGTCGCCAGCGTCCACTCCGACGGCATGAAGAACCGGATCACCGACCCGCCCGGCGCGGGGGTCTGCGCGACGGGTGCGGTCATCGCGATCTGCTCGCCGGGTTGCTGCGCGACGGGGGCGGTCATCGCGATCTTGGTCTGGCTCTGGTTCTTGCCGAAGATGTAACCGGCCAGCCGACGGAACCCCGCACTCAGCGCCGCCTGTGAATCGGCGACATCGGAATTCAACACCGTGGTCTGCGCCGCGATGCGAGGTCCGTACTCGCGGATCTCCACGCCGTCGGTCAACGGCGAGCTGCGATAGGCCGGCTCCTCGGTGCCACCGCGTATCCCGACGACGGAACCCAGGCCTTCGAGCCCCTGGCCCGCGATGGTGGCAATGCGTTTCAACATGCAGCAGCTATACCCGCTGACCGCCCTGCCGCCACAGTCAGCTCAGCAGCATCCCGGCGCGTGCGCTCGTTCGGCCAGATGAGCATGCTCGGCGTTGTCGCCGCCGCCGACGGCCGAGAGGAACCGGTCGAGGTCGATCCGCTGGCCACCGACCCAGGTGGCGGTCACGCGCACGGACTCGGCCAGCTGCGCCGGGTCGACGTCATAGGGATCGGCGGTCAGCTCGACGAAATCGGCGAACTTACCGACGCTGATGGAGCCGACCACGTCGTCGCGGTGCAATGTCCGTGCGGCGTTGATGGTTTGGGCCCGCCAGGCCTGATCCAACGTGATGGCCTGTTCGGCGCCGTGCACATTGCCCGCCCGGGTGCGCCGAGACGCCGCGGTCTGGATGTTGATGATCGGGGTCGGCGGTGACACCGACCCGTCGTTGTGCAGCGAGACGTTGGCGCCGGAGGCGACGGCATCGGCGAACGCCGCCCACGACGCGCCGTGCTCATGGTCGAAGATCTCGCCGTCCAGCAGATCGCCCCAGTAGTAGTACTGGAACGGCGCCATCGACACGTGCACACCGAGGCGGGCGGCGCGGTCGAACTGCTCGCGGGTGCCTGCGCCGGCATGTTCGATGCGCCACCGGTGGTCGGTGCCCACCAGGTTGTGCCTCGTCAGCGCGTCCTCGTAGGCGTCCAGGGCGAGCTCGATGGCCAGGTCGCCGTTGGCGTGAAACGCCATCTGCCAACCGAGCGGGGCAGCCTTGTCCAGGATCGCGTCGAGCTGTTCGCGGGTGTAGTTCATCGACCGCGCCCCGCCCGCGACATCAGGGTCGATACCGGCGATGCGGGTGGTCTCGGTGCTCAGATACGGAAAAGAGATGGCGATATTGCCCACCCACGGCGACCCGTCGGTCCACAGCTTCACCCCGGCCTTGGTCAGCATCGCGTCACCGGCCGCGAACGTCTCCTGGTCGGCATAGGTATCGGTGATCGACATCTCCCACATGCTGACCCGCAGTGGGCAGGACGGCGCCGCGGCCAGCGCCTCGTAACCGGCTTTGAACTTCGGGTCGTACGTCATATCGGACGTCGACGTGTACCCGCCGCGTGACATCAGCGCGTAGTAACTCGCCGCGCTCAGCAGCGGGTCACCCATCGCCGCCATCACCGGCCCGATCACGGCCGTTACCACCGGCAGTTCGAACCCCTGCCCGTTCAGGCTGCCGTCGGCATTGCGGCCGAACGACGAGGCGACGGGATCGGCGGGCGGGTTGACGTCCCAGCCGTTCTGCTTGATCAGCGCGGTACTGAAGTAGATGCCGTGCCCGGAGTTGTCCGTCACCACGACCACCCGGTCGCCGAAGATGGCGTCGAGCTCGGGCGCCTTGGGCGAGGGATGCCCCATCAGCAGCGCGTCGTAGCCGGCGAACCACAGCGGCTCGGACGGGTCCGTCGTGGCGATCGCATCGGCGAACGCCGCCTGCACATCGGCCCATGACGGGGTGTCCCACGGCGCGATGGACCGGGCCGGCGCCTGGGTGGCCACGCCGCTGATCAGCGGATGGCTATGGGGCTCAACGAATCCGGGGGCCAGCACGGCCGCTCCGGTATCGACGACGGTGGCCCCGGGCAACGCCGCGACGCACTCCTCGACCGAGCCGACGGCCACAATCCGGTCACCGGACACCGCCACCGCCTGCGCTCGCGGGATGTCGTCGTCCATGGTGAGCACCGACGCGGCGGTGAGAATCTGATCGGTCATCCGCCTAGTCTCCGGTACCGCCTGGGCTCTGCGAGGCGTTTGCCGGACGGCGTGTCACTCCGGTGGCGCGAAGAACTCCAGCGCGATGCCGTCAGGGTCCCGGAAGCTGAGTCCGGAGCCGTAATGCGCGTCGATGATGCCGCCGTGCTCGATACCCAGCTGATCGAGCCGGGCCACCCACGATTCCAGCTCAGCCCGCGACGGGCAGCCGAAGCCGACGTGATCCAGACCGGGCCGGTACTCGCTGAACTTCTCGTCCGGCGCCGCCGTGGTGTGCTGGTGGATGCCGAAGATCGTGCCGTCGGTCAAGGCCCACACCAGGTGGTGAAAGCCGGCGTCGGTGTCTTCGTCGAGGAGTGGGTCGAAACCGATGAGCTCGCGATACCAGGGTGCGCTCACTGCGAGATCGCGCACGGTGACCGCGACATGGTTCAGGGAC
>JBEVHL010000336.1:0-6829 GCA_040511255.1 Mycobacterium sp. | reverse complement strand
TCGGACACCGCTGGAACGCGCGGTCGTCGGAGGTACGCGACTTCCTGGCCCGCAACCGGCTGCCCTACCACTGGTTCATGGCCGACGAGCCCGACGGCGAACGCCTGCTCGAGGCGGCGAGCCTGGACGACCGAACGCTGCCGGTGATCATCACCGAAAAGGGCGAACCGCTGGTCAACCCCACCGACACCGAACTCGCCGACCGCCTCGGGCTGTCCACCACACCGTCGGAAGAGTTCTACGACCTGGTCGTCATCGGGGGCGGCCCCGCAGGCCTCGCCGCCGCCGTCTACGGCGCCTCGGAGGGACTGAACACCGTCCTCATCGAACGCACCGCCACCGGCGGTCAGGCCGGCCAGAGCTCGCGGATCGAGAACTACCTCGGCTTCCCCGACGGAGTGTCCGGCAGCCAGCTGGCCGACCGGGCCCGTCGGCAGGCCGAGAAGTTCAAGGCCGAGCTGATCACCACCCGCGAAGCCGTCGCCCTGGAGGTCAACGGCCCGGTGAAGACCATCAAGTTCGCCGACGGCAGCTCGATCGACTCCCGCGCGGTGATCCTGGCCACCGGGGTGTCCTACCGGCAGCTGACGGCCGAGGGTTGTGCAGATCTGACCGGCAAGGGCGTGTACTACGGCGCTGCGTCGTCCGTGGCCTCGGAATGCAAGGACGAAGACGTCTATGTGGTCGGCGGGGCCAATTCCGCAGGCCAGGCCGCGATGTATCTGTCCCGCGAGGCGGCGTCGGTGACCATCGTGGTCCGCGCGCCGTCGTTGGAAGCGTCGATGTCGTACTACCTGATCCAGCAGATCGAGGCGAACCCGAAGATCCACGTGCGTACCTGCACCGAGGTGCAGAGCGCAGGTGGTGACGGGCACCTGCAGACCCTCGCCCTGGTGGATCGCAACACCGGTGCCGTCGAGGACGTCACCTGCGCGCGGATGTTCATCTTCATCGGCGCCGCTCCGCTCACCGACTGGCTCGACGACGTCGTCGCGCGCGATGACCACGGATTCATCCTGGCCGGGCCCGATCTGAAGGTGTGTTCGCGGTGGCCGCTGGAACGTCCACCCCACCATTTGGAAACAAGTGTGCCCGGTGTGTTTGTTGCAGGAGACGTACGCGCCGAATCCGCCAAACGAGTGGCGGCCGCGGTCGGCGAAGGATCCATGGCAGTGATGCTGGTCCATCGCTACCTGGCTGAGGCGTAGAGGACACCGAGGAGACGGTATGACCGACATCGATGGACAGCCGGAATGTCTGCCCGCTGAGCTGCGGACACTGTTCCTTTTCGAGGCGCTGACCGATGAGCAGCTGGGGACGCTGTGCAAGGACGGCCACATCCAGACGTTCGACACAGGTCCGTTATGCACCGAGGGCGAGCCCGCGACGTGCTTCTACGTCCTCATCGACGGTGAGCTGGTGATGTCGAAGCGCTCCGGCGGCGAGGACATCGAAACCAACCGGACTTCACAGCGCGGCGTGTACTGCGGTGCCTGGAGCGCGTTCGTACCCGGCGTGGCGCAGATCTACGAGTCGTCAGTGCGGGTCACCCGGCCCTCGAAGTTCTTCGTACTCGACGCCAACGCCTTCGGTCAGTTCGTCAAGACCGAGTTCCCGATGGCCGTGCACCTGCTCGACGGCCTCAAGGTGGGTGGCCTGCGCCAGCGCCAGATCATCGACCAGCGGGAGAAACTGCTCGCACTGGGCAACATCACGGCGGGCCTGACCCATCAGCTCAACAACCCGGCCGCGGCCACCGCCCGCGCCGTCTCGGACTTGCGCGAGAAGGTCGCCGGGATGCGCCACAAACTGGCGATGCTGGCCGACGGCAAGTTCAGCCCGGAAGGGCTGCGGGTGCTGGTCACCATCCAGGAGGAGGTGGCCGAACAGGTCGCCAAATCCAAGGCGCAGGAACTCACCGCGCTGGAGTCCTCCGACCGCGAAGACCAGATCGGCGACTGGCTCGAGGGCCACGACATCATCGGCGCCTGGGACTACGCCCCGACGTTCGTCGACGCCGGCCTGGACACCGACTGGCTGGAGCGGATCTCGGCATCGGTCAACGAGGTCGACGCGTCGGCGTCACTGCAGGGCGCGCTCGGCTGGCTGAAATACACCATCGACACCGAGCTGATGATGAACCAGATCACCGAAGCGTCCAAGCGCATTTCGGCTCTGCTGGCCGGGGCCAAACAGTATTCCCAGATGGACCGCGCCCCGTTCCAGGTGGCAGACATCCACGAACTGCTGCACAGCACGTTGATGATGTTCGCCGACCGGATCGGCAAGGACAAGAACATCAAGTGCGTCAAGGAATACGACAAGAACCTCCCCGAAATCCCTTGCTTCCCAGGAGATTTGAATCAGGTGTGGACCAACATCATCGACAATGCAATCCAGTCGATGGGCAGTGAAGGCACCCTGACCGTGCGCACCAAACGCGAGAGCGAGAACATGGCGCGCATCGAGATCTGCGATACCGGCCCCGGCATCCCCGAGGAGATCCAAGGCCGGATCTTCGCCCCCTTCTTCACCACCAAACCCTTCGGCGAGGGCACGGGGCTCGGCCTGGATCTGGCCTGGAAGATCGTCGTCGAAAAGCATCACGGCGACCTGCGGGTCGAATCGAAGCCCGGTGACACCCGCTTCATCATCCTGCTGCCGCTGCAGTCCCCCGTCCCCGAAGTACCGCTGGACGAACCGGCTGCCGCCGTTTCTTCGTAAGCGGAATAGGGCTCGCAACGTCGGAGGTTGCAGCGACCATGACGAAACCTGATCTCGGTACGTTCGGCGTGTTCGGCCACTACACCGGCTGGCAGAAGTTCACCCCCGAGCAGTTGCGCGATATCGAAGCCCTCGGCTTCGGAGCCATCTGGGCCGGCGGCTCGCCGCCTGCCGAACTGGACTGGGTCGAGCCCATCCTCGCCGCGACCACCACCCTCAAGCTGGCCACCGGCATCGTCAACATCTGGACCGCGGCCGCCAAACCCGTCGCGGAGTCCTTCCACCGCATCGAGAAGGCCTACCCGGGCCGTTTCGTGCTCGGCATCGGAGTCGGCCATCCCGAGGCGCACGCCGAATACAAGAAGCCCTACGACGCGCTGGTCGAATATCTCGACGAACTCGACCAGTACGGCGTACCCAAGGATCAGCGGGTGGTGGCTGCACTCGGCCCGCAGGTACTGAAGCTGTCGGCCCGCCGCAGCGCCGGAGCGCACCCCTATCTGACGACGCCCGAACACACCGCGCAGGCCCGTGAACTGATCGGGCCGGACGCTTTCCTGGCACCGGAACACAAGGCGGTGCTCACCACCGACGCCGAGCAGGCCCGCACAGTCGGCCGCAAGGCGCTGGAGATCTACCTGCAGCTCGCGAACTACACCAACAACTGGAAACGACTCGGCTTCACCGACCAGGACATCGCCGCGCCGGGCAGCGACGCTCTGGTGGATGCGTTCGTCGCGCACGGCACGCCGGACGCGATCGCTGCACGCCTCAAAGAGCACGTCAGCTCCGGTGCGGACCACGTGCCCGTTCAGGTGCTGACCTCACCTGAGAAGCTGGTGCCTGCACTCGCCGAACTGGCCGGGCCGCTGGGGTTGAAATAACTCGGCTCTAGGGCGCCCTGATTTCCGCATCATCGAGAGGACTCCATGACCGACGCAGTTTCGCTCAAACCCGACCTCGGCCGTTACGGAGTCTGGATCGGTGCTCCGGTGACGCCGGAGCAGGCGGTGGAGATCGAGAAGTTGGGTTACGGCGCAATCTGGATCGGCGGCTCCCCCGCCGCCGACCTGGCGTTCGTGGAGCCCATTCTGGAGCAGACCGAAAGCCTGCAGATCGCCACCGGCATCGTGAACATCTGGTCGGCGCCCGCGGTCGAGGTGGCGGAGTCCTACCACCGGATCGAAAACGCTTATCCCGGAAGGTTTCTGCTGGGCGTCGGGGCGGGTCACCCCGAGCACACGGAGGAATACGTCAAGCCGTATGACGCCCTGGTGGAATACCTCGACGTGCTCGACGCCGCGACGGTGCCCACCAGCAGGCGCGTGCTCGCCGCGCTCGGGCCGAAGGTGCTGATGCTGGCCCGTAATCGCAGCGCCGGCGCGCACCCGTACCTGACCACGCCGGAACACACCGCTCAGGCCCGCGAGCTTGTCGGCAACAGCGTCTTCATCGCCCCGGAACACAAGGTGGTCATCACCAGTGACGCCGAGCAGGCCCGGGGACTCGGCCGCGACCGGGTCGGGTTCTATTTCGACCTGAGCAATTACGTGAACAACTGGAAGCGGCTCGGCTTCACCGCCGACGACGTGACCAAGCCGGGCAGCGACAAGTTGATCGACGCCGTCGTGGCGCACGGCACGGCCGAACAGATCGCGCGCCGTCTCGGCGAACACCACGAGGCCGGGGCCGATCACGTCGCCATTCAGGTGCTGGACAACGATCAGTTGATCCCCACCCTCACCGAGTTGGCCGGACCGTTGGGTCTGCGCTAACCCACCTCTCCCCCGCGAGCAGACAGAGAATCGCACGAATCCCCGCCCTGGGGTGCGATTCTCTGTCTGTTCGCGCATGTGCGTGAATCTCCTCGCGGCACTTGTCCATGCCCCCCATTACGTCCAGCGGATCGCTCTTGCTGCCGCAGCGGCCGCCGTCACGTTGTCTGTCGCCGGTTGCGGCGCCGCCACGATGACCGCACCCGGATTCGGCCAGCCCCGAGATCCCGGCGACGACCTCTGAAGCGCCGACCGAGGTGACCTTGGTGCCGTCGACCGAGGCCCCGGCGGACCAGGGTGCCGGTAGCGGCGACGAGACCGTGCCCCCGGTGGTCGTCACTCCGGCCCCGCCCACCGGCGGCGGCAAGGGTGGCCACTGACGGTCGCCATCCGAACCGAACAGTGCCCCATCCGCCATGGCGGGTGCGGCACTGTCATCTGGGTCTTGCCCTACCCTCGGCTGAGTTACTAGGATATCCAAGTATCTTTATTGCCGAGTCCACCGGGACGGATCATGACCACTCAGATTCCGCATTTCATCGACGGCCGCCGCTCCGACTTGGAGTCCACCCGCACCGCCGACGTGCTCAACCCCAGCACCGGCGAGGTCCAGGCCACCGTGCTCCTGGCGTCCGCCGCTGACGTCGACGCCGCAGTCGCCGTGGCCGTCGAAGCCCAGAAAGAGTGGGCCGCGTGGAACCCGCAGCGCCGGGCCCGGGTGATGATGAAGTTCGTCGACCTGGTCAACAAGAACACCGACGAGCTCGCCGAACTGCTGTCCATCGAGCACGGTAAGACCGTCGCCGATTCCCGCGGCGACATCCAGCGCGGTATCGAGGTCATCGAATTCGCGATCGGCATCCCGCATCTGCTCAAAGGCGAGTTCACCGAGGGCGCCGGCGGCGGCATCGACGTGTACTCCATCCGCCAGCCGCTCGGCGTCGTCGCAGGCATCACCCCTTTCAACTTCCCGGCGATGATCCCGCTGTGGAAAGCCGGGCCCGCGCTGGCCTGTGGCAACGCCTTCATCCTCAAGCCCTCCGAGCGCGACCCGTCGGTGCCGGTGCGCCTGGCTGAGCTGTTCCTCGAAGCGGGTCTGCCTGCCGGGGTGTTCCAGGTGGTCCAGGGTGACAAGGAGGCCGTCGACGCCATCCTGCACCACCCGGACATCAAGGCTGTCGGGTTCGTCGGCAGCTCCGATATCGCGCAGTACATCTACGAAACCGCGGCCGCCAACGGCAAGCGTTCGCAGTGCTTCGGCGGCGCGAAGAACCACATGATCATCCTGCCGGACGCCGATCTCGACCAGGCGGTCGATGCCCTGATCGGCGCGGGCTACGGCAGCGCGGGCGAGCGGTGCATGGCGATCAGCGTCGCCGTACCCGTCGGCGAGGAAACCGCGAACCGGCTGCGCGCCCGGCTCGTCGAGCGCATCAACAACCTGCGCGTCGGCCACAGCCTCGATCCCAAAGCCGAGTATGGGCCACTGGTCACCGGCGCCGCCCTGGCGCGGGTCAAGGATTACATCAACCAGGGCGTCGAGGCAGGCGCAGAGATCGTCGTCGACGGCCGCGAACGGACCAGTGACGAACTGCAATTCGGCGATGACAGCCTCGAAGGTGGCTACTTCATCGGCCCGACCCTGTTCGACCACGTCACCAAGGACATGTCGATCTACACCGACGAGATCTTCGGCCCGGTGCTGGTCATCGTGCGGGCCCACGATTACGAAGAGGCGCTGAAGCTGCCCTCTGAGCACGAATACGGCAACGGGGTGGCGATCTTCACCCGCGACGGCGACGCCGCCCGCGACTTCGTGTCCCGCGTCCAGGTCGGCATGGTCGGCGTCAACGTGCCGATCCCGGTTCCGGTGGCCTACCACAGCTTTGGTGGGTGGAAGCGGTCCGGCTTCGGTGACCTCAACCAGCACGGGCCCGCGTCGATCCAGTTCTACACCAAGGTCAAGACCGTCACGCAGCGCTGGCCCTCCGGTATCAAGGATGGCGCCGAGTTCGTCATCCCCACGATGAACTAGGCCAAGACATTGGCTATGCAGTTGTTCGGCCTCGACGAGGACGAACGCGTGATCGCCGAGACGGCGGGCGCGTTCGCCCTCAAACGGCTGGCCCCGCACGCACTGGATTGGGATGCGGCCAAACACTTTCCGGTCGATGCGCTGCGTGACGCCGCCGAACTGGGCATGGCGGCGATCTACTGCTCGGAAGATGTCGGCGGCAGCGGACTGCGCCGGCTCGACGGTGTCCGGATCTTCGAGCAGCTCGCCACGGCGGACCCGACGGTGGCGGCGTTCCTGTCCATCCACAACATGT
>JBEVHL010000335.1:0-3741 GCA_040511255.1 Mycobacterium sp. | reverse complement strand
CAAGTCGGACGCCGTCGTCCTTCGTCATGAGCGCGGTGGCACTGGACGGCCCCATCGCGGCGTGCGCGAGATATGGCCGGTGGTAGGTGGATTCGTAGGACTTCGCCGCTGCGACGGGCCCTTCGGCAGTGCGGGTGTCGGCCAGAACGGAGGTCTCGGCCGGGGCCGACATCAGGAATGCGGCCAGCTGATCCTCATCGGGCAGGGTCGGATGTTCCTCCCAGGTGACGTCGGCCCGTAGGCGCTCCGCGGCGGCCAGGGCGACCTCCTCACGTTCGGCGATCACACCGAGGAAGTTGCCGTCGCGCACGACGGTGATGACCCCCGACAGCGCCAGCGTCGGGGCGGTGTGGAGGTGGGCCAGCCGGGCCTGGCGAGAGGGTGGTCGCACGATGCGGCCGTACACCAGCCCGGCCGGACTGAGGTCGTGGGCGAACCGCGGCCGGGCCGCAAGCTTGTCCGGCAGGTCGACCCTGGGCACGTTGGTGCCCACGATGCGATATCCCGCCTCGGACTTCGGCTCGGCTACACCCGTCGCGGGCCGATCCAGCAGCCGGTCATCCGCCAGGTCCCAGTACGTCGTGGTGCGTCCATCGGGTGCCCGAACGGTGCCGTCGTCCACGGTCAGCCCATCCGGGGACACCTGCCACCGGGCGGCAGCGGCGGCCAGGTAGATCGCCCGCGCCTCCGCACCGACCGTGCGCAGGGCATCGCCGGAATGCTGGATCGACAGACTGCCCGCGGTGTAGCCCTCGTCGGGGCTGCTACCGGTGACCGCAGGCGTCATCCGCACCCGATCGACGCCGATGTCGAGTTCCTCGGCCACGATCTGCGCCAGTGCCGTCAGCACTCCCTGTCCCAATTCGACTTTGCCGGAGCGCACTTCGACCACTCCGGTGGCCAGGATGCTCAGCCAGTCCCCCAGCCGCTGATTGGCCTGCAGGGACGGCGGAAGGTGCTGTGCGACGTCGTGAACGGTCACGCCGCCCGCATCTCCGCGGCAGCCGCGAGCACGGCGCGCACGATCCGGTTGTGCGCTCCGCATCGGCAGAGGTTCCGGTCCAGGGCGGTTCGCACGTCCGCCTCGGTCGGATCCTGATTGTCGGCCAGCAGCGCGGCCGCCGCGATCACGATGCCGGAGATGCAGTAGCCGCACTGCGCAGCCTGCCCTTCGACGATCGACCGGGCCACGGGGTGCGGCCCCTGTGGTGTGCCCAGGCCCTCGACGGTGGTGACCTCGCGGTCGGCCAGCGCCCACATCGGAGTGTCACACGAATAGGCGGGCTGACCGTCCAGCAGGACGAAGCACGAACCACACAGCGCCAGACCGCAGCCGAAGCGGGTGCCCTTGAGCCCCAGGTGATTGCGCAGCACGTACAGCAAAGCGGTGTCCGGTTCGGTGCGCACCACTTCACGCCGACCGTTCACCAGAACGGTGACCGGTGCTGGCGAGGTATCCGTCATGTTCGCCTCCTCGCCTCCCATGGTCCTCTTCGGCGCCAGGTCATTGCCGAATGGTTTCTCCCGGAGGGAGAACATGTTTCCCGTGCTACGAGCCGGTAAATTTGGGATCCCAAAATTGCTCGCTCTGTTTCGTAGGTTTGCCCAGTTCAGGATGCCATTCCGCGCGACGAGACCGGCGCAGACGTGCGTTGACACCCCGCCGTAACTGGACCACGCTGATTTTGGGATCCCAAATCGGGCATCCGGAACGAGGTCGGTAGTGACTACGCCAGTGCGGTTGGGGTTCATCACCCCGTCGTCGAACACGGCCCTGGAGCCGGCGACGACGGCCTTGGTGGCCCTGATGCCCGGGCCCGCCTCGGCGCACTTCACCCGTGTCGGCGTCACCAGAATCGGACTCGACGGCCCCTCCGATGACCAGTTCGACATCACCGGCATGGAGGCGGCGGCGCGGTTGCTCACCGACGCTCGCGTCGACGCCGTCGCCTGGGCCGGGACATCGGGATCGTGGCTCGGGGTGGACCGGGAGGCCACGCTGCGCACCCGGTTGGCCGACGCGGCGCAGGTGCCCGCGACCACGTCGACACTGGCCGTGCTCGCGGCGTGCCGCGCGTACGGGGTTCGTCGCCTCGGGTTGGTCAGCCCGTACACCGCAGAGGTCTCCGCGCGCATCGCCGCCGAATTGGGCCGCAACGGCCTGGACGTGGTGGCGCAGCAGTACCGCGGTCTGACGACGAACTTCGAGTTCGCCTCCGTCGGCGAACCTTTGGTGGAATCGATGATCACCGCCGTGGCAGACGGCGCCGACGCCGTCGCGGTGATGTGTACGAACGTCGACGGGGTGGCGCCCGCCGCGCGCGCCGAGCGAGCCCTGGGCATTCCGGTGTTCGATTCGATCGCCGCCACCGTCTGGCACTCACTGCTGCTGGCCGGCGGCAACGCCGACGTGACCGGCGGTGGCGACCTGCTGGCCCACGGCGGGCTGCGGGCCCGACTGCAGACGGTGACCGACGATCTTCGCGGCGCCACCCGTGCAGATCGGACCACCCTGCGGATCGACCTCCCCGAGGCAGGTTGTTCGGTGAACACCTGCGCCGCCGAATCGTGCGCGCCGACCGTCCGATCGATCCGCCGAGACCCGTCGCTGCCGCAGCGGGACCTGGAGACGGTGCAGTGGATCGACCGTCATCGCACGGTGCTCGTGCAACCCGACTTCTCGGTCAAACCCTTTCCCCCGCAGGCACTTCGCGACTTCTACGGAGTGCGCGCCCAGATGCTCGCCCCGATTGTCCGGGCCGGCGAGATGGTGGCATGGCTGTCCGTGCACAGCCTCACCGAGCGCCCCTGGTCGCATGCCGACCAACAGGCACTGGCCGCCGCCGTCCGCCAGGTCGACGAAGCCCTGACCGGCACGCAGCGGGACCCGGCCCTGGAGGTGATCTGATGGCAACCACTGCTGTGGTCACCGCACCGGCGGGCCGGCCACTGCGCGAGTTCATCCGGGACCGCATCCGCGACCGCATCGCCGACGGCACCTATCCCCCGGGCACCCGCCTGGTCGAGCGGGACCTGGCGGCCGAGTTCGCGGTCTCGCGGGCGCCGGTGCGGGAAGCCGTGCGCATGCTGAACTCCGAAGGCTTCGTGGAGATGCTGGCCACCCGCGGCGTGATCGTCCGACAGCTGTCCCGCACCGATGTCGAAGAACTCTTCGACGTCCGGGAAGCGCTGGAAACCATGGCATTTCGCAAGGCCGCCGAGCGCGTCACCAAGGAGGACGTCAGGCGGCTGGAAGCCCTGGCCCGCAAGGCCGAGCAGGCGATCGCGCGCAAAGACCAGGACACGGTGTACGCCTGCAATGTCGAGTTCCACGACATCGTGCCCGAGATCGCCCGCAACAAAGTCCTGGTCGGCTTGCTCGAACCCATCGAAAGCCGACTGCACTGGATCAACCTGCAGAACGACGAACCCGACCTGCTCTGGCATGAGCACCGAATCATGCTGTCGGCCATCACTTCCGGTGATGCGAAGTTGGCCCAGCGCCTCTCGTCGGAGCACATCGAAGTCAACCGCGCCCGCGTGCTGACCCATCTGTTCGGTACCCCATAAGCCCGGGCGGGCCCCGCTCGCCCGACCGTTAGACAGCCGCATCGCCGCGGTGAACTGTACCCAAACCTCTTCAGGAGAAAGCATGTCCACCACCGTTCAAGAACCACATCTGGACCTGTCCGACGAGTACGAACACCAACCGGTTCCCGCGCAGGCGCGGCGCAGCCTGAC
>JBEVHL010000334.1:0-4758 GCA_040511255.1 Mycobacterium sp. | reverse complement strand
GGTCGACGTCTCCTAGACCGAACCGCCCTGCCGGAGGGAACGTCCGGCACGGCGCCGGCCAGATCACAGAGCCGCAACGCCGGCTTCTGCGACGGATACGTCCTGTTCCACGCTGCCTGCGCTGACGCCGATCGCCCCGACCACGACACCGTCGACCGCCAGTGGGATTCCGCCACCGAAGATGACCATGCCGCCGGAGGTCTGTTCCAGGCCGTACAGCTCTGCTCCCGGCTGCACCAGCGGCATGAGCGCGCTCGTGGGTGCATTCATCAGAATCGACGTGCGCGCCTTGCGGATGGAGATGTCGATGCTGGCCTTGATGGCCCCGTCCATGCGCACGAACGCCACCAGATGACCGCCGTCGTCGACGACCGCGATGTTCATGGGCTGACCGATCTCACGTGCCTTCGCGGTGGCCGCCTCGATCACGGCGGAAGCGGCGGACAGTTGAATGCAAGTCATGGTCGAGCCTTTCGAAGAGGTTTTCCTGCAATATGTTTGGGCGGAACGAGCCCGATCCGGAATCGCGGGCCACCGCGCAGACGATGATAGTGCCCGCTGCAGTTCCAGACCGCGTTATGTCCCCGTTCCGCACCGTGCCCCCAAGAGCCTATCCAAAACCTCACCTGCGGATCAGTCTTTGCCGTTCATCAGGACAGTAAGTGCCCGAGACACATCGGGATCGCCACATCGCGGCGCAAGATTCGAAAAGACTTGTAACACAAGTCCGGTGGGATCCTGGCCGACTCAATTCAGGGTGGTCAGCAGCGATCCGTCAGGGAGGCAGCGTCAGTGTCGAATATCGACATCTTCATCTGGGAGTTCCTGGGGACCACGGTCCTCTGCCTCCTCGGCAGCGGCTCGGTCTCGGCGGTGGTGCTCAAGAATTCGTATTCGTACGGCGGTGGGGGTGACTGGCTGATCATCGTGTTGGGCTGGGGCTTCGGTGTCTTCGCCGGCGCGAGTGTCGCGGCCCCGTCAGGCGCGCATCTCAACCCGGCAGTGACACTGGCGGTGGCCATCTCGGGAGGTGTTCCGTGGTCGTCGGTCCCGGTGTACTGGGCGGCGCAGGTGCTCGGTGGCATCGTCGGTTCGTCGCTGGCCTGGGCGGCGTTCAAGCTGCAGTTCGACAACATGGACGACAACTCGGGGACACGGGGGATCTTCTGCACCACCCCGACCGTGCGAAACATGAAGTGGAACATCGTCACCGAGATCATCGCGACCTTCGTGCTGATCATCTGGATTCTGACCAACCCTGCGAGCAATGAGGCGCTGGGTTATGCCGGCGTGTCTTTTGTCATCATCACCATCGGTTTTGCGCTCGGCGGTCCCACCGGGTACGCCATCAACCCCGCCCGCGATCTCGGACCACGAATCGCGTACTGGTTGCTGCCGATCAAGGGCAAAGCCGGCCCCGACTGGGGGTACTCCTGGGTGCCGGTGTTGGGTCCCCTGATCGGCGCAGCGTTGGCCGCCGGACTGGCGATGGTGCTGCCGGCCGTGGCGTCATGAGCACTCGGACATCAACGGTGGAATGGCACGGTTCGCTGACCGGCGGATCGGGGTCGATCACGCTGACCTCGTCAGGGCAGGCCAGTTTCGACTACTCGCTGGCGACCCGGGCAGCAGACCAGGCGTCGACCACCTCCCCCGAGGAACTGTTGGCCGCCGCGTACGCCTCCTGCTACGCGATGCAACTCTCGGCGCTGCTCGATCCGGGGCCGGACGAGAACCCGGTACTGCATGTCGAGGCCATGGTCACCCAAGGCGGACCGGAAGTGGACTTCGGCATCGCCGACATCACCTTGATCGTTCGCGGTCGTGGAATCACCCGCAGCAGCGAGCAATTCGTCGAGCTCGCGCAGACGGCAGCAACGGCATGCCCGATCGGGCGCGCACTGTCGAGCGTCAAGACCAGCGTCGACGCCGCACTGGACGCCTGACCGCACCGGTCAGATCGGGCCACAGACGTCGGTCATCCGACGTTCAGTTTGGCCGGGGTCTGTCGCACGGCCTGGCCGGGGACAAAGCCCGCCACCGCACCGATCACGGTGGTCGCAGGCGCTCGGATGCCCGCCGAACGCGCGGCACCGCCAATCGTGGCCAGGGTGGCTCGAATTGCGCGCTGACTGGGCAGGCTACCGTCGGCGATCACCGCGGCCGGTGTTCTGCTGTCCATACCGCCGTCGATCAGCGCGCGGGTGATGGCGTCGAGATTTGCCACCGCCATCATCAGGACGATCGTCATGTCGGTCTGCGCCAAGGCGGCGTAATTGACTGTCGAGTCGGGATGGTCCGGGGGTACATGACCGGAGATCACGGTGAATCCCTGAGTAAGCCCCCGGTGGGTGACGGGAATCATCGCCAATGCCGGAGCGGCGATCGCCGAACTCACACCGGGAATCACCTCTACCGTGATCCCGGCGCGCACACACTCGTCGGCTTCCTCGCCACCACGGCCGAAGACGAAACCATCCCCACCTTTGAGTCGGACCACCGTCTTGCCCGCCATGGCATGGCTGATCAGTAACGCATTTATCTGACTTTGCTCGACCCGCCGGCCGCCCGGAATCTTGGCGGCATCGACGATCAGGGCATGCGGCGCGAGTTCACCGAGCACATCGACCGGCGCAAGCCGGTCGACGACGATGACGTCGGCGGCGGCGATCGCGTCACGGCCGGCGACAGTGAGCAGACGCGGATCACCGGGGCCGCCCCCGACCAGGATCACCCGACCGACGTGAGAATATCCGTTGTGGCGCAATGCTTGTCGTGACGCGTCCTGCGGTCCACCGTCCCTGAGGCAGAACACTGTACGCCTGTGCGCCTCAGCGGCGATCTTCGCATCGAGCGAGGAAACTCCGGTGCACGCGAAAACCAGTGCAGCCGAATCGATATCGGCCGGCACGAAATCCCGTTGCAGCATCGCGATCAGTCCTCGATCGGCCAGATCGGACAGGTACGGAGTGGGGTCGGCAGAGATCACCGTCACCACGGCACCCGCACGGAGCAAGGCCCCGGCCGATGTCATCGCCTTTCCGGAGGATCCGACCACCAGCACCTGGCGGCCGGCCACCGGCAGGTCCACCGGGACGGTCCCTTCGTCACCCATTGTTGATCGCGGACTGGTATCCGTCGGTTGCCCCCCGATTGCCGCCCAGAGCCGCCGAGACCAGGGCGACACGTTTGTGCACGCCGAACTTGTCCATGATGTTGTGCAGGTGAAATTTCACCGTCGCCTCGGAGATGAACAGCTTCGTCGCGATGGTCCGGTTGTCCAGGCCCTCGGTGAGCAGGACCAGCACTTCCCGCTCCCGGCGGGTGAGCAGCCGCGAGTAGTCGGGATCGGACTTGATGCTCGGCGCCCGCAACTGGGCGATGAGCGCATTGGCGCTGTGGGCGTCGAGCGCGGTGTGACCCTCGATGACCCGCTGCACGGCGCCCAGCAGATCAGCCGCCGGAGATCGGCGATCGACCAGGGCGTCGGCACCCGCTCTGATCAACTCGAGCGCGTGGGTCGACGCGTCGTCGCCGTCCATCACGGCGATCACCTTCGGCGCTGGATTCAGCTCTGCCAGCAGGGCCGCCAGCGGCAGTCCGTGGTCGACTCCGACGACGAGCAACTCCGGTCGAAGCGCTCGCAGTCGGTCGATCAGACCGGCCCCGTGGTTCAGATCGCCGACGAGTTGAATTCCGCCGGCTTTAGACATGACGTGAATGAGCCCGTGCCGCAGCAGTTCATCGTCCATCACGAACACCGTTCGAAGGCGCGCGGCGTTGACGAAAGTGCCACGTGCATCGGTGATTTCGCGCAACTGACCGGTCTCTGCGCTACGCAGGCGCGGATGAACCGCTGCATACCCCATCTGTGACCAACCCATGATCGACTCCGTCCTGCAGGTTAGCGGGCCGAATGCTAGCGCGGGGGTCGTTGCAGGAACGTTGCAAAGCGACGAAGTTATCTCCGACCGCGCTGCTGTGACCTGTTCGACGCCAGTACGCAATCGGTGCAGAGCCCGGATCGGGGCGCCAGATAGAACAGGCAGCAGCTCCGGCGGACGAACCTCTCCTGCACGAAGCTCCCGGCCCCCGTCAGGTGTTCGGTGTCCATCAGCGCCCGCACGATCGCCCGCCCGCGTGGTTCGCACTCCGGCCGGGACATCGCCAGGACCGTCACGGCACCGTTGGCGGCGGAGATCACGTTGCCCCAGGTGACCTGTGGTGACAGCGCCGTGGCCGACTTCAGTGCGTCGTTCAGCGGACCCAGAATCGTGGTCAACACCGACGCAGAAATCACCCTGGCGGCGGTGCCCGCCGTCGCCGCGGAAGTCCATTCGACATCGCCCATCCCGAGCCGTGGGGAATGGTGCGCCACCGCTTTCCAGGTGACGTGGGCGGCAGTGATCACCGGCATCGCGCCGAAACAGGTGGCTGCCCCGATCGCCGGCGACAGCAGTCGAGCGGCAATTCCCAGCTGGAACGAAGACGCCGCCATTCGCACTGGAATTTCGCCGATGTCGCAGCCCGCGGTCGCCGCAATTGCGGCCCGCGTGCGGTGGACGAAGTCGATGATCGTCGCCGGGCGGGAAAGTACGGCCAATTCCTGCCATTCGCCCTCGTCCGGCGCAGGAAGGGCGAAGTACTCGCCCAGCGCAGCGGTGCGTAGAACAAGCTCTGCGGGCGTCGATCGAACCGCAGCTCGGACTGCCGGCACCGCAGTGTTGTCCATACGTCTGCACGTTAACCGCGCCATCG
>JBEVHL010000333.1:0-28174 GCA_040511255.1 Mycobacterium sp. | reverse complement strand
GCTGCCGCGCGCAGCATCGGGGTGTCGATAAACCCCGGCGGTACGGCGTTGACGGTGATGCCCTTCGGCCCGTACTCCAGGGCCAGTGACTTGGTCAGCCCGTTGACCGCGGACTTGGCCGACACGTAGTGCGTCATGAACGGCGTGCCGGAGTGCGTGCTCGACGACGAGATGTTGACGATGCGGCCCCACCCCGCGGCGATCATGTCGGGCAGGATCGACTGGATGGTGTGGAAGACGCCGTGCAGGTTGACGTTGACGACCTTCTGCCATTCGTCGAACGAGATCTTCAGGAAGGGCTTGAACCCGTCGAGGCCCGCCGCGTTGACCAGAATCGTCACCGGACCCAGCTCCTCGTGGATGCTCGCCAGCGCGGTCTCGATCTGCGCCTTGTCCGTGACGTCCACGACGTACGAGTGGGGCGCCTCGCCGGGGTTCAGGTCGAACACCGCGACGCGGTAACCGTCCTTGCTCAGGCGTTCGGCGATGGCCTTGCCGATCCCCGAACTGCCTCCGGTGACCACAGCGACCTTTTCGGCAGCACTCAACGCTGACATGGCACTTCCTTCCATCGGGGCGGACTGGGCCCCGTTATCGAATTGTCCGACGTATCTAGGGTTTTGACTGTCGCGGGGTGCGCAGACCGAGCGCACGTCGACCGGTGTCCACCAGGTGTCTGCGCAACTCGTCGCGCTCCAGGTTGGCGAACGCCGGGCCCGACGCGCCCGCGATGCCCGCCAGGACGACGGCCGCCTTGACCATGCCTGCCGGGCCGGGTTCTACGTCGGCGAGCAGCGCCATCTGCCGGTCGATCAGGTCGTCCCAGACCCGGCGCGTCCGCAACATCTCACCTACCGCGGGATCGGCGCTGAGCACAGCGACGACTCGGTTGTCCACCGCCAGTTCGGCGAAGCCGTTGAGCATGTGGTCGGCGCGCGCGTGTGCGCCGCGGAGTTTCTCGGCCGCGCCGATGATCTCGCGCAGTCGCTCCAGGATCGGTTCGACGACGGCGTCCAGCAGCTGTTCGCGAGTCCGAAAGTGGTGGTAGATGGCAGCTTTGGTGAAGCCGAGCTCGTCGGCGATCATCTGCAGCGACGTGCCGGCAAAGCTGTACCTGGTGAACAGGTCGACGGCCACCTCGATGAGCCGCTGGCGGGTGTCGGTACCGGCGCCGCTGGTTTCCAGTGCTGCTGCGGTGGCCATCGATCCCCTCCCGTGTGCTTCCGAAGATTTCCTGGCTCGCCTTGCCGTTCGTATAGTAGCTTACTAGTCGATCGTAAAGCGGATCGCTTGCTGATCGGCTAGGGTCGAGCGGGTGAACGAGGAGGCTGTGGTGCTGACGCCGCTACCAGCGGAAGACTGGGACGACAAGGCCAGGGAGTCGCTGTCCAGCCTGGTCGAACCCGAGATGCGCAACCCGGCTGCGGCAGGCAATGCCTTGGCCACCATGGTCCGCCATCCCGGCCTGACCGAGGCCTATCTGCCGTTCAACACCTATCTGCTGCAAGGCTCGACGCTGCCACCGCGCATCCGCGAATTGCTGATTCTGCGGGTGGCGCACTTCCGGTCCTGCTCGTATGAATGGGGCCACCACGTACTGCTCGCCCGCGAAGCCGGGATCTCCGACGACGAGATCGCGGCAGTCCAGAACGGCACTCTGACAGACGAATTCGATCGGACCCTGATGGCCGCCGTCGACGAACTCCACCAGCAGTCCAAGATCTCGCCGCAGACCTGGGCGGCCCTCGGCGCCCGGCTGGACGACCGGGCCCGGATGGACCTGATCTTCACCGTCGGCGGGTACGGCGTCTTCGCCACGGCACTCAACACCTTCGGTGTCGAACTGGAACCCGCAGAACCCACCGACTGAGCTCAAGCCAACAGCCCCAACCCATTTGGAAGTGACGACATGACCGAACTCGAACAGCTGGACTTCTTCACCGATCAGAGCCTGGTCGCCGATCCGTACCCGTACATGGAAGCCATGCGCTCGGGCTGTCCGGTGCGCCGCGAACCGCACAAGAACGTCCTGATGGTGACCGGCTACGACGAGGCGCTGGCCGTGTTCAGCGATTCGGAGAACTTCTCGTCCTGCTCCGCGGTCACCGGCCCGTTCCCCGGCTTCCCGGTGCCGCTCGAAGGCCTGCCCGATGACGAGGTCTCCGCGCTCATCGACAAACACCGCGGCGAGCTGCCGTTCAGCGATCAGGTCACGGTGATGGACCCGCCCACCCACACCGCGCACCGTGCGCTGCTGATGGGATTGATCACGCCCAAGCGGCTCAAGGAGAACGAAGAGTTCATGTGGCGGCACGCCGACCGCTACCTGGAGCCGTATCTGGCGGGTGGCAGCGGCGAGTACATCGGCGACTTCGCCCAGCCGTTCACGCTGGCCGTGATCGCCGACCTGCTCGGTGTGCCCGAGGAGGACCGGCCCGAGTTCTCCGCGAAGATGGGACGCCAGTCCCAGGGCGGCGGCGTCGGCAGCACCGCGGACGCCAGCCTGTCGCACAGCCCGCTGGAATACCTCTACCAACGGTTCTCCGGGTACATCGAAGACCGGCGGCGCAATCCGCAGGCGGACGCCCTCACCGAGATGGCGGAGGCCAGGTTCCCGGACGGCAGCGTGCCGGAGGTGATGGACGTGGTGCGGATCGCGGCCAACCTGTACACCGCAGGCCAGGAGACCACGGTGCGGCTGCTGTCGGCGGCACTGCTGACCCTGGCCGAGCGCCCCGACATCCAGCAGTTGCTGCGCACCGAGCGGGAGAAGATCCCGAACTTCATCGAGGAGATGCTGCGGATCGAGAGCCCGGTCAAGGGAGACTTCCGACTGGCCCGCCGGTCCACGACCATCGGCGGGGTCGACGTTCCCGCGGGCACCACCGTGATGGTGATGAACGGCGCCGCCAACCGCGATCCGCGGCAGTTCCCCGACCCGGACACCTTGGACGTCACCCGCTCGAATGCCCGCAGGCACATCGCCTTCGGCCGCGGTGTGCACAGCTGCCCGGGTTCACCACTGGCGCGGGTGGAGACCAGGGTCAGCATCGAGCGAATCCTGGACCAGACCACCGAGATTCGCCTGTCCGAAGAACATCACGGGCCTGCCGACGCCCGCCGGTTGAACTACGTGCCGACGTTCATCCTGCGAGGGCTGACCGAATTGCACCTGGAGTTCACCCGCAAAGAGGGCCGCGGCTGATGAAGGTCACCGTGAACGACAGCCTGTGCCGCGGTCACGGCGTCTGCGTCGCGGTGTGCCCGGAGGTGTTCACGCTGACCGACGACGGCTACGCGGAGGCCAGCGACGACGACGTGGCACCCGAGTACCTGGCCGGCGTGGCCGAGGCGATCGAGGCCTGCCCCGAGCACGCCATCAAAGAGCTCTAGCCCTGATTGCTAGGCCTGATTGCGGCGCTTCTCCTCATCGCTCGTTCCTCGCTCTGCATCGTCGCGCCGCTGGGCCTGATTGCGCCGCTTCTCCTCATCGCTCGTTCCTCGCTCTGCATCGTCGCGCCGCTAGGCCTGACTGCGCCGCTAGGCCTGCACGATGATCGGATCGCCGATGTTCACCTGGTTGTAGTACCAGGCGGCGTTGTCCGGGCTGAGGTTGATGCAGCCGTGGCTGACGTTCGAATTGCCCTGGGACGCCACCGACCACGGTGCCCCGTGTACGTACACCCCACCCCAGGTGACCCGGACCGCGTTGTACACGGTCAGCTTGTAGCCCTCGGGATCGCTGAGCGGGATGCCGATGGTGCGGGAATCCATGATCACCGGCGACTGCTTCTCCAACGCGGTGAAGGAGCCGATGGGGGTGGTGTGGTTCGGCTTGCCCATCGAGGCGGGCATGTCGCGGACCACCTGGCCGTCGATGCTGACGGTGAAGGTGTGGGCCGACAGGTCGGCGACCCCTACGACGGCGGAGTTCGTGCCGAAGCTCAACGGCATGCCGCCCGCGAGCATCTTGATCTCGGAGTGCGCGGGCCAGAACTTGTCCGGGGTGAACTGGACGGAAGCGGGGCTGGTCCACTCGAACTTCCCGGTGGCATCCGCCGGGGCGACGACGTGGAACGACTGCTCCACGGCGGCGCGGTCGGCGACCGGTCCGGTGAAGGTCAGCGTGACCGGGGCGCCGACGCCGACGTGGTCGCCCTGCGCCGGTTGCACCTTGGCGATGACAGGCGTGGCGGTCGGCGTGGGTGCTGCCGCCCAGCCCGCGGTGGTGGTTGTGGTCAGGGCGATGGTGCTGACCCCCAACACGACGAGCAGGTGTCGCATTACTCGAGGCAAGTGCCTATCCCTTCAACCGGTCTGACCACGAATCGTAGTGGCCAACGAGCCACCGCACGGCTTTGCGCCGGGCGCTTGCAGGAAAGTCGCAGCTCGACGCGGGTTCGTTACAGGCCGCAGGCCCGCAGCCACGTGTCGATCCGGGTTGCGACCGACGCCCACCCCGCTTCCAGCATCATGTTGTGGCCCATCGCCGGGAAGAATTCCGCCTCCGTGCGGTAGGCCCGCGCGGTCGCCGCCACCTCCCGGCGGCTGAAGAAACCGTCCAACTCGGCGCCGAGCACCAGCACAGGTGCCGTCACCTGTTTCGGGCGGGCGAGATCCCCGAACGTCAGGTCGCGGTACAGCACGCGGGTGCTTTCGTCCTGCAGCAGTGCGACGTACCTGGTGACCAGTTCCTCCGGGGTCCCCGGGTGGTAGAACAGGGCTCGGGCGATCGGCGGGGTGGCGAAGAAGTCCAGCGGCCTGCGCAGGGACCTGGTCCGCGCGCAGTGCCGCGGGTGGTTCGCCACGATGCGGCTCACGGCGCGCACCAAGCCGTACGGAGGCGCGGAGGCGACCAGCACCCCGGCGGGGGCGTCATGCGCGGCCAGGTACTTCTGCACCACGAAACCACCCATCGAATGGCCGATGACCACCGGCGGGGTGGGCAACCCGGTCGCGACGGTGTGCACGTCTTCGACGTAGTCGGCCACCGTGCACTTGTGCAACGGTGTCGGCGATGGGCTGTTCGCGTGGCCGCGCAGGTTCAGTGCCAACGCGCGGTATCCGCGCGCTGCGAAGAAATCGAGGAAGTGCTCGTCCCAGCACCACGCCCCGTGGAAGGCGCCGTGCACGAACAGCAGCGGCGTGGCCTCTCGCGGGCCCTTGTCGATGACGTCGAGCACCGGAGTCACCTGATGCCCTGCAGCTGGGGACGCTTCGGTGCCCGGCCGTCCCCGGCGGAGCGGCCCCGCAGGTGTCGCCAGATCCAGGGCACCAGCATGTTGCGCGTCCACTGCAGCTGCGCGAAGGTCCTGGCACCGGCACCGGGGGCAGCGCCACTGCCGGCTGCGAGTGCCCAATCATGGTTGCTGCCCGGCAGATTCAGCGCTTCGGCGGCCGCGGCGGCGAACAGGATGTGCCCCTTGGTCGACGCGTGCAGGCGGTCGGTGCTCCAGGTGTCGCGTTCGGTCATCGACGGCGCCGTGTAGAGGTCGACCAGACCGAAGCCGTATTGCTTTGCGGCACTACGGATCGCGGCGTTGATGCGGATGATCCGCGCCGCCAGCAGCCGGCCGACCGGCAGCGTCTTGGCCACGTTGGGGAACGTGGTCGTCACCACCGTGGCGCCGGACTCGGCCAACCGGGCGTAGAGCAGGTCGAGATCGACCAGTGCCCGCTCGAAGGCGCCGCCGGGCAGGGTGGCGTCGTTCATCCCGACGCAGACGGTGATCAGGTCCGCCCCCATCGACAACGCTTCCGGCAGTTGATCGTTGAGGACATCGCCGACCCGACGGCCGCGGACCGCCAGGTTGGCGTACCGCAGGCCCGGGTAGAGCTCGTCGAGCGTGGCGGCCAGCCGGTCGGCGAAACCGAGCAGGCCGGTGGAATCGTCTCCGTCCCACAGTCCTTCGGTCTGGCTGTCGCCGATCGCGACATAACGGGTGAAAGCCATGATCCGGACCTTAGCCGCCGCCGGAAACAGAACAGGGGCACCCCTGCCGGGGTGCCCCTGTCTGTCGGTGAACGGTTACTGAACGTCCACGTAGACGGTCTTGTCGGTGACCGTGGTCCCGAAACTGTCTCCCGGCGTACCGGAATCCGTGCGGGAGTAGGTCTGACCGGGCCGGACGCCGATCACAGTGGACTGTGACAGCGGGGCGGTGCCGATCTTGTTGACGATGACGTTGTACCCCTGCGCCTGCAGTGAGTTGATGGTGTCCTGGGCGTTGGTACCGCCGGTGGGCGCGGCCTGCGACGGTGCGGCCAGTCCGATGACGCCTGCGGTCAACGCGCCGGCAGCTAGCGTGGCAAATCCGAACTTCTTCATGCTGGTGCTTCTCTCGTGTATCGCTCGGGTGCGCTCGAACCGCTTCTCGCGGTCACGATTCGAACTTCGTGGCGACGCGGGCGGAGCTTGCCGTCCTTGTCTGATGTGAAGAACCTGAGAGGTCAGGGGTTTAATTCCGGTGGCAGAAATTGATGGGCGATTGGCAGTACTGCGCGTGGACCCACACCAATTAGCTACACCGGAACAGCCGGCTCCGCTGTTGCCGCGCTCGGTTCGTTTATTCCCGACTGGCAAACATCGTTACGAGATCGACGTCACAACCAGTCGCGGCGGCGGAACATCACGAACAGCACCAGGACGATCACCACGATCAGTCCGGTGCTGGCCAGGAACCCCCAGAAATGGTCGTACCCCGGATACGGCACGTTCTGGCCGTAGAACCCGGTGATCGCCGTGGGCACCGCGATGATGGCCGCCCAGCCGGTCAGCTTCTTCATCACCGTGTTCAGCCGCGCGTCCTGCAGGGACAGGTTGGTCTCGAACACCGTGGTGACCATGTCCCGCACCGATTCGGTCCACTCCGAGACCCGCAGCACGTGGTCGTAGAGGTCGACGTACAGCGGATCGAGCTCGGGCGCCTTCTGCGCGTCGAGGCGGTGATGCTGGATGGCGTTGACCACCTCGCGCATCGGCAGGACCACGCGGCGCAGGTTCACCAGATCCTTGCGCAGGTGGAAGGTGCGGCGCTGGATGTTCGCCTTCTGTGACGGCGGGTCGAACAGTTCGTCCTCCACGCCCTCGATGCAGTCGTCGAGCACCTGGACGGCGTCGAAATGGCCGTCGACCACCACGTCGAGCAGGCCGTGCACCAGCGCGCCGACGCCGTACTGCTGGCCGCCGAGTTCATCCCAGCGCTGGGAGACCGTCTCGATGTCGAAGTCGGGTGCCAGCCGGACGGTGACCAGCGCCTGCGGCAGCACGAAGGCCGAGATGCGGTGCTTGGTCAGGATCGACTCGGCCTCTTCGTTGTCGTCGGTCTGCACGACGTCGACGGCGTACACGGTGAAGAACGTATGCGTGCTGTAGACCGTGGCCTTGACGCGCTCGGCCGGGGCGGTGGCGTCCTCGACCGCCCAGATGTTCAGGCTCAGCTCTTGCGCCAGGTCGGACAGCGCTGCGTGGTCCGGGTCGTACATGTCGACCCAGACCAGGGTGTCGTCCTCGACGATGTAGTCCGAGATGTGGTCGAAGTCGAAATCGTCCTGCGGCTTACCGCCACGCCACACCCGGCCGCGCACAGTGCAATTCGACGGCGTCATCTCGCCATCAGATCACAGTTGGCTGGGTTCACTCTGGCAGACCGGCTGCCATGGCCTCGGCGATCGCGGGTGCGCCCGGGCTGTCCTCGCCGCGCAGGCCGTCGACGACGCCGCGACGGTCCGCGGGGGAGCGGTTCTGGCTGAGCTTTGCCTTGGCCTCGATGCGCGTCACGGTGATCTCAAGCCCGACGATGCCGGCCAGCTGACCGCGGATGTAGGGCTGCGGGGCATCGGTGAGTTGCCACGGTTGGGCGCGGCGGTGCTCGTGTTCGACGGTCAGTCGCTCGACGGCGTCATGCAGCCAGTCCGGGTCGTGATGCACACGCACCGTGCCGCGCAGGTGCACGGCGCTGTAGTTCCATGTCGGGACGACCTTGCCGTGTTCGTATTTCGCGGCGTACCAGGACGGGCTGATGTAGGCCTGCGGGCCCTCGCAGATCAACAGGGCGGGGCTGTCGTCGGCGATGGCGCGCCACTGCGGGTTGGCCTTGGCGAGATGGGCCACCACGGTCTGCCGCTCCCAGAGGATGGGAAGCAAAGTGGCGGTGGGGAAGCCGTCCACGTCGACGGTGACGAATTGCGCGGCGGCGATCTCGGCGACCATCGCCCGGATGACGGCATCGTCGTCGACGGCGTTGGCAGGTGGTACGTACATGGCCTTCAGGCTAGTCCGGACCAGGAGGACCAGCGCTGCACATCGACGGCGATCACCGGGCCGTCGAGCGAAACCGATTGGTACTGAGGGTATTTGGCACGTAATGCGGCGTACCCGGTGTGCGCCGCCGCGTCGCCGTGGTGCAGCTGGGCCACGCCGTCGGCGCGTACCCACCACAGCCGGGCCCAGTCGTCGTCATAGTGATCGACCAGCAGGCTGACCCGTGGGTTGTGCTCGATATTGGCCAAGCGGCGCAGTCGTCGGGTGGATTTCGGCTTGCCGTCGACGGCGGTATAGATGGTGTCGCCGGCCAGTGCGAACACGATCGGCACCAGGTGCGGCGCACCGTCGGCGCCTGCGGTGGCCAGCCGGGCCACCGGCGCCGCGGTGAAGCGGGCGCGCGCGTCCGGATCGGTGGCCACGGTCAACTCTTGGCGAGCTGAACCAATTGCACTGCGGCCGCGCGTAATTCGCTGATTTCGCGGATGGGTTCTGGATATCCGACGCGGGTGTAGGCGATGCCACGTTCGGTGGTGACCTTGAGGTCGAGGCCGTAGCGGTCAGCGCCGGTGCACAACGCGGACACCGTATCGGGGAAGCCGCCGAAGGACTGCGCCATCAACACCAGGGAATCGGCGTGATCGGCGTTGAGGTGGGCGATCGCGCCTGCTGCGTGCGGCTGCACCGGGTCGGCAGCGGCGGCGGCGTACGCCTCGGCTGTCGCGGAATCCATCCGGCCGTAGCCACCGACCCAGCGCACCCGGTGTACCCGCAGCACCCACAGCGCGAAGTCGCTGTAATCGACGTAGTACTTGGCGGCGGGCACCGCGGCGACGTGGGCGGCGCGGGCGGCAGCCAACTCGTCGCCGGTCGGGTGCTCCACCACGCCGGCCAGGGTGATCCGGCCGTTGGCCAGCGGATCGGAGTCGGTGGCCGGGGCGACGATGGCGATGCTCGCCCGCGGGTCACCGGCCAGGTTGCGGCCGTGCTCGGCCATCTGCGAGACGCACAGCACAGGCGCCCCGTCGAGCAGTCCGAAGGTGACGAACGACGCCCACGGATCGCCGGAGGTCGTGAGACTGGCCAGGGTGCCGGTGTTCGTCGACGCCGCGATGGTGCGGGCCTCCTCGGCCGCCGAAGGCCGCACCGGATTGACCACCTCGGTCAGTGGGGGAGGAACCGAAGGCGCGTCGCCCGGATCGCCGTGATCGCGTAATGCCACGTCCGCACGATACCGCGCTAGTCCACCGACGTGGCCATTCGATGGTCCAGCAGCCGCCACAGATCGAAGAGGTCGAACGAGGCCTCGAACCACAGCCAGCCCAGTGGCCCGTCGGGTTGCACCGAAAGTTCGGCACACACCGCCTCGGTGCCGAAGGCCAGATAGACCGCCACGATGTTCTCCAGGTTCGGCACGTAGTCGAAGTCGGCGAATTCCATTCGGTCGCTGGCGAATTGGCCGGCGGTGAAGACCTCCGAAAGGGGCAGCAGTCCGTTGTCCACGGCGATGCCGTTGCGGAACCTGTCGTGCAGCGCGGTGTGGATGGTCAGCAGTTCGGCGGGCAACCGAGTCAGGTCCACCCGGGGGTGGCTGGGTGTCTCGACCGGCAGATAGCCGTACCAGCAGGAGAACGGATCGCCGTGGCGTGCAGGTGTCAACGCGTAGACCAAGACGGGCTCCCCGCTGGGTCGAACACCGAGAAGCGCCCCGGCCCCGTCGCTTTCGAGTCGGTCGAGGAAGGTGGGCAGTCGGTCGCCGACCACCCGGCGCCATTCCTCGACGGCCCGGTGTACCGATTCGGGTCCGGCCACCTGGGTCACCTCGAGCCACCACGGCGGCAGCACCTGCCGCTGCTCGTCGGTGAGCTCACCGGCGGCAATCAACTCGACGCCACCGTAGGTCGGGGTCCGCAACTGTTGCTGCAGACCGTCCGGTACCCCACCGGGTGCCGGTGGTCGAGTGTTGTCGAAAACCGCCCGCGGGACCGACTCGGCGACCACGGGGCCCAGCGCCCGCGCGTCGAGGCCCTGGTATTCGGCGTACGAGCGGTCCTGCCGGGAGAAGTTCTCTTCCCTGGTCGTCGCGATGATGTTGTCGTCGCCGTCGGCGATTGCCAGCTGAGCGTCGCGGTCCAGCTCGACGAACCCCGGCATCTGGACCATGTGCCGCAGCGGAACCAGATGGCTCGCCGCCGGCTCTGCGGCGCGGCGCACCGCGGCACCGAACGGCTCAGGATCGAACGACACCTGGCCGGACTGCAGCCGCTCGCACAACCGGCGCATCGTCGCCTCAGAAAACACGCCCCCGCCCTTCACCGCCCCCCGGCGGAGCTCAGGTGTCAGCCAGCGCCTGATGACCGGCGTTGTACCCGGGAATAAAGGTAATGCCCGGACCCCCGTGACAGCCTGCGCTGGCCAGATACAGCCCCGCCAGCGGGATCGGTTGGTCGACGAAGCCCGTGGGCCCCGGCCGGTTCTGACCGATCTGGTCGGAATGCAGGAGGCCATGGCAGTAGTCGCCGCCCGGGGCGCCGAACATCGTGCCCATGTGTTTGGGCGTGAAGGTGGTGTGCCGGGTGATCAGGCTTTCGAAATTCGGCGCGACGCGGGTGATCTTGTCGATCACCCGCTGACCCATTTCGGCTTTCAGTTCTCCGTAGCTCGCCTGGTGCTCGCCGATCGGGAACCACAACGAGAAGGCCGATGCCGCGTGCTTGCCGGCCGGAGCCAGCGCCGGGTCGTGCACCGATGGGATCTGGAGGGCGATCGCCGGATCGGCAGGCACGATGCCGCGCTGGCTGTCCGCCCACTGCTGCTGTAGTTCCTCCGGGGTGCTGAACAGTCCGATCGCCGACTGCATGGCCGGATCGTTGAGCAGCTCGTAGGGCGCCGCGAACTCGGGAATGCCGTCCAGTGCGAAATGCATCTGCAGGTAACTGCCCCGGTGGTCGATGCTGGTGAACCGCTCCCGCACGTCGGCGGGCAGCGCCGTGGCGTCGATCAGGCCGTTGACCGTGAGATCGGGGGCCAGGCTGGACACGACGATCGGCGCGGACAACGTCGAACCGTCCTCGAGCCGGACGCCGGTGACCCGCCCGTCGTGCACGGTGATCTCGTCGACCTTGCTGCGCAGCCGCACCTCGCCGCCGCGGGATTCCAGCAGTTCGCGCAGGTGCGCGGTCAACGCGCCGATGCCGCCGACCAGCTTCTTCATCAACGCCGCGTTCTCGTCGGGAATGGCCAGCCCGAACGCCAGCGCCGCCGCCGTCCCCGGGATGTCGGGGCCCCGATAGGTGGTGTTGACGGCAAGGAAGGCGAGCATGCCGCGCAGCGCACCGTGCTTCTCCCTATCGGGCAGGTAGCGATCGAGCACCTCGGTGACCGAGCCGAACAGCAGATCGTTGATCGCCGACCGTTCGAACGCGTTCGTCGCACAGGCGTACATCTCGTCGAACGTCTTCGGTGGCACGCCCGCCTCGAACCGACCCAGCGCCCTGGTGGGGGCGATGCTCCACGCCATGAGGCCCGCCATCCCGTTGACCGCCTCGGCGCCGTGGACCTCGTTGAGATGGGTGAGCAGTTTCATCGGGTCGGTGTAGTAGACGACGGGTTCGTCACCGATGCCGCGCAGGGACACCGACATCACGTCGAGGTCGACGGTCGGCAGCGCGTCCAGCCCCAGCTCCTTGCTGACGGTCAGCGACGTGGGGAACTGCAGTGATCCGGCGATCTCGAATTGATATCCGGCCTCACCATCACGGAACAGTTCGACCGTCGATGCCATGCCGCCGGCATAGAGCTTGGCGTCGAGGCACACCGTGCGCAGGCCGCCCTGTTGCAGTACCGCTGCGGCCGTGAGCCCGTTGTGACCGGCCCCGATCACGATCGCGTCGAAGCCCGTCTGATCCGTGTGTGACATGGTCGTCCCTCCGAGCTACCGGGAAAGTTTTGTCAATTATGACAAAACTTGAGGCGCGGCGACCCCGGATTCGAGCGACGACAACGCGGCGCGGCACAGCCGGGCCAGTTCGGCCAGGGAGCGGTCGGTCCCGAGCATCCACACCTCCATGGCCCCGAACACGGCCGCGGCGATGCACCGCGCGACGACTTTGACGCCGAGTCGCTGGTCCACGGTCAGGTCGGCCGAGGCCGCGGTACCGGTGATGCGGGCTTCGACGGCGGCCGCGAAATCGGCCTCGACCTGTCTGATGTGCCGCACGATCCGGTCCGGATCGAGCTCGCTGGCGCGCAGCGTCGCGATCTTGGTCACCGCGGTGACGTCGTAGGGAAAGGCGAAGATGGCCGCCTGCACGGCGGTGAGCAACGGTTCGCCGGCGGGCCGGGCCTCAAGGGCCGTGCGGAACCAGTGCAATCCGGCGTCGTAATCGGCGAACAGGAGATCGTGTTTGGAGGCGAAGTGACGGTAGAAGGTACGCAGTGACACGCCCGCGTCCGCGGCGATCTGTTCGGCGGAGGTGTCTTCGACACCTTGGGCCAGGAACCGCACGAGGGCGGCCTGCTGCAGCGCTTCGCGGGTGCGCTCGCTGCGGGCTGTTTGCGCAGCTCGAGCCATGCCGATCACGCTACCGCAGCGCCGTGTAACGACATTATTGACGAAACTGACAGTCAAATGGGACGCGCGATGGCGGGCGCCTACCAGGTTCCTGGGGCGGGTTCCACTACCGCCTTTCGCGTGTCGCCATGTAGGGTCACCCTTCAGGGGAGCTCTCTATCGCTAGGCAAAACTGTCTTGAACAGGGCGTCCACCAAGCCACGGCTTGGCAGACACGGATACGAAGTCGCGGCGGAAAGCTGCAAACACAGATTGGCTGGAAGGCACAGATGAAACTGGTTGACACGTTGCGAGGCAAGTGGGCCCGCCGGCTCGGAGTTGCTGCGGTGGCCGCTGCTGCGCTGCCCGGTCTGATCGGCCTCACCGGCCAAGCCGCCACGGCAGGGGCCTTCTCCCGGCCCGGCCTGCCGGTCGAATACCTGATGGTCCCCTCGCCCTCCATGGGCAAGGACATCAAGGTGCAGTTCCAGGGCGGCGGACCCCACGCGGTTTACCTGCTGGACGGCCTGCGTGCGCAGGACGACTTCAACGGCTGGGACATCAACACCCAGGCCTTCGAGTGGTACCTGGACTCCGGCCTGTCGTTGATCATGCCCGTCGGCGGTCAGTCCAGCTTCTACGCCGACTGGTACTCCCCGGCCAGGAACAAGGGCCCGACCGTCACCTACAAGTGGGAGACGTTCCTGACCCAGGAGCTCCCGCAGTGGCTGTCCGCCAACCGCGGGATTTCCCCCACCGGTAACGCCGCCGTCGGCCTGTCGATGGCCGGCTCGGCCTCGATGATCCTGTCGGTGTACCACCCCGATCAGTTCATCTACGCCGCATCGCTGTCCGGCTTCCTGAACCCGTCCGAGGGTTCGTGGCCCTTCCTGATCAACATCTCCATGGGTGACGCCGGCGGCTTCAAGGCCGACGACATGTGGGGTAAGACGCAGGATCCGAACAGCGGCTGGAAGCGCAACGACCCGATGGTCCAGATCCCGACGCTCGTCGCCAACAACACCCGCCTGTGGGTGTACTGCGGCAACGGCACCCCGAACGAACTGGGCGGCGGCGATCTGCCCGCCACGTTCCTGGAGGGCCTGACCATCCGGACGAACATCACCTTCCGCGACAACTACATCGCCGCGGGCGGCAAGAACGCCGTGTTCAACTTCCCGGACGACGGCACGCACAACTGGGCCTACTGGGGCCAGCAGCTGCAGCAGATGAAGCCTGATCTGCAGAGCTACCTCGGCGCGACGCCCACGGCGTAACCAGCCGAGAGCAGAAGTCACGAAATCCCCCGGATCCGACAAGGGTCCGGGGGATTTCGCATCTGTGGCAGGTCCCGAGCGGTTAACGTCACCCCGGCGCGCCGCCGACAATTAGCGGCGTGGCAACCTCTACGACATCGTCGCGTCGTCTGCTCACCGGAAGGTTCGGCCATGACCACATCACGGCGCCTACGTGCCACGGCGATCACGTCCACCCTGCTCGTCGTCGCCGCGCTGGCCGCCTGCGCCCCGCCCGAGAAGGACAACTCCGGGGCCGACACCTCGTCCGGCGTGAAGGCCGGCGCGGCGACGTCGGCGGCGGACTTCGGGGGCATCGACGGTCTGGTCGAGGCCGCCAAGAAGGAGGGCGAGCTCAACGTCGTCGCCCTACCGCCGGACTGGGCCAACTACGGCGCGATCATCAAGGCGTTCGGCGACAAATACGGCGTCAAGGTCAACTCCGCGCAGCCCGACGCGTCCAGCCAGGACGAGATCAACGCCGCGAGCCAGCAGAAGGGCAAGAGCACCGCCCCCGACGTCTTCGACCTCGGCCAGTCGGTGGCCCTGGCCAACACCGCGACGTTCGCGCCCTACAAGGTGGCGAAGTTCGACGACATCCCCGCCCAGATGAAGGATCCGAACGGGGCCTGGGTGAACGACTACGGCGGCTACATGTCGATCGGATTCGACACCGCCAAGGTGCCACCGGTCGCGGCCGTCGACGACCTGCTCAAGCCGGAGTACCAGGGCAAGGTCGCGCTGAACGGCGATCCCACGCAGGCCGGCGCTGCGTTCTCCGGTGTGGTGATGGTCGCGCTGTCGCAGGGCGGCTCGGCCGACGACGTCGCCCCGGGTGTCGAGTTCTTCCGCAAGCTCAAGGCGGCAGGCAACTTCCTGCCCGTCGACCCCACCGCAGCCACCATCGAATCCGGCCAGACGCCCATCGTCATCGACTGGAACTACCTCAACGCCGGTGAGACCAAGAAGCTCCCCACCTGGCAGGTGCTGGTACCCCAGAACGCGGCCGTGGCCGGGTACTACAACCAGGCGATCAACAAGGATGCCCCGCATCCAGCCGCGGCCCGGCTGTGGCAGGAATTCCTGTTCAGTGACGAAGGCCAAAACCTCTATGCCGCAGGCGGAGTCCGCCCGGTGCGGGCCGACGCCATGATCGCCGCGGGCACCATCGACGCGGCGGCCGCCCGTGACCTGCCTGCCATCGACGGGCCGACCACCATCCTGACCCAGGCGCAAAGCGATACGGCCACCAAGTATCTGGCCGACAACTGGGCCAAGGCGATCGGCTGACCGGCGTGCGTGCCAAGCGGGTTGTTCGGGAAGGTCTGCCGCTGCTGCCGTTTGTCGTGTTCGTCGCGATCTTCCTGATCGTCCCGACGATCACGGTCATCGTGAACGCCTTCTATCTCGACGGGGTCTTCTCGTTCGAACGGATCGGCGCGCTGTTCTCCGACACGGCACTGACCGCGCTGTGGCGCAGCGTGCTGCTGTCGGGGTCCACCGCGATCCTCGGCGCGCTGCTCGGTGCGGTACTGGCGTGGCTGATCGTCAGCAGCCCCGCCACGTCGGTGTTCCGCAGGGCGGTGCTCTCGTTGTGCAGCGTGCTCGCCCAATTCGGCGGTGTTGCTTTGGCATTCGCGTTCCTGGCGACCATCGGCCTGAACGGGGTGCTGACGCTGTGGGCGCAGGACCATCTCGGGGTGAACCTGGCGGGCAACGGCTGGCTGTACGGCATGAGCGGACTCGTGCTGGTGTACACGTACTTCCAGATCCCGCTGATGGTCATCGTGTTCCTGCCCGCGCTGGAGGGCCTGCGCGAACAGTGGCGCGAAGCCGCCGTCAGCCTGGGCGCATCGACCTGGCAGTACTGGCGCGAGGTGGCCTTCCCCCTGCTGACGCCGGCGTTCCTCGGCTCGGCGCTGCTGTTGTTCGCCAACGCTTTTGCGGCGTATGCGACCGCGGCGGCTCTGGTCAGCCAGGGCAGCCCGATCCTGCCGCTGTTGATCCGCTCGGCGCTGACCAGTGAGGTGGTGCTGGGCCAGTCCGGCTTCGCCTACGCGTTGGCGCTGGAGATGATCATCGTGGTGGCGATCGTCATGGTGTCCTACAACCTGCTGGTCCGCCGCACGTCGAGGTGGCTGCGATGAAACGAATCAGTCTGGGCAACCGGGTGTTTCGCGGTGTGCTGCTGGCGTTGTTCGGGTTGTTCTTCCTGTTCCCGCTGTATGCGATGGCCGATTTCAGCACCCGCAACCTGCTGGCCGGCGGGCGCACACTGCGGCCGTGGCAGAACCTGGTGGCCGACCAGGCCCTCTATCAGTCGATCATCATCTCGCTGCTGCTGGCGGTGTTCACCGTGCTGGTGATGCTGGTGCTGCTGGTCCCGACGATGATCTGGGTGCGGTTGCGGGCCCCGTGGGCCAAGGGGCTGATCGAGTTTCTCTGCCTGCTGCCGCTGACCATCCCCGCGTTGGTGATCGTCGTGGGACTGCGCAACGTCTATCTGTGGGTGACCTATCTGCTCGGCGAATCAGCGCTGACGCTGACCTTCGTCTACGTTGTCATCGTGTTGCCGTTCGCCTACCGCGCGATCGACGGGGCGCTGTCTTCCATTGACCTGCAGACCCTTTCAGAGGCTGCACGCTCGCTGGGGGCCGGCTGGACCAGGACCATCCTGGGCGTGATCGTGCCCAACATCAATTCGGGCATCCTGTCGGCCGCGTTCATCTCGATCGCCGTGGTGCTCGGTGAGTTCACCATCGCCTCGCTCAGCGGCTACGAGACCCTGCAGGTGCAGATCGTGCTGATCGGCAAGAGCGACGGGCCCACCTCGGTGGCGGCGTCGTTGGCCGTGCTGTTGTTCGGCTTCGTGCTGCTGCTCGCGCTCTCCCTGCTGACCCGCCGGGGCCGACGGGCCGCCCCCGATCCGGCAGCACCCGCATCCGTATCCGCCGCACCATCGGGAGCCTCGACATGACCGCAAGCACCCCGACCGGGGTCGCCGTCGACTTCACCGACCTGACCCGTGTCTACGGCACGGTCAGGGCGCTCGACGGGTTGTCGCTGAATCTGAAACCCGGCGAGTTGGTGGCTCTGCTGGGGCCTTCGGGTTGCGGCAAGACCACCGCACTGCGCATCCTGGCCGGCCTGGACGACCCGACATCCGGCACCGTCGCCGTCGGCGGTCGGGACATCACCAGGGTGCCAGCCAACAAGCGGGACATGGGCATGGTCTTCCAGGCCTACAGCCTCTTCCCGCACCTGACGGTGCTCGACAACGTCGCCTTCGGCCTGAAGTTGCGTGGAAAAGCCAAGGCGGACCGGGCATCTCGCGCCGCCGACATGCTCGACCTGGTGGGGTTGGCCGAGCACAAGCACAAGTACGCCGACCAGCTTTCCGGCGGCCAGCAGCAACGGGTGGCGCTGGCCAGGGCGCTGGCCACCCAGCCGCAGGTGCTGCTGCTCGACGAGCCGCTCTCGGCGCTGGACGCCAAGGTCCGCGTCACCCTGCGCGACGAGATCCGGCGCGTTCAGCTCGAAGTCGGCACCACCACGCTGTTCGTCACCCACGACCAGGAAGAGGCGCTGGCCGTCGCCGACCGGGTCGGCGTGATGAGCCAGGGCAAGCTCGAACAGATCGCCCCGCCCGCGGAGCTGTACGGCAACCCGGCGACACCGTTCGTCGCCGAATTCGTCGGGCTGAGCAACAAGGTGCCCGCGGCGGTGGCCGACGGCAAGGCGCTGGTGCTCGGCACCGAAGTGCCGGTGCTCAACGGCTCGATCAGCAGCGGCGAGGGCATGGCGATGGTCCGGCCCGAGACGGTGACCATCACCGCGGCGGCCGACGGTACGGCGACGGTGGCCTCGATCGCGTTCCTGGGTCCGATCTCCACGGTCACCACGACGCTGGCCGACGGCACGCTGGTGGTCGCGCAGATGAACAGCGCGCGGGCGCAGGCGTTCAGCCCCGGCGCCCGGGTAGCGGTCGGAGTGGATCACGGGGCGGTGTTGGTGCTGCCGCGCGCTGAACGGGCCGGGGCAGATTGAGCAGGTGGCGCATCGGGTACGACACCCCTAATGGACCCGACGACCGCTGTGGCACAGTTCCCCGCGCCCGATTCGTGTAACCCGTTCTCGATGTGCCGGATGGAGGAGTCTTCATGAGCTTGCCGTTCGAGACCTGGCTGCCGCAGCAGCGGTGGTACGCCGGCCGCAGTAAAGAGTTGGTGTCCGCCGTGCCCGCGGTGGTGGTCCCACTGCGCGACGACCTCGATCTCACCCTGCTCGACGTCACCTACGCCGACGGTTCCGGCGAGCGCTATCAGGTGGTGGTGAAGTGGTCCCCCGTGCTGATCGCCGACTACACCTCCGCGGCGAATATCGGAGCGGACGAGGGGCGATGGGGTTACGACGGGCTGTATGACCCGGAGGCGGCGCAGTTCCTGCTGACGCTGTTCGACGACTCGGCCAGCTTCGGCGAGGTGGTGTTCAGCAAGGAACCCGGTGTCGAGTTACCGCTCGGCGCCACGGCGAAGGTGTTCCCCGCCGAACAGAGCAACACCAGCGTGATCTACGAAAAAGCCGCCATGTTCAAACTGTTCCGCCGGGTCAGCCCGGGGATCAGCCCGGACATCGAACTGAACCGGGTGCTGGGCCGCGCAGGCAACCCGAACGTGGCCCGGCTGCTGGGCGCCATCGAGACCACCTGGGACGGACAGCCGTGCGCCCTGGGCATGGTCACCGCCTTTGCCGCCAATTCCGCCGAAGGCTGGGACCTGGCCACCGCCAGCGCACGCGACCTGTATGCCGGGGAGGGCGGCGATTTCACCGCGGAGTCCTACCGACTCGGCGAAGCGGTCGCCGCCGTGCACGCGGCGTTGGCCGCCGAACTCGGTACCTCGTCCGCTGATTTCCCGGTGGAGACCGCGTTGTCGCGCCTGGCCGTCGCGGCGTCGTCGGCCCCCGAGCTGCACTCGTGGGTGCCCGCGCTTGAGGAGCGGTTCACCAAACTGGCCAGCGAGGCAGTGCTGACCCAGCGGGTGCACGGCGATCTGCATCTGGGCCAGGTGCTCCGCACTCCGGAGACGTGGCTGGTCATCGATTTCGAAGGCGAGCCAGGCACTCCTCTGGAGGTACGCACCCGGCCGGATTCGGCACTGCGCGACGTCGCCGGGGTGTTGCGGTCGTATGAGTACGCGGCCTACCAGCCGCTGATCGGTGAAGACGCCGGCGAACCCGACTCGGCACTGGTCGACAAGGCCACCGGGTGGATCGAGGCGAACACCAACGCGTTCTGCGACGGCTATGCCGCCGCGGCCGGTATCGACCCGCGGAGTTCGCAGATCCTCCTGGCGGCCTATGAACTGGACAAGGCGGTCTACGAAGCCGGCTACGAGGCGCGGCACCGGCCTGCCTGGCTGCCGATCCCGATGCGTTCGATCGCCCGCCTGCTGGGCTGACGAGTCTGTGACGTTCTGACCTGCGTCGACGGCTGTATCCATAGCTCAGCTATACAGTGGGTGGCGATGGACGAACACGAGCCAGAGGCCGCTTGGCAGTACTGGTTACAGATGAACCGACGGACGTTCGTCGGTGCCTCGGTGGCCGTCGGTGGGGCCGTTGCCGGTGGTGCGCTGCTGGCCGGCTGCGGTGATGACGACGCCGCACCGGCCCAGGACGAGTCCACCGCGGTGCAGCTGCGGATCAACGGGGAACAGCAGCGGGTGACTGTGGACAACCGCACCTCGCTGCTGGACATGCTGCGAGAACGGGTCGGGCTGACCGGCACCAAGAAGGGCTGCGACCAGGGCGCCTGCGGGGCGTGCACCATCCTGCTCAACGGCACCCGGGTGAACTCCTGCCTGACCCTGGCGGTGATGCACGACAACGCCGAGATCACCACCATCGAAGGGCTGGCGCACGACGGCCGGCTGCATCCACTGCAGCAGGCGTTCATCGACGAAGACGCCTTCCAATGCGGCTACTGCACGGCCGGGCAGATCCTGTCCGGGGTCGGCTGTATCAACGAGGGCCACACCGGCTCGCCCGCCGAGATCCGGGAATGGATGAGCGGCAACATCTGCCGCTGCGGGGCGTACACCAACATCGTCACCGCGATCGCGGACACGGCGAAAGGCAGCTAGCGCACGGTGTTCCCTTTTACCTTCTCCGCCGCGGCGGACGAGAAAGCGGCGCTGGCGGCAGGCCGGTCAGGTGCCCGCTATATCGCCGGCGGCACCACGCTGATCGACCTGATGCGCGAGACCGTCGAGCGACCCTCCGCCGTCGTCGACATCAACGCGCTGCCGTACCGGCAGATCGAACTCGACGGCACCTCCCTGCGGATCGGCGCGCTGGTGCGGATGACCGAACTGGCCACGCACGCGCAGGTGCGGCGCGAATACCCGGTGATCGCACAGGCTTTGGAGCTCAGTGCCTCCCCGCAGCTGCGGAACATGGCGTCCATCGGTGGCAATCTGATGCAACGGCCCCGGTGTCTGTACTTCCGCGACGTCTCGGCGGCCTGCAATCGGCGCACCCCAGGCAGCGGCTGCGCGGCGATCAACGGAGTCAACCGCACCCACGCGATCCTCGGTGGCAGCGCCCAGTGCGTCGCCACCCACCCCTCGGATCTGGCGGTGGCCCTGGTCGCGTTGGACGCCGTCATCCTCACCCGCGGCAGCGACGGCGACCGACGTATCCCCGTCGCCCAGTTCTTTCGGGCGCCGGGCACCACACCGGACCGCGAACACGACCTCCGTCCCGGGGAACTCATTGTGGCCGTGGAAGTTCCGCGGGGACCGGAGATGCGGCGGTCGGGCTATCTGAAGGTGCGTGACCGGCAGTCCTACGAGTTTGCGCTCACCTCGGCCGCGGTCGCTCTGGACGTCGGTGCCGGCGTGGTCCGCACGGCGCGGGTGGCCGTCGGCGGCGTCGGTACCGTGCCGTGGCGATTGCCCGGGGTGGAGACTGCGCTGCGCGGTCAACCGGTTAGCCCGGCGCTGTGGCACACCGCCGCCGCCCACGCCGCCGACGGTGCCCATCCGTTGGCGGACAACGGCTTCAAGGTCGAGTTGGTCAAACGTGCCGTGGAACGCCAACTCGCGACTGTTGCGGCGCTCGCATGACCCTGCCGTTCAAGGTCGCCGCACCGGTGGCCGTCGGCACGCCGGTGGTACGCGTCGACGGCGCGTTGAAGGTCACCGGGGCCGCCACCTACGCCGCCGACCACCAGATCCCCGACGTGGCCTACGGGGTGCTCGTCTGCAGCACCGTGGCCCGCGGCAGCGTGCAACGCATCGATTCGGCCGCCGCGCGCAAGGACCACGACGTACTGCGGGTCCTCACCGATTTCACCGGGGTCAAACTGCCGTTCGATCCGCGGCAGGTGGCCTTCTTCGGTCAACCGGTCGCCGTCGTGGTCGGCACCACCCTGGAAGCGGCCGCGCACGGCGCATCGCTGGTCGAGGTGACGTATTCGGGGGCGGGCCAGCTGACCGATATCGAAGCGCCCCAAGCCATTCGGAAGCCGGGCAAGCAACCCGACTACTCAAGGGGTGACGCCGAAGCCGCGCTGCGCACCGCGGCGGTGGTCGCCGATCTGAACCACGCCATCGCCAGGAACAACCACAACCCCATGGAGCTGGCGGCCACCGTCGCGAGCTGGGCCGGTGATCAGCTGACCGTGTGGGACAAGGTGCAGGGCATCAACTCCGCGCAGGAGGCCTACGCCGAGGCGCTCGGCCTGCAGCCGGAGCAGGTCCGCGTCATCTCACCGTTCGTCGGCGGTGCCTTCGGCAGCGCGGGCCAGACCTGGCCCCACCAACTGCTCACCGCCTTCGCGGCGCGACAACTGGGCAGGCCGGTCAAGCTGACGCTGACCCGCAAGCAGATGTACAGCGGGATCGGCTACCGACCCACCAGCAGGCAGCGGATGGCGATCGGCGCCGACACGTCCGGTCGGCTCACGGCGATGATCCACGAAGGCCGTACCGAGAGCGCGCGGTACGCCACCTACGAGGACAGCATCACCGAGGTGCCGAGGTTCCTCTACAGCTGCCCGAACATGACCTCGGTCTATCGGGTGGTGCCGCTGGATGTGAACCTGCCGACCTACATGCGTGGCCCCGGCGCGACGACGGGCACCTTCGCCCTGGAGTCGACGATGGACGAGCTGGCCCACCGGCTGGGCATGGATCCCGTCGAACTACGGCTGCGCAACGAACCCGATCACGACCAGACCACCGGAATGCCCTTCTCCACCCGGCGCCTGACCGACTGCCTGCGCCAGGGTGCCGCGACTTTCGGCTGGGCGCAACGCCGTTCGGTGCCGAGGTCCCGCCGGGACGGGGACCAGTTGATCGGGCTGGGGGTATCGGCGGCCGGCTATCACACCTCGCGCAGCGAGGCCGAAGCCGTCGCTCGGATCAACGCAGACGGCAGCGCCGATGTGCAGAGCGCGACCAGTGACATGGGACCGGGCACCTACACCTCGATGACCCAGGTCGCTGCCGACGCGTTGGGGATCCCACTGGGCCGGGTGCGCTTCGCGTTGGGGGACAGCAACTTTCCGAAGGCACCGTCGCATTCGGGCTCGCGGACCATGGCCAGCGTCGGCTCGGCTGTTTTCATGGCCGCGAACATGTTGCGGGACAAGATCATCCGTAGTGCCGTCGTGGATCCGGGTTCGCCGCTCAACGGGCACCGTCCGCAGGATGTCGACGTGACCGACGGACGGATGTTCGTCGCAGGGGAGCCGGGACGCGGCGAGACCTATCAGGAGCTGCTGCGCCGCCGCGGCTGGCCCAGCCTGGATTCCACCCAGACGTGGACCCCGGGCGACGAGGGCGAGCGGTTCTCCATGCACGCCTACGGTGCGGTCTTCGCGGAGGTGGCCGTCGACGAAGCGCTGGGCACGGTGCGGATCCGGCGCATCTACGCCTGCTACGACGGTGGCCGGGTGATCAACCCGAAGCTCGCGCACAGCCAGGCGATCGGCGGCATGGTCGCCGGGATCGGGATGGCGCTGCTGGAGGGCACGGAACTGGATTATCGCGACGGTCGCATCGTCAATGCCAACATGGCTGACTATCTGGTGCCCGTGAACGCCGACGTGCCCGTCCTCGATGCGACGTTCCTGCCCGCCGAGGACATGATCGCCGATCCGATCGGGGTGAAGGGTCTCGGTGAGCTCGTCATCGTCGGGGTTCCCGCCGCGATCTCCAACGCCGTCTTCAACGCCACCGGCAGGCGCATCACCGAACTGCCGATCACGCTGGACAAGTTGCTCTAGCCCGCAGGGCCTGGTGCTTATGATCGCCGGATGCACGCCTCGGTGACAGTTCACATGGCCGCCCCCGCCGACGACATCTGGAACCTCGTCGCCGACATCCGCAACACCGGCGAGTACTCCCCGGAGGTCTTCGAAGCGGAATGGCTCGGCGGTGCCACCGGGCCGGAGCTGGGTGCCACGTTCCGGGGGCACGTCAAGCGCAACGAGATCGGCCCCATCTACTGGACCACGTGCCGGGTGACGGCGTGCGAACCGGGCCGCGAGTTCGGCTTCGAGGTGATGTTGGGCGGCAAGCCCGTCAACAACTGGCATTACGCGTTCGCCCCCGCGGACGGCGGGACCGATGTCACCGAGTCCTTCCGGATGACCGAGGGCTTGCTGGCGACGATCTTCGGACTGTTCGGCGGGCAGCTGCGCACCAGGCGCAACCGTCGGGACATGACGAAGACGTTGGGGAGGATCAAAGACGTGGTGGAAAAGGGGCCTGCGAAGGGCCCGAAGATCACCGGATAGCCCGCTGGACTGGCTCAACGGGCGTTCGCCTGCTGTAGTGAGTGCGTGTTGGACGCTGATACGCCGCAGGTCGGCCCCGGCGGGGTGGTTGACCCGGCGGTAGTCGCGCGCGTCCCGGTGCGCCACCGGATGCCGAAGACGGACCGGTCGCGAGGATTCCGCGTGGCCCGGGTGCTGGGCGCGCTGCTGTCCGTGGTGGCGGTCGCGGCCACCGGGACGATGTGGTGGACCACCCGCGACGTCCTCGGCGGGTTCACGGTGTCCGATGCCATGCCCGCCAACGCCGAACGATCCGGCGGCGGGGCGATGAACATCCTGTTGATCGGTCTGGACTCCCGCAAGGACCAGCAGGGCAACGAACTGCCGCAGGAGATCCTCGACCAGTTGCACGCGGGCAGTTCCGATGACGGCGGGTACAACACCAACACCCTGATCCTGGTGCACATCAGCGCCGACGACACCGTCAGCGCCTTCTCGATCCCGCGCGACGATTACGTGACGTTCAACCGCGTCCCCGGCTACCGCCATATCAAGATCAAAGAGGCCTACGGCCTGACCAAGTTCTACACCGAACAGAAACTCGTCGACGACGGCGAAAGCGACCGGGCCACCCTGGAGACCCAGGGCAGGGAGGCAGGCCGCGCGGCCACCCTGAGCGCGGTGCGCAACCTCGTCGGCGTCCCCATCGACGCCTTCGCCGAGATCAACCTGGCGGGCTTCTATGATCTGGCGACCACGCTCGGCGGGGTCGAGGTATGCCTGAATCATCCTGTGCGCGATACCTATTCAGGTGTCGACCTGCCTGCCGGGCGGCAATGGCTGAACGCGTCGCAGGCGCTGGCCTTCGTCCGCCAGCGGCACGGGCTGGACAACGGCGACCTGGACCGCACCCATCGTCAGCAGGCCTTCCTGGTGTCGGTGATGCATCAGCTGCAGGATTCGGGCACGTTCTCGGATCTGACCAAACTGCAGAACCTGATGGACATCGCCCGCAAGGACATCGTCTTCTCCGCCGGCTGGGATATCGACCAGTTCCGCAGGCTGGGCTCGCTGGCCGACGGCGGCGCGCAGTACCAGACCCTGCCGGTGGTGCGCTACGACGTCGTCAACGGCCAGGACGTCAACATCGTCGATCCGGCACAGATCAAAGCGCAGGTGCGGGCCACCTTCAGCGACGGTACTGCGATCACCACACCCCGACGCCGGGTGCCGGTCACCGTCGACGTGATCAACGTCAGCCAGAGCTCCAGCCTGGCCACCAAGGTGTCGCGCATCCTGACCGAGCATGGTTACGTCGAAGGTGAGGTCCGCGATCCGACCGCCGACGATCCGACCGTCACGGCCATCGAATACGGGGCCGGTGCCGAGATGGATGCCGAAGAGGTCAGCACCCTGCTCGGTGACATCCCCGCCGATCCCGGGACATCGCTGCCCGCCGGTCAGGTCCGGGTGATCCTGGCCAGCGGCTACAACCTGCCGACGGTCGACACCACAACAACCACCACCACGACGACGACGACCACCGCCACCACCGCCCCCGCGTCGGCGCTCTACGCGACCTCGACGTCCGGGTCGGCCACCACGACGTCGGCCACCCCCGACCACGGGGCGCCGGTGGACGGCGGCGGCGTGCCCTGCGTCAACTGAACCGGTCCTTGAGCTGGGGATCGTTCTCCCACCACAGGGTGGACGGCGCAGCGGCGGCGACCTCTCGTTCGGCGTCGTCGAGAACGGCGTCGACCTCGACGGACCGGGCGCGTTCGTCGGCGGACAGGGCGCGCATCAGCATCAGCAGGAAGGGCACGCCCAGAATGTCGCCGACGATCCACACGATGCCCGCACCGATCGTCTGATCCAGCCGAGGGCTCGGGCCCCAGGTCCGGCCCACGGCCCGGTAGTAGTCGACGGCGATCAGGGGGCCGAGCCACAACACCAGGCCCAGCACCCCGTCGCCGATGGTCTCGACGATGCTGATCACCACCGAGATCAGCTGTGAATACCGGCGGGGCACGGGATCGGCCTGCAGCCGGGCATAGAAATAGCCGAAGCCGATGATCACCAGCAGCGCGTTGGTCACCGCCGCGATCCCGGAATGCGCCAGCGACGCGCGGTACCACGGGGTCAGGTAGAGCAACCACGGCACGCCCAGCATGGCGATGGATGTCGTCACCGGGTGTACGGCCAGCCGGGCCGGGCGGCAGGCCAGGGCCCGCTCGAACCGGCCGGGGTGGTGCAGCGCACCGCGCAGGACGGTCAGCGGCCGTCCCATCGCGAGGAAGAACGGCACGACGAACAACAGGGTCAGGATCTGCAGCGCCCGCACCCAGAACAACACCTCGGCATAGACGCCGACCATGCTCATCGTCGCCAGTGCCCAGCACCCACACCCGACGGCGAAGCACCACGCCGGGCCGGTGCCCGCCCCCACCCCGCGGCGCCGGGCCCAGGCGTAGGAGCCGGCGGCCACCGTGATCAGCACGGCCGCCGGCACATCGACCCGCCACGTGCTGAGCATGGTGGCAAAGGTCAACGGTGCCATGGCCGCCAGTATGGAGTCGAAAAGCGGGCGTTCGAGGGCCCGCCCGTGATTCACAGCAGCTTGGCACCGCGTGGGCGACCGTTACCCAGCTTGGCTTCCTAGCTTCGAGGAAACGACCTGCAACGTCGACCGGGCCGGCCCCGGAGAAAGCAGTCCATAGCCAGCAGAAGTCCAATCAGAAGGCGGCGCCCGTGACCCTGCCCGTGCTGGGGCCGTTGACGCTGTCAGGTTTCGCCGACCCGTGGTTCTTCCTGTTCGCCCTCGCGGCCGTCGGCGTCGTCGCACTCTATGTGTCGGTGCACCGGACGCGTCACCGCCGAGTGCTGCGGTTCGCGAATCTCCAACTGCTGGAAAGCGTTGCGCCGAAGCAGACCGGGCGATGGCGGCATCTCCCGGCGGTGCTGCTGGTGGCGGGGCTGCTGGCGCTCACCGTGGCCTTGGCCGGGCCGACCCGCGACACCCGGATTCCGCAGGACCGCGCGGTGGTGATGTTGGTGATCGACGTCTCCGAGTCGATGCGGGCCACCGATGTGGCGCCGAGCCGGTTGGTTGCCGCCGAGGTGGCGGGCAAGAAGTTCGCCGATGAACTGACCCCCGGGATCAATCTGGGACTGATCGCCTACGGCGGTACCTCGACCGTGCTGGTGTCGCCGACGACCAACCGGGCGATCATGAAGGCCGCGATCGATCACCTGCAGCCCGAGGATCGCACCGCCACCGGTGAGGCGATTTCGACTGCGCTGCAGGCGATTGCGACCATCGGAGCGGTCATCGGCGGTGGCGACCAGCCTGCGCCCGCACGCATCGTGCTGGAGTCCGACGGCAAGGAGACGGTGCCGTCGAATCCCGATGACCCCAAGGGCGCCTTCACCGCCGCCAGGACCGCGAAAGAACAGGGCGTGCCCATCTCCACCATTTCGTTCGGTACCGCTGATGGCACCGTGCAGATCGACGACCAGAGCCAGCCCGTGCCCGTCGACGACGCGGACCTGAAGAACATCGCGGATCTGTCTGGCGGACAAGCGTTCCGCGCGGCCAGCCTCGAACAGCTCAACAGCGTCTACGCCACCTTGCAGCAGCAGATCGGGTATGAGACCGTCCGTGGCCCGGCGAGCGACGGGTGGCTGCGGATCGGCGTCCTGCTGGTGGCGCTGGCGGCGGCCGCGGGACTGCGGATCAACCGCCGGTTGCCCGGCTGATCGTCAGAAGAGCGTCTGCGTGCAGTACGTGCGCGCCGGCGCCGGATAGGGCCAGGCGTAATGGCCGCTCGCCGTCGGACACGCCGCCTGGTCGCGCACGTCGAGGCGCTGGGTGATCTGCACCAGCACCCCGGTGGCCGGATCCGAGCGGGAGGCCGCGCAGTCGGCGCGCTGCATGACGCCGATCGGCATGTCGAGTTGATAGCAGTGCTCGGCCACCAGGTTCGGCACCAGGCACAGGGTCGCCGTGGACTCGTCGGCCGCCGGTGCGGGGAACCGTTGGTACTCGGCGCTGGGGCAGCTGCCCGACGCGGTGGTGGTGGCGCCGATCGTGTAGCTCGGGTCGACGACGCACGACGACTTGGTGGCCCGCACGACGTTCGGCGCCGCGGACGGGACCACCACGCAGTCGCCGATGGCGAAGGATTCCGCGGCGTCCTCCTGAAAGGAGATCCGCGCCCGGTTCAGCACGCCGATGGCGACCACCAGCGAGACCGCGACGACGACCGAGAGGGCAACTA
>JBEVHL010000332.1:0-6422 GCA_040511255.1 Mycobacterium sp. | reverse complement strand
ACAGGGCACTGCGCCAGGCCATGCGCTCCGCGCTGGATCGCACCGCGATCGTCGATACCGCCTGGGGCGGCCTGGGTAAGGCGCAGTCGTCGATGTGGGCCGACGGTTCCCTGCCACCGGCCTTGGCTCCGTTCCCGACCACAGTGGACACCACTGCCCTCAAAGCGCTGGTGGCCGGACTCCCGTCGAAGAAGGTCGACCTTGCGTGTCTGTCCGACGGCGGCGCGGGTCGCCAGCAGATGGCCGAGTTGGTGCAGAGCCAACTAGCCGCGCTCGGGTTGGACGTCGCGTTGCGGACGATGCAGCCCTCCGAGCAATTCGACCTGGCGAACCAGCCCAGCGAGAAACGGCCCGACATGATGCTGTGCTACGTCGGCGGCGACGCTTTCCACTTGGACACCACGTTCCGCATCATGTACCGGACCGATGCCAAACCGCTGAATTTCTACCAGTATTCGAACCCAGAGGTCGACAAGCTGATGGATGACGCGATCCTCAAACCCACCATCGACGAGATGAACGCCGTCTACCAGCAACTCAGCCAGGTCTTCAACGATGACGCCGTCCTGATTCCGATGTGTGTGCCGCCCACCGCGGCGATCACCCACACGGACATCACCGGAATCGCAGTCAACTCATATCTCCCGCAAGTCCTACTGATGCAAGGCATCAAGCGCGCCTGACATCGGTTACCCAGCAACAGTATTGACGCAGTACAGATGAGGAGAAGACATGACCGACATGTTCCACCTGGGGTGGTTCTTGAACTTCGTAGCCGACGAGTGGAACGACACGTGGGGCGACGGTGGGCGTGACTTCACCGGTGACTTCTACGTCGAGGTCGCCCGCGACTTCGAGCGGGCGAAGTTCGACTACATCCTGATCGAAGACAAGCTGATGGTGCCCAACGCATTTGGCGGCACCATGGAGCATGCGCTGAAGCAGGGGCTCGTCCCCAAACATGATCCGGTGCCGCTGGCGGTGTTGATCGCGGCCGCCACTGAACACATCGGCGTCGTCCCCACCATGTCGACCAGCTTCTACCCGCCGTTCCTCCTGGCCAGGGTCGCCAGCACCGTGGACCACATCTCCCGCGGACGGTTCGGGCTGAACGTCGTCACCTCAGCCGAGGACCGCTCGGCGCAGAACTTCGGCATGGACAAGCTCTACGAACACGACGAACGCTACGCCCGCGCCGGCGAGTATCTGGAGCTCATCACCAAGCTGTGGGAATCGTGGGAACCCGACGCGATCGTCCGCGACTACACGACCGGGACCTACGCGGATTACCAGAAGGTCAACACGATTGACTTCGAGGGCAAGTACTACAAGTCGCGTGGCCCGCTGAACACCGCGCCGTCGCCGCAGTACCGTCCGGTGATCGCACAGGCCGGCGCCTCCCCGCCGGGACGGGAGCTGGCCGCTCTGTACGCCGACACCATCGTCGGGCCGGCCGATGACGTCGATCGGATGCGCGCCTACCGCGACGACATCCGCGCCCGGATGACGGCCAACGGGCGCAATCCCGACGACTGCAAGGTGCTCTACGTCGTCTCCCCGATCGTGGCCGACACCCACGACGAGGCGGTGGCCAAGCGCGAGCGGTGGTACAACGATCCGCACTACACCGAGCACATGCTGGCCGAGATCTCGGCGATCACCGAGATCGACTTCTCCCAATTCGATCTCGACCAGCCACTACCGGAGCTGACCACCAACGGCGAGCGCGGTTCCCTGGCCGCCTTCGTATCCGCAGGCAAAGACAAGACGCTGCGCGAACTGGTTACCGGTAGTGCAATGGCCGGCAGCATTCCGTTCGTCGGCACCCCTGCCGAGGTGGCCGACCAGATGGGCGAGGTGATGGAGCAGGTCGGTGGTGACGGTTTCCTGATCACCAGCCCGGTGATGCGACTCAACCGCCGCTACGTCACCGAGATCACCGACGGCCTGGTCCCCGAACTGCAGAAGCGCGGCCTGACCCGCAGCGAGTACACCACCACGTTGCTGCGCGACACCCTGCGAGAGTTCTAGAGCCCATGACTGACAAGTTTCACCTTGGCTGGTTCCTCAACTTCGTCGCCGACGAGTGGAACGGCAACTGGGGCGACGGCGGCCGGGATTTCACCGGTGACTTCTACGTCGAGGTAGCCCGGAATCTGGAGCGTGCCAAATTCGACTACATCCTGATCGAGGACAAGCTGATGGTGTCCACGGCCTATGGCGGCACCATGGAGAACGACCTCAAACACGGGGTGAATCCCAAGCATGACCCGCTGCCGCTGGCCGTGCTGATCGCAGCCGCCACCAAGCACATCGGCGTGGTCCCGACGATGTCCACCAGTTTCTACCCGCCGTTCCTGCTGGCGAGAGTGGCCAGCACGATCGACCACATCGCCCGTGGTCGGTTCGGCTTGAATGTGGTCACCTCAGCCGAGGACCGCTCGGCACAGAACTTCGGGTTGGACAAGCTCTACGAGCACGACGAGCGCTACGCGATGGCCAGTGAGTACCTGGACTTGGTCGGCAAGTTGTGGGAGTCCTGGGAGCCGGACGCCATCGAACGGGACTACGCGACAGGGACGTACGCGAATTACAAGAAGGTCAACACAATTGACTTCGAGGGTAAGTACTACAAATCCCGCGGACCACTGAACACCGCACCCTCACCGCAGTACCGGCCTACCATTGCCCAGGCGGGCGCCTCGCCCCCGGGGCGGGAGTTGGCCGCCCAACACGCCGACACCATCGTCGCCCCGGCCAATGGTCCCGAGGCGATGAAGGCCTACCGCGACGACATCCACGAGCGGATGAAGGCGCACGGCCGTGATCCGTCGCAATGCAAGGTGCTCTACCTGATCTCGCCGATTGTGGCAGACACCCGTGACGAGGCGCTGGCCAAGCAGGACCGGTGGTTGAGGGATCCGTCCTACATCGAATACATGCTGGCGGAGATCTCCTCGGTCACCGAGATCAACTTCGCCCAGTTCGAGCTGGACGAACCGCTGCCCGAGGGTCTGACGACCAACGGTGAACGCGGGTCGTTGGAGGACTTCGTCTCACGGGGCAAAGGTAAGACGTTGCGCCAGATCATCTCTGGCAGCGGGGTGTCCAGCAGTGTGGAGCTCGTCGGCACACCCGTCGAGGTCGCCAGGGAGATGGGCGAGATGATGGAAGAGGTCGGTGGCGACGGCTTCCTGATCACCAGCCCGGTGATGCGGCTCAACCGCCGCTACGTCACCGAGATCACCGACGGCCTGGTCCCCGAACTTCAGAAGCTTGGACTCACCCGCTCCGAGTACACCACCACGACGCTGCGCGACACCCTGCGCGAGTTCTGATGCGCATCCTTTCCAGCGAGCCCCGTCGCCAAAGCATCAGTAGCATAAAAAGTGAGACAGCCCAATTGAACTGGCGACGCAACCGGAGACGAAGGAGGCTGCTAGATGATTCCGATTCCGCAAGATGACGAGACGCGGCAGAAGATGCTCGGCGAGATCGAAGCAAGCGTCGAGGACTTCCACGGCGTCGCGGGATTCTCGGTGCTGCGCACCGAAAAACCTGGCAGCGCAATCGGTGTGCACGGCGGCATCCAGGATGACGTGCAACTTGACAAAGTATTGAACCGGATGCGTTGGCAGCCCACCGGTGCGTTCGGCGGCAAGCTGATCATCGTCTGCACCAAGCCTGAGCAGCAGTGGCGCATTGCGCAGCTGTCCGGAATCCGTGGTGTACCACCGAAGTTCGCCGACGACCGGGTGTTCACCGACGAACAGGTCGCGCAGGCCGAGATCTTCAAGATGCGACTGGAGCAGTACCCCGCCGAGGACGGTATGCCTGAGCATTACACGCCGGCGTGGAAGGCCCGAGGGGAGAACTGGGGACCGTGAGCGAAATGTATACCGACACCGAGACCTACCCGGAGTTGCTGCGGCTGACCGGATACGGCAGCAAGTGGACGATCGAGCAGGGTGACAGCGTCGACTTCTTCGTCAGTTGCGACGGCCCGGAGACCTACCGCGCCGAACTGGTCAAGTTGATCCACGGCGACACTCATCCGACCGGGCCGGGGTTCAAAGAGGAGATCCTCGACTCGCCGATCAACGGCACCTACCCGGGCAGCCTGCAGACCATTCATGCCGGTTCCTACGGCATGGTGGCCGATCGTCGTCCGCTCCGGGTGGACAGCTTCACCCTGCAGTGCTGGATTTGGCCGACCATGCCCACCAAAGTAGCGGGCTACTGGGCGCCGGGCGAACAGATGATCATGGGCAAGTGGGCACTGGGTCAGGGCTACGGGCTGTTCCTCGACCTCGAGGGCCGGGTGTGTCTGCGAATCAACGGCCAGACCCTGACCTCCGCCGAACCGGTGCGCGACCGGGCTTGGCATTTCATCGCCGCGACGTTCGATGCCGAGACGGGATCTGCTGTCCTGCACCATGAACCGCAGATCCGCTACGCGCTGGACCCCAATCCCGAACCCGTCGAGGCGGTATTCGCCGACGGCGTCGTCCACACCGCCGTGCCGTTCACGTTCGCCGGCCACCCCACCACCAGCGAGCCCGACAGCGCCTCCCGCCAACCCCACGGCTGGCTGATGACCGACCATTACAACGGCAAGATCGACGCGGCACGGTTGTCCGCGAGGGTGCTCACCCGACTTGAGATCGAGACGATGAAGCTCGGCGCTGCGCCAGGAATGGACGAGCGCCGTGGCGTAGGACCGTCGGCGGTTCTCGGGGCGGCGCTGGTGGCCGCCTGGGATTTCAGCTTGGAGATCCCGACCCGCACGATTGTCGACGCCGGGCCCTACCGGCTGGACGGGGAACTGGTCGGGCTACCCGCCCGGGGGATGACTGGGCACAACTGGAGCGGTGCGCAGATCTCGTGGAGCGCCGATGCCCGCGAATATGGCGCGATCCACTTTCACGACGACGACGTCGACGACGCCCGCTGGGCTGCCGGCTTTACGCTGACGGTGCCCGACGATCTGCCCAGCGCGGTGTATGCGGTGAAGCTGACCACCGAGGAGGGCGATGAGGATTACGTGCCTTTCATGGTCCGGACTCCACTCGGTGCACCGCAGGCCAAGATCGCCGTCATCATGTCGACCACCGACTACATGGCCTACGCCAACGAACACCTGGCCAGCAATGGCGGCAGCATGGAAGCGCTGATGTACCGGACGCCGATCATGGCGCCCCAGCACATTTTTCTCAGCGTGCACCGGGAGTACGGCTATTCGACCTACGACACCCACAGCGACGGGTCCGGTGTGCACCTGTCGTCTCGGCTGCGGCCCATCCTGAACTTCCGGCCCAAATGCGATTCGCCTGCTGCGCAGGCGCCGTGGCAGTTCAACGCCGATCTGCACCTGATCGATTGGCTGATCGAGCTGGGCTACGACTTCGACGTGATCACCGACGAGGACATCAGCTACGACGGCCTCGAGCGGATCGAGGGCTACAACGTCCTGATCACCGGGTCGCATCCCGAGCACAAGGACGGCCGCTATCTCGATGCGATCCATTCCTACAAGGATCGCGGTGGGCGGTTCATGTACATGGGTGGCGACGGGTTCTATTGGCGGCACACCTTCCATCCCGGTTACGGCCGCGGGGAGATCACCGAGATGCGGCGCTGCGAGTCGGGGATCCGGCCGTGGCAGGCCCAGCCCGGGGAGTACTACCACCAGAGCGACGGCAAACTCGGTGGGATGTGGCGGTTCCTGGGCCGCGATATGGCCGCGGTCAGCGGGACATCCATGGTGGCCCAAGGATTCGATGTGTCCACCTACTTCAAGCGCACCCCGGACAGCGATGATCCGCGCGTGGCGTGGGCGTTCACCGGCATCGACGCCGACGAACGGCTCGGGGACTTCGGACTGGTCGGTGGCGGGGCGGCCGGAGCGGAAGTCGACAATGTCGACACCACCCTGGGCTCACCGCCGCACACGTTGTTGGTGGCGACGTCGGCGGGGTTGCACACCGATGCCTATCTGACGGTGACCGAGCTGATCTTGACCAACGCTCCCGGGCACACCGGCACACAGAATCCGCGGATCCGCGCCGATATGGCGTTCCACGAAACCCCCAATGGTGGTGGGGTGTGGTCGTTCAGCTCGATTTCCTATTGCGGCAGCCTGTCGCACAACCATTACGACAACAACATCTCCACGCTGACCGCCAACGTGCTCAACCACTTCATGCAGGACGGGCCCCTGCCGGCACCCGACCCGGCGGCGGTCTACCCGCGGGGCCGGTTCGCCTCCACCCCGGCGCTGAACTACCACCTGCCCGGATGACGTCCCAGACGAATTTGTTGTGGCAGCCGTCGTCGACGGCGCAGCATCCCTCCGCCGACACCACGGACTGGACCGGGGTGTGGGTGTGCGTCGGGTTCGCCGGGCAGCTGACCGAAGTCGG
>JBEVHL010000331.1:0-9686 GCA_040511255.1 Mycobacterium sp. | reverse complement strand
CCCCGCACGGAATGTTTCTGCCAGCGGCGACTGGCTCGCGGGCGCTTCCGGCACTTTTTCGATGATCTTTTCCGATGCCTGAACCGGCATTTGAGGCGCGGCCGGCGACACCGCGACCGGCAGCGGGGCGGGCCGGACCGGCACATTCGGCGACGCCGGCGCCAGGATGACCATCGGAACGCCGATGGCTACCGGCACCTCACCTATTCCGAGCGGGGGCAGTAGCCCGACGCCGGCGTGGCCCGGATCGCTTGCCGGAGCGGGCGCTGCGGGCTGAATGGATAGCGGTGGCAGGGCGGGACGGAGCATGGTCGACGGTTGCGCACCGCCGCTGCCGTTTTCCGGTGCAGGGACGGTCGGCGGTCTACCGCTCCCGTTATTCGCGCCGCCCGGGATCTCGGTCGCTGGTCTCTCCGTCGGCGGGTTCCCGGCAGGTGGGTTGTCGGCCGGTGGGTTGACGGTGGGTGGGTTGACGGCAGGTGGGTTGTTGGCGGGTGGTTTCTCAGTGGGTGGGTTCTGCCTGGGCGGATCGCCGTCCCCGCTGCCTTTGCCGCCGCCGTCGCCGTCGCCGTCGCCACTGCCGTCGCCGTCACCCCCGTGACCGTTGCCGCCACCATGGCCGTGCCCGTCACCATGGCCGTGCCCGCCACCGCCGTCGCCATGGCCGTGCCCACCACCGCCGTGACCACCGCCGTCGCCGTCGTGACCACCGCCGTCGCCGTCGCCGTGACCCGACCCGTTGCCCTGGCCGTCTCCGTCACCACCGTGACCGTGACCGTCACCACCGCCGTGGCCGTGGTTGTCGTCGTCGCCGTGGTCACCGCGGTCACCGTGGTCGTGATGCTGGCCGTCACGCCCGGGGCCGTCGTCCTGAGTGTCGTGTCTATCGGGCCCGGCGGTGGCCACCGCAACACCCAAACCACCAGTGCCGCCCACCAGCAAACCGCATGCGATCACGCCGCTGATCGCTGCGCTCCGCACCCGCAAGCTGTCCACTGCCGACCTGTTCCGTGTTGCGGCGTCGCCACCAGCTCTGCCCAGGATCGCGGCGCCAACCTCGGTTGTCCCGACTCATTCTCGCATAACCGCAGGTGGCAATTCCGGCCGTTCGGCCAGACGATAGGGTTGGCAGACCGATCGCGGGGTGTCGTCACGCGAGTCCCCCAACTCACCGGAAGGCGGCCGGGATGGGCCTGTTCACCAAGCGCAAGAGCCGCGCGACGCGTCGTGCCGAGGCAAAGGCCATCAAGGCCAAGGCCAAGCTCGAGGCACGGCTGGGCGCGAAGAACGAGAAGCGCCGGATCAAGTCTGCGCAGCGGGCCGAGACCAAGGCACTCAAGGCTCAGATCAAGGCACTGCGCGACAGCGACAGGGCGACGCTCAAGGTGGCCGAGACCCAACTCAAGGCGGTCCGGGACGGCAAGCTCCTCTCACCCGCGCGCATCCGGCGAAGCCTCACTGTCGCCCGCCTGCTGGCGCCGATCGTCGTGCCCGTGATCTACCGCGCCGCCACCGCGGTGCGCGGCACGCTCGACGAACGCCGTGCCGAGCGGCTCGGGGTGCCGCTCAGCCAGATCGGCCAGTTCTCCGGTCACGGCGGTCAGCTGTCCTCGCGGATCGCCGGCGCCGAACGCTCGTTGCGCGGCGTCGCAGAGAAGAAACCGAAGGACGCCGAGACCAAGAAGTTCGTCGCCGCGATGACGGACCGTCTGACCGACCTCGCTGCCGCGGTCACTGCCGCCGAGAGCATGCCGGTCGCGCGTCGCCGCGCCGCCCATGCGGCCATCGCCGAGCAGTTGGACGGTATCGACGCCGACCTGATGGCTCGCCTCGGCGTGCTCTGACCGACTCCCGCCCCGCCGTGCCGAGCTCCGCTGCCGCCAACCTGAGGGGGGTGACTGTCGGCGCCTATACCGGTGCGCTGGCGATCGCCGCCCACGGGTTCGCCGACGGGATGCTGCCGACGGGCGGGACGGTGGCTCTGCTGGCGGTGGTTGCCGCCGCTTTCGGCGCCTGTGTCGCCCGCTGGGACCGGACATCGCAGGCCCGGGTGCTGATCGGCGTGCTGGGCCTGGGCCAGCTGGTGGGCCACGTGACGTTGAGCGCCTGCGGCGGCATGTCGCTGTCCAAGCCGTCGCCGCTGATGCTGGCTGCGCACTTCGCGGCCGTCGTCTGCGGCGCCCTGCTGGTCGTGATCAGCGAACAGCTTTACACCGCGCTGTCCTCGGCCATCCAGAGCGCCAGACGTACCGCCGTCGGTCCGGTGACTCCGGGCGTCCTGCTCGTCGCCGTCCGCACTGACCCGCCGCAGCAGCGGGTGCGGCTGATAGCCGCATCGATATCGCATCGGGGACCGCCCGTCGGCGCATTGCGCTGACCGACCTTCCCCTCACCCTGCGATACCGAAAGACAATCCAATGACCCGTAGTACCACGCTGTTTCCGCGTGCCCTGGCCACGGCCGCCGCGGCCACCACGCTCTATTTGTTCTCCTGCGCCGGCATGGCCGCGGCCCAGGCCCACGTACATGTCGACGCCGACGATCCGGTACGTGGCACCACCACAATCGTCACCTTCCAGGTGCCCAACGAGTCGTCGACGGGTTCCTCGACGACAGAGCTGCGGGTGGCTCTGCCCGACGTCGCCTCGGCGAGTGCCGACGTGATGCCCGGCTGGACCGTCAAACTCGACAAGGACGTCGCGGCGGGCACCGTGCGTGCGGTGACGTGGACGGCCACGCCAGGGGCCGGCATCCCACCCGACCAGTTCGAGCTGTTCCAGCTGCTGGTGACGTTGCCCGACGCCGACTCCGCCAGCTTCCCGGCCACCCAGACCTACGCCGACGGCACAGTGGTGCAATGGGACCAGAAGCCGCTGCCCGGCGGGGGTGAACCCGAGCACCCGGCACCGACACTGCCGCTCGCCGCGGCCGGCGCCGGACCCGCTGATCACCGCATGCCGCCGCCGCCGCCCGCCGCGCCGGGTGCCCCACCGGCCCCCGCGGCGCCGCCGACGCCGGCCACCGAAGAAGTGAAGCTGGGGCCTGACAACATCGCGCGCGCCCTGGCCGGTGGCGCCCTGCTGGTCGCGGCGGCCGGTGTGGGTATCGCACTGGTCAGGCGCGGCGCGTGAAACTGGTCCGGGCGCTGGGTGCGGCGTTCCTGTTCGGGGGTCTGCTGCTGTTCGCGGGCACCGCGGTCGCATCGGCCCACGCCACCCGGATCGCCACCGATCCGCTCGACAAGGCTTCTGTGACAACAGGTCCCGCTCGGGTCAGTGCGACGTTCAACGAGAAGATGCAGCCGTCGTTCGCCGCCATGACCGTGGTCGGCCCGGACGGCAATCTGTGGTCGACCGGTGCTCCGCAGGTCGAGGGGGCGGTGGTCAGCGTCGCGGTGCTGCCCCTCGGCCCGGTCGGCACGTACACGGTGAACTACCGGGCCACCTCCGCCGACGGTCATGTGGTGTCCGGGTCCTGGTCGTTTGCCCTGACCCAAGCGGGGACCGGTCAGCCGGGACCGTCGGCGAGTGCGGGTGCGGCCGCCGAGTCCGGACTGCCGGTGTGGCCGTTCGTGGCCGGCGCGGCGGTGCTGATCGCCGGCGGTGCGCTGTGGGCGGCCCGCAGGTCGTGACCGCCGACCGCGCTCGGCTCTGGGGTTGCGTCGCAGCGGTTCTCGCGTTGGCGACAGCGCTGGCGTGGGCCTTGGCCCACCCGGCGTTGTCGCCCGCGATGGCCGCGGTGCGCGCCATTGCCGACGGGTCGGCGGTGCTCACTCTGGGCCTGGCCGTGGTGCCGTGGCTGGACGGCCCGCGCTATCGCGGCGAGTTGAGTGCACGTGCCGCGCGTCCGCTGGCCGCGGCGAGTGGGGTCTGGCTGATCGCCGAACTGGTCCGCCTGGCGCTGTCGGCGGCCCAAGCCGCGGCAACCCCGGTGACCCGGCTGCCCCTGCGAACGGCGCTCGAATTCGCGCTCAGCACCACCCCCGGCCGATCGGGGTTGTTGAGCCTCGCGGCCGCCGCGGTGGTCTGCGTCCTGGTCGGCGCGGTTCGTCCGACCGACGCCCTGCTGACCGCCGCGGCGGGGATCACCGCCTGCGGTATCGCCGCCCGGGTGGTGATCGGCCACCTGGCCGATCACACCGTCGGCGCCGTGGCGATCGCGGCGCACGCGCTGGCCGCCGCCCTGTGGTGCGGCACGCTCGCCGCGTTGGCCGTCACGGTCTCGGCCCGCGGCCAGTGGGCGCGGGTGCTGCCCCGCTTTTCCCAGCTGTCGCTGTACTGCATGAGCGCGCTGCTGCTCGGCGGGATCGTCGGTGCGCTGATCACGGTGGGCTCGGTCCACGATCTGTATGCCAGCGGGTACGGGCGGGTGCTGCTGGCCAAGATCGCGGTGACCGCGACGCTGCTGGTACTGGCCTGGCGCAACCGATCCACCTGGGTGCCCGCGGCCCGGGCGCACCGGGTCAGCGCCCAGCAGTCCCGGACGCGGTCGTTGGCCGAAGTCGCACTGATGGCCGTTGCGTTGACGCTGGCGGCGGCCTTGACCGTGACGGGCTGACGCCCGCTGCGGTGCGACCCCGACCTGGCATGATGGTTGACCACTGCGGGTGCACGCGACGACAACCGAAAAGGAGCAGCCACCATGGCCGACCAGCAGGATCAGCCCGCCGAACGGCCCGAGGCCGCAGCTGCGGCACCGGCGCCGACGCCCGCCGCTGACGTCCCCGCCGCCCCGGCGAAGAAGGTCCCCGCCAAGAAGGCTCCTGCTAAGGCCGTGAAGAAAGCCGTCAAGAAGGCCGAGCCCAAGAAGGCCCCGGCGAAAAAGATCGCGAAGGCCACCGATGCCGGCCCTCCGCCCGCAAAGGCCGTCCCTGCTCCGCCACCGCCGCCACCGCCGGCGCCGGCACCTCCCGCGCCGGCCATCACCAACGGTTCGGGCGATATCGCCGAGGCCGCGAAAGTGGTTGCTGCCGAAGCGAAGTCGACTGTCGAGCAGGCCAGCGACTCCGTCGTCCGGCCGGCACTGGCCCCGGCCGCCGCATCGCGCCGGGTGTCGACCCCACTGGCCGCGGCCATCGCCATCAGCCTGCTCGCGCTGCTACTGGTGCGCCAACTGCGCCGCCACACCAACGACGACTGATGCTGGCCTAGCATTCATCCCGTGACTGTCAGCCCCCGCGCCACCGCAGACCTGGTCGACGATATCGGCCCCGACGTCCGAAGCTGCGATCTGCAGCTGCGGCAGTACGGCGGCCGCGCCCAGTTCGCCGGCGTCATCAGCACGGTGAAATGCTTCCAGGACAACGCACTGGTCAAGTCGATGCTGGCCGAGCCGGGCGACGGCAAGGTGCTGGTGATCGACGGCGATGCCTCGTTGCACAGCGCACTGGTCGGCGATCTGATCGCCGAGTCCGGCCGCGCCAACGGCTGGGCCGGGATCATCGTCAACGGCGCGGTGCGGGACGCGTCGACGCTGCGCACCCTGGACATCGGGATCAAGGCGCTGGGCACCAACCCCCGCAAGAGCGCCAAGACCGGGGCCGGCCAGCGCGATGTGGCGGTGACGTTCGGCGGGGTGACCTTCGTCCCCGGCGAAGTCGCCCACAGCGACGACGACGGGATCGTCGTCGTCAGCCGTGAGGGCTGATCAGGCGCTGACCGGTGTCACCGCACGGTGTTTGGTGAAGTGCAGTGCGTCGTCGTCCACCTTGCCCCTGCGGATGAACTGCAGATCGAACAGATAGTTCTGCTTGAGTCGCCACGGCGCCTTCGACCCCTGCTTGGGCAGTTCGTCGAGCGCACGCAGCACGTAGCCGGGCGTGAAGTCCATCAGCGGCCGCTCTTCGATTTCCGTGCCCGGCCGTTGGGGCACGACGGTATCGTAGCCGTGAGAGTCCATGTAGTTCAGGACGCGACAGACGAACTCCGACACCAGATCTGCCTTGAGCGTCCACGAGGCGTTGGTGTAGCCGATGGTGAAGGCCATGTTCGGTAGCCCGGAGAGCATCATGCCCTTGTAGGCCATCATCTCGGTCAGATCGGCGGGTGCGCCGTTGCGCAGGATGGCCGCGCCGCCGAACAGCCGCAGGTTCAATCCCGTTGCGGTGACGATGATGTCGGCGTCCAGGTGCTCACCGGAGTTCAGCGTGATGCCGGTGGAGTCGAAGCGGTCGATGGTGTCGGTGACCACATCGGCCTGGCCGTGTCGAATGGTTTTGAACAGATCGCCGTTGGGCGCCAAGCACAGTCGCTCGTCCCACGGGTTGTAACGCGGACCGAAATGCTTTTCGACGTCGTAGCCCTCGGGCAACCTGCGCTTGGCCATGGTCATCAGGGTCTTGCGCATGTACTGCGGGAACCGCCGGGCGATCTGGTACTGGGCCGACTGGAACAGGATGCTCTTCCAGCGGTTCGCCACATACGCCGGCTTCGCCGGGAAGGTCTTGTTCATCCGGATGGCGAACGGATCCTTGTCCGGCAGCGCCCCGATGTACGTCGGCGAGCGCTGCAACATGGTCACGTGACCGGCGCCCGAATTGGCAAGCGCCGGAATCAAAGTCACCGCAGTGGCCCCACTGCCGATCACCACGATCTTCTTGCCGGTGTAGTCCAGGTCCTCAGGCCAGTGCTGCGGATGGATGATGGTGCCGGTGAAGTCGTCGGCGCCCGCGAACTCCGGGGAGTAGCCCTGGTCGTAGTTGTAGTAGCCGCTGCACGCGAACAGGAAGGAGCACGTGATGGTGATCTCTTCACCGCCCTTGTTGACCCGCAGGGTCCAGCGGTTGTCGGTGTCGGACCAGTCCGCGGCGATCACCTGGTGGCGGTAGCGGATGTGTTTGTCGATGCCGAATTCGGTGACCGCCTCGGTCAGGTACGCCATGATCGACGGCCCGTCGGCGATGGCTTTCTCCGAGGTCCACGGCTTGAACCGGAAGCCGAGCGTGAACATGTCGGAGTCGGATCTGATGCCCGGGTATTTGAACAGATCCCAGGTGCCGCCGAAGTTCTCCCGGCCCTCCAGAATCAGGTAGCTCTTGTTCGGGCTGCGGTCCTGCAGGTGCCAGGCGGCGCTGATGCCGGAGATCCCGGCGCCCACGATCACTACGTCGACATGTTCGGTCATGATGTAAAGCTATCAACACGGTGTTGAGTAGGTCAACAGTGTGTTGAGAAGTTCGACATGGTGTAAATTCAGCCGGGTGACCACTGCCAATGAGGCCCGCCCCAGAGGTCGCCGCTCCACCAGGCCGTCGGGCGAGGACCGCGAGGCGGCGATCTTGGAGACCGCCGAGCGCCTGCTGGAATCTCGCTCGTTCGCCGACATCTCCGTCGATGATCTGGCCAAGGGGGCCGGCCTGTCCCGCCCGACGTTCTACTTTTACTTTCCATCCAAAGAGGCGGTGCTGCTCACCCTGCTGGATCGGCTGATGCTGGAAGCGAATTCGCGTCTGGCGAGCCTGGGCGGACTGGCGTCGACGGATCGCGACACGTCGGTCCGTGAGGGAATCAACTCGTTTTTCGCGACTTTCGCCGCTCGCCCGGCGCTATCCGCCGCCGCCGCGGAGGTGCGTGGCGGCAGCGCAGAACTGCGCACCCTCTGGTCTGACTTCATGCGGAGGTCGATAGCGCACACCACCGAAGTCATCAAGGCCGAACGCGCCGCCGGAACAGCGCCGGAGACCCTGCCCGCCCAGCACCTCGCGACGGCCTTGAACTTGATGAACGAAGCGGTGATGACGTCATCCATCGTGGGTTACGACCCGGCGTTGCCGCAGGACCAGATCCTCGACACCCTCACCTACATCTGGACCGCGGCTATCTACGGCGAACTGCCCTAGCTGTCGGACCGGCATGCGAACATATGTTCGTGTCAGGGTCTTCCGGGTCGGGTTCGGCCAGCATCCTGCATGCGGACCTGGATTCGTTCTATGCGTCCGTAGAGCAGCGCGACGACCCGACGTTGCGGGGGCGCCCCGTCATCGTCGGCGGCGGGGTGGTGCTCGCGGCCAGCTATGAGGCCAAGGCCTATGGCGTGCGTACCGCGATGGGCGGCCGCCAGGCGCTGCAGCTGTGTCCGCGCGCCATCGTCGTCCCGCCGCGGATGTCGGCCTACTCCCAGGCCAGCGAGGCGGTCTTCGAGGTCTTCCACGACACCACCCCGCTGGTCGAACCGATCTCGATCGACGAGGCCTTCCTGGATGTCGGCGGGCTGCCGCGGGTCTCCGGTGAGCCCATCCAGATCGGGGCCCGCCTGCGCGCACAGGTGCTCGACCAGGTCGGCCTGCCCATCACCGTCGGCATCGCCCGCACCAAGTTCCTGGCCAAGGTCGCCAGCCAGGAGGCCAAGCCGGACGGCCTGCTCCTCGTCCCGCCCAATCGCGAGCTCAGCTTCCTGCATCCCCTGCCGGTCCGCCGATTGTGGGGGGTGGGCGCCAAGACCGCCGACAAACTGCACGCGCACGGCATCGAGACCGTCGCGCAGGTCGCCGAGCTGAGCGAGACCACGTTGTCGTCGATGGTCGGTGGGGCGATGGGCCGGCAGCTTTACGCCCTGTCGCGCAATATCGACCAGCGGCGGGTCGTCACCGGGGTGCGGCGCCGCTCGGTGGGTGCTCAGCGCGCACTGGGTCGGGCGGGCAGCCGGATGTCGGCCGGCGAGATCGACGCCGTCGTGATCAACCTGGTCGATCGGATCACCCGTCGGATGCGCAGCGCCAACCGCACCGGGCGCACGGTGACGCTGCGGCTGCGGTTCGCCGATTTCACCCGGGCCACCCGCAGCCACACGTTGCCCCGGGCCACCGGTTCGACGGAGCCCATCCTGGCGGCAGCGCGGGAGCTGGTCGCCACCGCTGCGCCGCTGTTCGCCGAGCGGGGTCTGACCCTGGTCGGGTTCGCCGTGTCGAATATCGACCGCGAGGGCGCACAGCAGCTGGAGCTGCCGTTCACCGCGCAGCCGGATCTGTTGGCCGTGGATATCGCGATGGACGATGTGCGCCGCCGGTACGGCAATGCGGCGGTCACCCGCGGGGTGCTGGTCGGCCGCGATCCGGGATTGGAGATGCCTATGCTGCCGGACTGATCATGACGCCCACTTCAGCAGCCGCTCGACGGACCAGGTGTTGACGATCCGGTCGACAGGCACGCCGCTGTCCAATGCTCGCTGAGCGCCGTAGCCGAGGAAGTCCAGCTGCCCGGGCGCGTGCGCGTCGGTGTCGATGGAGAAGTCGCAGCCGATCTCCAACGCCATGGCCAACAACCGTGTCGGCGGGTCCCGCCGCTCCGGGCGCGAGTTGATCTCCACCGCGGTGCCGTGCTCCAGACAGGCGGTGAATACCTTCTCGGCGTCGAATTTCGACTCCGGGCGCAGGCCACGGTTGCCTTCCACCAGCCGCCCGGTGCAGTGGCCCAGTACGTCGGCGTAGCCCTCGGAGACCGCGCGCACCATCCGCCGGGTCATCGACGCGGCGTCCATGGCAAGCTTGGAGTGCACGCTGGCCACGACGATGTCGAGCCGCTCGAGGAGTTCCGGCTCCTGGTCCAGCGCGCCGTCGTCGAGGATGTCGACCTCGATGCCGGTCAGGATCACCATGGGCGCGAACTTCTCGCGCAGTTCGTCGATCACGTCGAGCTGCTTACGCAGCCGCTCCGGGGACAGCCCGTTGGCGACCCGCAAGCGGGGGGAAT
>JBEVHL010000330.1:0-5597 GCA_040511255.1 Mycobacterium sp. | reverse complement strand
GGCCCGAAAGCACCATCAGGTCGTAGTCGCCCGGGTTCTCGGCGCCGTAGGCGAACACGATGGCGCCACCCATGCTGTGGCCGAGCACGATCTTGGGTAGCCCCGGGTGCTCCTGGGCGGCGATGCCGACCAGGGTCTTGAAGTCCCCGGTGAACTCCGAGATGTCCTTGAGATAGACCCGTTTGCCGCCGGAGCGGCCATGTCCGCGGTGGTCAAGGGCGTACGTCACCAAGCCCGCCTCGCCGAACCGCTGCGCCACGTGGTCGTAGCGGCGGGCATGCTCACCGAATCCGTGGGACAGGATGAGCACGGCCTTCGGCGCCGTCTCCGGCGTCCAGGTGTCGTACACGATGCGCACGCCACCGACACCGTCAAAGGTCCGTTCGCTCCGGGTTGTCACCACGCACGCAGCGTAGCGTTCACACCTGGCCCAAATTTGTCGCCGTCGCGTCGTAAGCTCGTCACTGTGAGCGTGCTCGCACGAAGCCTTGATGACAGAGCTGACGGCCCAGACGCGTTTCTGGCCGACGCGCAGCAGTATCGACGTGAGCTGTTGGCGCACTGCTACCGGATGACCGGCTCGCTACACGACGCCGAAGACCTGGTGCAGGAGACATTTCTGCGGGCCTGGAAGGCCTACGACCGGTTCGAGGGCAAGTCGTCGGTGCGCACCTGGTTGCACCGCATCGCCACCAACACCTGCCTGACCGCGCTGGAGGGCCGCCAGCGCAGGCCGCTGCCCACGGGCCTCGGCGCACCGAGCTCGGATCCGGGTGACGAGATCATCGAGCGCAATGAAGTGCCCTGGCTGGAGCCCCTTCCCGACGGGGAAGACCCGACGGATCCTTCGGTGATCGTCGAATCCCGGGATTCGGTGCGGCTGGCGTTCGTCGCCGCACTGCAGCATCTGTCCGCCCGCCAGCGCGCGGTGCTGGTGTTGCGCGACGTGCTGCAGTGGAAGGCCGCCGAGGTGGCCGATGCCATCGGTTCCACCACGGCCGCCGTCAACAGCCTGTTGCAGCGGGCCAGGGCGCAGCTCGATGAGGTCGGGCCCACCCAGGACGACAAGATCGCCGGCCCGCAGGAGCCGGAAGCCCGCGATCTGCTGGATCGCTACATCGCGGCGTTCGAGGCCTACGACATCGACAAGCTGGTCGAGCTGTTCACCGCGGACGCCATCTGGGAGATGCCGCCGTTCCCCGATTGGTACGTCGGGCCCGAGGCCATCGGCAGGCTGTCCCGCGAGAAGTGCCCGGCCGAGCTGCCCGGCGATATGAAGCTGATCCCCATCACCGCCAACGGCCAGCCCGCCGCGGCGATGTACATGCGAGACGCCGAGTCAGGAAAGCATCTGCCGTTTCAGCTGCATGTGCTCGACGTGAAGCCCGGTGGGGTGTCGCACGTGGTGGCGTTCCTGGATTCCTCGCTGTTCGCGAAGTTCGGACTACCCGCCAGCCTGTAGCTTGCCCGCCGAGTGTGGAGTTGATCCACGCTGCCCGCGGGTGAAGCGTGGCTAAAGTCCACACTCGGCCAGCCATGGGCAGCCCGCGGCCCGCAGGGCATCGATCGTTCGGGCCGCCACCACCCACGGCCGGTAGCGCAGCATGTCCGCCGAGACCCGCACGATGATCCACCCGTGTTCGGCTAGTTCCACCGCGCGCTCGATGTCGTGGGCCCGTTGTTTGGGGTCCGTCCAGTGCTGAGCACCGTCGTACTCCACGCCCACCCGGCAGTCTTCGTAGCCCATGTCGATACGCGCGAACGGATACCCGCCCTCGTCGTGCACCTCGATCTGCGTCTTCGGCTTCGGCAGGCCGGCGTCGATAAGCAGAAGCCGCGTCCGGGTTTCCGGCGGCGATTCCGCTCCCCCATCCATCACGTCGAGCGCCCGGCGCAGTTGCGTCAGGCCGCGCACGCCGGGATGTCGGGACACCAGGTCGAACGCTTCGGCGGGTTGCACGCCCGTCGCCTGCGCCAGCGCATCCAGCCGAATCACGGCGTCCACCAAGCCTTTCCGTCGCCCAAGATCGAACGCTGTACGGGCGGGCGTCGTGGCCGAGATCCCGTCCACGACGCCGATTTCGTCGGGATGGAGAACAGCGCGGTAGACGACGATGCCGTTGGAGCTGCCTTCAGCGCGGACCAGTTCCGCGGGCAGCCGCAAGTCGATCCATTTTGATCCGTGCAGCGCCGCGGCGGATACCCCCGCGACCGTCCCGCGGCGGCCGGACCAGAGCCACCCCGCATATGCCCGAGTCTGCGGGGTGAGCTCGATACCGTTCGGCAGGTACACGTTTCGGTAGATCATCTGATGCCGGCTGTGCAGCGTTCGTTTGGTTACCACACCGGCGGCGAGGGCTTCACTGCCGAGGAAGGGGATGTTCGTCGAGTCCATGCCGGCAGACCACCAGCGCGGTGCGACGGCCCATGCCGAATGTGGACTTCATCCACGCCGTCGGGCGTCTGAGTGTGGATAAAGTCCACACTCGGGATAGGCCCAGGGGATATTACGACTCGGCGGGCCCGAAACCTGGAAGCCAGCCGATTCCAGGGCGCCATACGAGTTCCAGTTCAGCTGCTGGGATGGTAAACCAGGGCTCTGTGGTGCCAACGGCTGGCGCAAACTCCACCGCGCAGCCGGGTGGCGAGCCCTCAGCCGTCACCAACAACAGGACCGTGCACTGGGCGCCGGCCGGAGCGTTGTACTCCGGCACTGCGTGTACCAGACGTACGACGTCGTGTTCCTCGATCGCGACGTCATTCTTTCCGCGGTGGGGGTGACAACGCCGCACAACCTCAAGGTCGCTCGCACGCAGCGTGACCATGAACTCGTTGGTACTGCCGTCGTCGGGAAACTCGACCTCGTACGCGGGTGGAAGATCCCTAGTATTCGGGCCGCTGTGCAGCGTGTAGTCCTTGACGACGGTGCCCTCAGCGCCGGCCGGCAGGTCGTGCTCGGGCAGGCAGCGCACCAGCCGTACCAGGTCATGTTCCTCTGGTTTCACTTCATTTCCTCCGCCGACATGCAACTAAATAGCCGACATACAACTAAATGAATGTGACGCGGGCAAGCAATCCACTCGCTAGCGGCTAGGCCCCGGCTGGCAGTTCCCACTCATACGCCGTCGCGCGGACGCAATCCCAACTTGGCGGGACCTCATCGTTCCACCACGCCAGTCCCATTCCGCTGAGGAACCCGCGGGTCACCCAAACGAGGACCTCGCCCCAAACTTCTCCGTCTGGTCCGATCGCAAACATTCTCGGCTGCAATGGGCCAGGCGCCTCGAGGTAGACGGGCTCGGCCTGTGTCTCATCAACGGCGAGGTCAAGAGTCGAAATGTGCTCTCTGACAACTCTCGTGTGCGGAACCTGCCCGATGAGAGTCTCGCTGTCGGCCCTTCGAGAGCCGGCCAGGTACTGCGAAAGTACCTTTTGCTCAACAGGACTCAGCCCGCGAGGAATCTCTTCGTAGGCAGTCACGGTAGCCACGCCGAGCCGATGCGCACGACTCCATCGACGACCCTCCCGTTGACGAGAACAGTTTCTCCGTTGATCGCGACGGCGATCTGGTTGAACAATCCCGTCGCTGGAACTTTCGTCTGGAGTTGCACAAGTACCTCTCTGAGCACTGCGACTCGATCTCCACTGTAGGCCGCAAGAATACGTGTGAAGTCATGACCGGCTGCGTCGCGGAAGACGTGCTCAATCGAGCCGTCGGAGATTGCCTTGGCCAGCTCGTGCTCCACCTTCGCTTGCATGGCAGCCGTTTCACCCGCAGCCCGCCCCGACACCTCGGACAAGAATATGCGCATCCGCGTCGACAGCAGCGCAGCAAGTTCCGAGACGGTGCGAGCCGCGGCACCGGCGGCACTGACCGCTGGCAGACCAGACAGCTCGGCGGCGGCCCTGAACTCTCTGATGATGTTGGCGATGCGAGCGCCCGTCGCTGCCAACCGTGCCACGTCGACGACCTTGGAGACTGCCTCGCTAGCTCCGAGCGTGAACGGAATTAAAACGGCTGCAACAACTTCAGTGGCTGCAACTGTCGCGCCAAGCACTGCCATCTCGTGCAGAATCTTCGAATGCGCATCGTCAATCACCTGCGCGTAGTCCGAACATGCCTGCGCCGCCCCATCAAATCCGTCGGCCACGGACCTCATCTGGTCCCGCTCCAGGGTGCAATTTGCGATCATGGCCGGGATTTCAGGTGATTGCTGATCCATCAACGGAGCGATCGCACCCATCGAGCCGGTGCCGCCGTTGACGAGTTGCGCCGCCGCGCGCAGTTCCCGGCCGCCCTTCTCCCAAGCGTCATGGGCCGCGCGCAGCTTGTCTTGGTGTCCGTTAGGCCACAGCTCACCCTCCACGTACGCCGAAATCGTGTGCCACCACCCGGGCACATCGCCGTGGCCACCCTCAGCAGATGCGACGGGAGGTGCCGGAAACGTCGGTGACTCAATTGGCGGTGGCCATAGCTCGGGCGGACTGATCGCCGACTGCGCGTCAGCATTGTGATGGTTGACGGCAGTCGCGCCCAGCAGATCTGCACACTTACCAGCCCCATTGATCACCGACGCCGAGGCGTCCATCAGCGCCTTCGCCAACGGGTCGTACTGCACGGCCCACGCGTGGGCACCGTTATCTGTGCCTGCCATTCCCGCCGACCCTTGTAGAACGCCTACAAGTCCGTTCAGCCCCGCGACAGCGGCAGTTCGCACACTCGCATAGACGCGTGCAGCATCAAGAAGTGCGTCGGAGTCGACCGCTTGGGTCATGGCCACATAGAGCTGTTCAGCGAAGCCACATCGATGAAGTTGCGGTGCGCGTCTTCCGCGGTCATGCGCAGGTGCTCGGCCGACTCACGCATCTCCCCAGCAAGTCTCATCCAGGTTTCGTGATAGTGCTTCTCCGCTTCCGCTCCGACACCTGCCCAAGTGTTGTGCAACTGGGCAATCTCTTGGTCGACAGCCTGGGCGATCGCTTCGGCACGACGGTTGAATTGCGCGAGGCGCTCCGCAAAAGCCATCAGCTCATCAAGATCCACGGCATAGCGACTCACGGCGCCTCCTGACCTGGCGGAACGACGGAGGTGAGGGCCGCAGCGGCTTGTACCTCGTGCTCGACCAAGAGCGCAACCGCCCGCACCAATGCATCCGCGTGTTCCACCAATACCGCGGTCACCGTGGCGGCGTCGCCGTGCCACTCATCCCACGCGAGCTCATAGGCGGCACTCGCGATTCCTGTCCACTTCGACGCCAAACTGCTCCAGCTCTGAGCGATGTCGTCCAGTTCTCGACGCAACTCATCAGCTTGGCCAGACAGAAACTGGGCAGCTGCCGCTGTGAGTTCTGTGTGCATTGCCAACACAGCGAGCACCCTCACTCAGGCGACCATCCAGCGCAAGTCACCCCAGCCGACCCAGCACCCGTTCGGTCAGCGATGCGAGCGCCCGCAGTTCGTCGGCGGCCATGCCGTCGAACACCGTGGTCCGCACCAACTCCGCGTGCCCGGGGGCGGCAGTGGCCAGGGCGGCTCGGCCACCGGCAGTGAGGTCGACGTTGGCGCCGCGGCGGTCGTCGTCACGGCCCTCACGGGTG
>JBEVHL010000329.1:0-5237 GCA_040511255.1 Mycobacterium sp. | reverse complement strand
CGGGTGCCGCGGTCATCGGAAGTGTGGCAAGCAAGGCCGGCGTCGAAACCTGGTATCCGACACTGAAAAAGCCCAGCTACGTCCCGCCCAATGTGGTGTTCCCGGTGGCGTGGACCACGCTGTACGCCGATATCGCCGTGACGTCGGCGTCGACCATCGACCAGCTGCGCGCCGAGGGCGACGATCCGAAGACCCGCGCGTACGTGGCCGCGTTGGGCGCGAACCTCGTCTTGAACGCGAGTTGGAGTTGGTTGTTCTTCTCCCGTCACCGGCTGGGAGCGTCGGCGGTGGCCGCGGCGGCGTTGGCGGCCAGCAGTGCCGACCTGGCCCGTCGCACCGCGGCGGTGAACCCCAGAGCCGGGCTGGCGTTGACGCCGTACCCGCTGTGGTGCAGTTTCGCCACGCTGATGTCTGCCGACATCTGGCGTCTGAACCGGTAGGCCTAGAAACTGACCTGGTGCGGGGCGAAGCGCGCCGAGACGTCGCCGGTCAACGTGTCGTCGTAGGGGTTGATCGCCACCGGCTCGCCGCTGTCGGCCAGGCCCAGCTGGTCGAAGTTGACCCAGATGGTGTTCGGGCTGGTGGTCAGTTCGAAGTAGTAGGTCCGGTTGGTCAGGTCGCTGACCGTGCGGTATTCGGTGTTGTAGACCCCGAAGTCGCCGTAGGGCGCGCCGAACGGCACCGAGACATTGCGCATGATCGCCATCACGCCGGCCACCGCCTGGCGCTCGTCCGCCGGTGTGGGCAGCAGCGCCGCATAGTAGGCGGCACGCTGGAACCGGTCGACGGCGTTGACGTTGCCCGGCAGCGGCAGGTTCAGATCGGGGTGCGAAAAGTCCTGTAGCGAAAGCAGTTTGAGCTGCTCGTCATAGGTCGGATCGTTGGTCATCAGTGTGAATTCGCGGCCGTGGTGCACCACCAGCTTGCCGTCGGCGAATTCGATGACGGCAGAATCACCGGTGCTGTCCTCCAGCGCCACGTGCAGCGTCGCGTCGTGGCCGCGGGCGGAGACCATGACAATGTCGATCTCGGCCATCAGTGCCAGTGCCTCGGCGACCGTGCCCGCCTGATCGAGCAGGTACTGCACCCACAACCCGCCGTGCACCCCGGGCTTGCTGACATCGCGAGGCCCGAAGTCCGTCGCCCGCAGATACAGGCCGTGCGCGGCCAGCCCCATTTCGTTGAAGCCGTCGATACCGCCGAGGCCGTACACCGAGGTCACCAGGGTGGCGTACCGACTGGTCCAGCGCAGCGGATTCGCGCTGACGACGTCCGTTCCGGCCAGGGTCCCGCCGTCGCGCTGCCTGCCGCGGGGGAAGGCGATGATCAGCGGATCGGTGGATTCGGGCCAGTCCATACTTCGGCCGGTGAGAACTGCAAGGTCATTGGTGTTCCAGAGGACTCGGGTGCACACGCGTCAAACATAGGCAAGGGGCGCCCGTCAGGACGCCCCTTGCCCGAATGCCTGGTCTAGCAGTTGGCCGTCAGGTACACAGGCTGCTGAACAACCTGGCTCGCCGGCACGCCTGCCGTGCTGCCCGGGCGGATCGAATCGACGGTGCAGAGCTCAAGAGGCTCCACGCCGACCTTCTTCACCACAACCCGGTAGCCGCTGCTCTCAAGTGAGTTCACGGTGTCCTGCGCGGACCCGATCCCCGACGGTGCGGCCACCGCCTGCGCAGCGGTGCCCGCAGCAAGCCCGAACATGGCTCCCGCGACAGCTGCAGCTAATACCAATTTCTTCATCTGGGTTCTCCCGACCTCTTCTCAGTCCCGCAATCCCGCGCCGTTCACACCGGCTTGGGAGACTCGGCCGTTCCCTGCGGGGCGCACGAGTCTGCTATTGGTAACGCCGCAGGTAGTGAGTTTTCTTCCGCGTGATCTCAACAAACTCTGCGCATCCTCTTCGCAGCCGCTAAGGTTCCATTCACGTCTGTCCGCATTCGGGCGCCGGTCGCGCCGGAACGCATGAGATCGTTAGCACAGCAAACTAAATTGGCACGATCTCGACCCAGGTTGGCAGCCCGATCGGGAATACCTGAGCGGGATAACCGATTCGCGGCACGGGCTGTGATATCAACAGGCGATGAGGCGGCTGGTGGTCGGCCTGGTGGTGGTGGTGCTGGCCGCCGGGTGTGCACAACCCGCTGGTCCGGTGGCGTCCCCGTCGAAGGCCGCCGAGGAGTCGCCGGCCGGAGCCCGGCCCGTCGACCCAACCCGAATCAAACGTGTCCGTGGCGATCTGCCGCCGGGTTACGAGGTGGCCGATGTCGACGCAGCCGCGTCGATCGCAGGTTTTTGGGGGTTCAAGCCGGGCTGGGCCGCCGAGCCGCCGCAGTGTGCCGCGTTGGTGGACCCCGTCGGCGGGCCGCGGTCCGCGCAGGGGCTGTCGGGATCGGGTCCCGGCGGCATCATCTACGTCGTCGTGGCAACAGCTCCGTCGGGCCCGGTGGCGCTGGATCCGGCGCTGCTCGCCGACTGCGGCCAGTGGACCATGAGTTTCGGCCGGTCGGCGGCGACGGTCAGCCTGGTGGACGCACCGCGCGTCGAAGGCGCCGATACCGTCGGGATGGCCACGGCGATCAGGACGGTCGTCGAATCGGGCACCGAGACCGACGCGCAGGCCCAGACGTTTTCGAGCTATCTCGGCGAGCATTTCGTGTTCGTCACGCTGGTCACGGATCCGGGCTCGCCCGACCCGCCACTGCCGCCGGGGTTCGCGGCCGACCTGTTGGTCAAGGCGGTGTCGGCGCTGCGCGGTTGAGGTGGCCGTAGGTAGATTGGCCCCCGATGTTCATCGCCAGAGCGCTGCCCGTAATCGTCGGAGTCGGCCTGCTGGCCGGGTGTTCCTCGGGCGGTACGTCCGCCGAATCGGCGGATATCGGCAAGGTGGCCGGGGTGAAGTCGTCGTTCGGGCCGGAATTCAAGGTGACCGACGTGCCGACCACCGGTATCGACCCGAAAGTGCTCGCCGGCCAGAAGCTGCCGGCAGGGCTGGTCTTCGATCCCGCCGGCTGCGCCAAGTTCGCCGCGGGTCAGGCCATGCCGTCGGACCTGAAAGGCAACATGGCCGCGGTGACCGCCGAGGGGGCAGGCAATCGCTTCATCGTCATCGCGATGCAGACGTCGGAACCGGTGCCGGTCACCGATCCCGGGACCGATTGTCAGAAGGTCGGATTCACCGGCGGTGCGTTGCGCGGGGCCGTCGAGGTGGTGCCCGCCCCGCAGATCGCCGACGTGCAGACCCTGGGTGTGCACCGGATTCTGCAGACCACCATCAACGGCAAGCCGCAGACCGGCGAGATCTTCAGCTACCTCGCGCATTTCGGCGACTATCAGGTGATCGTCACCGTCAATCCGCTGGTGGTGCCGGACAAGCCGGTGGCTCCTGCGGACACCAAGCGGGCGGAAGGTCTGCTGTCGTCGGCGGTGGCCGCCATCAAGGGGAGCTAGCGTACGTCCCGCGGCCGGAACTGGATACTGATCCGCGGCCCAATTGGCTTGCTGGTCTTAGGGATTGAGTGCTCCCAGGTGCGCTGGCAGGAACCGCCCATCACCAACAGATCGCCGTGGCCGTGCTTGATCCGCAGCGACGGGCCACCGCCGCGGGGTCGCAGCGCAAAGGTGCGGGTTGACCCCAGGCTGAGGATGGCGACCATGGTGTCCTCGGTGCGGCTGCGGCCGATGTTGTCGCCGTGCCACGCGACGCTGTCATTGCCGTCGCGGTAGAGACACAGGCCGGCCGAGGTGAACGGCTCGCCGAGTTCGCCGGCGTAGATGTCGTTGAGCCGCCGCCGCAGTTGCTTGAGGGCCGGGTGCGGGGCCTCCTCGGCGAGCAGGTCGTGGAAGCTGACCAGGCGGGGCACGTCCAGGGTGCGGTCGTACATCTGTCGGCGCTCCGCCCGCCAGGGGATATCGACCGTCAGCTCGTCGAACAGCGTGTCGGCGCCGTCGAGCCAGCCGACGCGCACATCGATCCACGCGCCGTTGGCCAGTTGCCGACGTGCGTCGTGATCGAACAGTGAACCCTGGACTGCCAGTGACACGTCGAGAAGTTTATCGCACAGGCGTTCGATTTCTGCGGCTATAGCCGTGCTGCGCCGGGTCCGCGCTCGCCGAGCACGTCACCGGGGTTGGACAGCGCGCAACTCTTCAGGCTGAGGCAGCCGCAGCCGATGCAGCCCGCCAGGTTGTCCCGCAGCCGCTGCAGGTGCTCGATCCGGTCGTCGAGGTCCTGGCGCCACCCCGCCGACAACCTGGCCCAGTCCTTGCTGGTCGGCACACGGTCGTCGGGCAAGGTGCCCAGCGCGTCCCGGACGCGGGCCAGCGGGATGCCGAGGCGCTGTGACATCCGGATGAAGGCGACGCGCCGCAGCGTCTCGCGGGGATAGCGGCGTTGGTTGCCGGTGGTGCGGCGGCTGTGGATCAACCCTTCGCGTTCGTAGAAGTGCAGCGCCGAGACGGCAACCCCGGCGCGGTGCGCCAGCTCGCCAGGTGCCATTTCGAGTTCGTACATACACCTAAACAATAGTTGAGGTGCCCAATCTTCGGGGCGATCGGGATACGGTGCTTAGCGTGAATGACACCGCGCTGGGCTCGAATTCCGAGGTCGGCACGCTGCGAGTGGTGATGCTGCACCGACCGGGGGCGGAGCTGTCGCGGCTCACCCCGCGCAACAACGACAAGCTGCTGTTCGACGGGCTGCCGTGGGTGTCGCGCGCCCAGCAGGAGCACGACGCGTTCGCCGAGGTGCTGCGGTCCCGCGGTGTCGAGGTGCTGCTGCTGGGTGAGCTGCTGACCGAGGCACTGGCCAGCGGCGCGGCCCGGATGCACGGGATCTCAGCGGCCGTCGACTCGCGGCGGCTGGGGCTGCCGCTGGCGCAGGAGCTGTCGGCGTATCTGCGCAGCCTCGAGCCTGCGCCGCTGGCCCACGTGCTGATGGCCGGGATGACCTTCAACGAGGTGCCGTTCGCCGAGACCGAATTCTCGTTGGTGCGTCGGATGCACCACGGCGGCGACTTCGTCATCGACCCGCTGCCCAACCTGTTGTTCACCCGCGACTCGTCGTTCTGGATCGGTCCGCGGGTGGCCATCACATCGCTGGCGCTGTCGGCGCGCACGCGGGAGACGTCGCTGACCGATCTGATCTACGCCCATCACCCGCGATTCCTCGGGGTGCGGCGGGCCTACGAATCGCGGTCGGCCCCGGTCGAAGGCGGGGACGTGCTGCTGCTCGG
>JBEVHL010000328.1:0-12786 GCA_040511255.1 Mycobacterium sp. | reverse complement strand
GGTTCGGGTTCATCAAGCCGCCGTCGGGAGTGACGATGCCGTGCCGATCGGAATCGGCGTCGTTACCGGTGGCGATCTGGTAGTCGCCGATCTTGTGGATGAGGCTGGCCATGGCGTTCGGAGAGCTGCAGTCCATCCGGATCTTGCCGTCGGTGTCGAGCGTCATGAACCGCCACGTCGCATCGACAAGCGGGTTGACCACGGTCAGTTCGAGCTTGTGCGCCTCGGCGATCGCACCCCAATAGTCGACGCTGGCTCCACCGAGCGGATCGGCACCGATCCGGATGCCTTCGGCCCGGATGGCGTGGATGTCGACGACGTTGGGCAGGTCGCTGACGTAGGCATCCACGTAGTCGTGGCGCTGCGCGGTCTGCAGTGCCCGCGCCAGCGGAATTCTCTTTACCTCTTTGAGGCCGCCGCGCAGAATCTCGTTGGCCCGCTTGGCAATTACCCCGGTGGCATCGGTATCGGCCGGTCCACCGTTGGGCGGGTTGTATTTGAACCCGCCGTCTCGGGGTGGGTTGTGCGACGGGGTGACGACGATACCGTCGGACAGATCGGTGTCCCGACCGCGGTTGAACGCCAGAATCGCGTGGCTGACCGCCGGAGTGGGCGTGTAGCGATCGGCCGAATCGATCATGGCCACAACCTCATTGGCCGCCAGCACCTCCAGGGCTGACACCCAGGCCGGCTCAGAGAGTCCGTGGGTGTCGCGGCCGATGAACAGCGGGCCGGTGGTCCCCTGCGAGGCGCGGTACTCGACGATCGCCTGGGTGGTCGCCAGGATGTGCGCTTCGTTGAACGCACCGTCCAGGCTGGAGCCCCGGTGCCCCGAGGTGCCGAATGCCACCTGCTGGTTGATGTCTTCCGGGTCGGGTTGCGTGCTGTAGTACGCCGTGACGAGCTGGGATAAGTCGATGAGATCTTCTGGTTGCGCCGGCTGTCCGGCACGCGGATTGGCAGCCATGGCGTCAATACTGCCCGTCGGTGACGGCCCCTGTCTGGTTGTCGGGCACGTTGTTCATATTCAGTTCGCAGAGCACTGCCGCATACTTTGCGTCGGGCACCATCACCACCAGGGAAAGGACGGCGCTTGTTCGGCCACGACAATCGTGAACTCGCCGCCGTCTTCGCAGGCGGTGCCGTGGGCACCCTGGCCAGAGCCGGACTGGCCACCTGGCTGGCCCCCAACCCACACGAGTGGCCGTGGCCGACGTTCATCGTCAACATCGTCGGGGCGTTTCTGCTCGGCTACTTCACCACCCGCCTGCTGGAACGGCTGCCGCTGTCGAGCTACCGCCGACCGCTGCTCGGCACCGGTTTGTGCGGTGGCCTGACCACCTTCTCCACCATGCAGGTCGAGACGCTGCGAATGCTGGAGCAGCACCACTACGGGCTGGCGTTCGGCTACGTGATGGCCAGCGTCGTCGCCGGCCTGGCTGCCGTCTATCTGGCGACCGCCCTGGTGCGACGGGCCAGGGTGCGACGATGACCGTCGTCGTATGGGCCGGGGTGGCGCTGATCGGGGGTTTCGGCGCGGTGGCGCGGTTCCTGGTGGACCGCGCGATCGGCCGCCGGCTGGCTCGGCCCTTCCCGTTCGGCACCCTGGTGGTCAACCTCTCCGGCGCGGTGCTGCTGGGCTTCATCGGCGGGTTGACCCTCAGCCATGACGCCGCCCTGCTGGCCGGCACCGCGTTCGTCGGGGCGTACACCACCTTTTCCACCTGGATGTTGGAGACCCACCGGCTCGCCGAGGAACGTCAGGTCTGGCCCGCGGTGGCCAATATCGTCGTCAGCGTGGTGCTGGGCGTGGCGGCCGCAGTGCTGGGCCAGTGGATCGCCGGTGTCGTGTGACTGACATCGTCAAGCTGACCGCCTACTTCGCCGAGCGGGAACGCAGCGACGGCCGCTTCCTCGCCGAGGGCATCCTGGATCTGTTCGGCAGCCGAAATATCGCCACCAGCGTGATGATGCGTGGCATCGCGAGTTTCGGGCCGCGCAATGTGATCCGCTCCGACACCACGCTGAGTGCATCGGAGGATCTCCCCGTCGCGATCGTCGCCATCGACCGCCCCGACCAGATCGAGGGTGTGGTCGATGACGTCGTGGCGATCACCGGTCGCGGCTTGCTCACCATGGAACGCGGCCGCCTCGCCACCGCTGAGTTCGCCGGGGCCGCCGCCGACGCCACCCAGCTCACGCTGCTGCTGGGCCGCCAACAGCGCATCGCGGGCTCGCCCGCCTACCTCGCGGTCTGCGATCTGTTCTATCGGACGGGATTTGCCGGTGCGGCAACGTTTCTCGGGGTCGACGGGACCGTCGACGGGCAACGCCGCAGAGCCAAGTTCGTCAGCCGCAATCCCGACGTGCCGATGATGGTGGTCGGCGTGGGTTCCGCCGCGCAGACCGCCGCCGCCGGCGCTGAGTTGCGCCGGCTCCTACCCGAACCGTTGTTGATGGTCGAGCGCGTCCGGATCTGCAAACGTGCCGGCGCGCTGGTGGACCGTCCGCACGAACTGCCCGCGGTGGACGCTGCCGGCCATCAGCTGTTTCAGAAGCTGTCGGTGCACACCCCCGAAGATGCGCTCTATCAAGGTCAGCCGATCCATCGCGTGCTGCTACGGCGGCTACGCGAATCCGAGCACGCCAGCGCGGCGACGGTCCTGCGCGGCCTCTGGGGATTTCACGACGGGCACCCACCTCACGGCGACAGGTTCTTCCAGTTGAGCCGACACGTGCCGGTCACGACCGTCATCATCGACACTCCAGACGCCATCGCCCGCAGTTTCGCCATCGTGGACGAGGTGACCGGCGAACACGGGTTTGTCACCAGCGAAATGGTTCCGGCGTCAATCGCCATCGACGGTGGCCAGCACAGCGGCGCAAGCCATCTGGCGCGGCACCCGTACTGATTCCCACTCAGGTAGGTAAGCGTAGCCTAACCTCAACGTGTACCGTGCTTGCGCATGGAGACGTCAAGCCCGGACGCGGTCAGCGCCGCCCTCGCGGAGATCCTGCGCGATGACCTCAATGTCGACACCACCCGGGTCACCCGCGATTCCCGGTTGATCGACGACGTCGGGCTCGATTCGGTGGCCTTCGCCGTCGGCATGGTGGCCATCGAAGACAAGATCGGCGTCGCGCTCTCCGAAGAGGACCTGCTGACCTGCGACACCGTCGGTGATCTTGAGGCGGCCATCCTGGCCAAAGTCCCGGCCGCTTGATGAACGTGCTCGCGTCGGCCCTGGCGCAGGCGATGACCGAATCACCGAACGACCTGGTGATCCTCGACCGCAACACCAACTCGTGGGTCCGGCACCCGTGGTCCGAGGTGCAGGCCAAGGCCCAGTCCGTCGCTTCGCGCATCGCCGACGGCGCCGCCTCCGCAGTCGGCCTGATCGGTGAGCCGACCGTCGAATTCGTCGCCGCCATCCAGGGCGCCTTCCTGGCCGGCGCCAGCGTCTCGATCCTGCCCGGACCGGTACGCGGCGCCGATCCCGACCACTGGGCAACCGCCACCCTGAACCGCCTGGCGGGGATCGGGGTGGGCACCGTGCTCTCCCAGGGCGATCACCTGGAGCTGTTGCGCCGCAACGACTCTCCGCTGGCAGTGCACGACGTGACCACCCTCGCCCGGCATCGGTCGGCAGGCTCGACCACCGCGATCGCGGCCGACCCGGACCGGCCGGCGGTGCTGCAAGGGACGGCGGGGTCGACGGGTTCGCCCCGGACGGTTGCCCTGTCGGCCGCGGCCGTGCTGAACAACATCTCCGGGCTGCGGGCGCACACCAACACCGACCGGTCCAGCGACGTCGGCTGCACGTGGCTACCGCTCTACCACGATATGGGGTTGTCTTTCCTCCTGGCCGGCGCGCTCGGCGGCAACGAGACCTGGTTGGCGCCGACGGCCGCGTTCTCGGCGTCACCCTTCCGGTGGCTGACCTGGCTCAGCGAGAGTCGCGCAACCCACACGGCCGCACCGAATTTCGCCTACAACGTAATCGGCAAGTACGCCCGGCGGGTACCGGATGTCGACCTCGGCCGGCTGCGGTACGCCATCAACGGCGGCGAACCGGTCGACTGCGACGGGTTCGGCCGCTTCCTCACCGAGATGAGCCGGTTCGGCCTGGATCCGGGCGTCGCGGCGCCGTCCTACGGTCTCGCCGAAGCCAGCTGTGCGGTCACCGCACCCATACCGGGCACCGGACTGCAGTTCGACGAAATCCACGATCCGACTGCGGATTCCGTGCAGCGGCACGCGGTCCTCGGGGCGGCCATCGCCGGGATGGAAGTACGGATCGCCCCGTCCCCCGACGCCGATACCGGTGACCGCGAGATCGGTGAGGTAGAAATCCGCGGCACCTCGATGATGACGGGATATCTCGACGCCGACCCGCTGGGACCCGACGAGTGGTTCCAGACAGGCGATCTCGGCTACCTGACCGATGGCGGCCTGGTGGTGTGCGGCCGGGCCAAAGAGCTGATCACCATCGCCGGGCGCAACGTGTTTCCCACCGAGGTCGAACGGGTCGCCGCGCAGGTCCGTGGAGTCCGTGAGGGTGCGGTGGTGGCCGTGGGCACCGACGCCGACTCCGCCCGACCCGGTCTGGTGATCGCCGTCGAATACCGCGGACCCGACGAAAATGGCGCCCGCAGTGAGCTGGTGCAACGGGTGGCCTCGGAATGCGGTGTGGTGCCGTCGGATGTCGTGTTCCTCACCCCCGGCTCGTTGCCACGGACCTCGTCGGGCAAGCTGCGGCGCCTTGAGGTGAAACGAAATCTGGAGGCAGTGCGCTCATGACGGCATCGGTCGGGACCGGCATCGATGAGTACCGAGCTTTGTTGGATCGGGTGTTCGGCGATCAGGTGATCGTGTGGACCGCCGAAGCCGAAGCGACCGAACGCTTTCCCCGCAAGATGATCGAACATCTGGGCGCATCCGGCGTCTTCGCCGAAAAATGGGCAGACGGCCAGCATCCTGATGTCGCCAAGATCGTCGCACTCGCCTTCAAACTGGGCCACCTCGGCTCGGCGGGTATCGGCGTCGGCGTCAGCCTGCACGATTCGGCCATCGCCATCCTGCGCCGGTTCGGCAAGTCCGACTACCTCAAGCAGATCTGCGACCAGGCCATCCGGGGCGAAGCCGTGCTCTGCATCGGCGCCTCCGAGGAATCAGGCGGCTCGGACCTGCAGATCGTCGAGACCGAAGTACGTTCCGCGCGCGGCGGTTTCGAGATCCGCGGAGTCAAGAAGTTCGTCTCGCTGTCCCCCGTCGCCGATCACATCATGGTGGTGGCGCGCAGCGTCGACCACGATCCGAACAGCAGGCACGGCAGTGTCGTGGTGATCGCCGTGCCGACCGCCCAGACCGACGTGCAGACCCCCTACCGCAAAGTGGGCGCCGCACCACTGGACACCGCCGCGGTGCACATCGACACCTGGGTGCCCGAGGACGCGCTGATCGCCCGGGCCGGGACCGGCCTGGCCGCGATCTCGTGGGGGCTGGCGCATGAGCGGATGTCGATCGCGGGACAGGTCGCGGCGTCCTGCCAACGCGTCATCGGCATCACCCACGCTCGGATGGTGCAGCGCAAGCAGTTTGGTTCGACATTGTTCGAGCATCAGGCCCTGCGGATGCGGATGGCCGACCTGCAGGCCCGGGTGGATCTGCTTCGGCACGGCCTCAACGGTATCGCGGCCCAGGGGCGGCTGGACCTGCGGTCGGCGGCCGCGGTCAAGGTGACCGCCGCCCGCCTGGGCGAAGAGGTGCTGTCGGAGTGCATGCACATCTTCGGTGGCGCAGGCTATTTGGTGGACGAGACACCGTTGGGCCGCTGGTGGCGTGACATGAAACTGGCCCGGGTGGGCGGCGGCACCGACGAGGTGCTGTGGGAACTGGTCGCCGCGGCGATGAGGCCGGATTACGACGGGTACGCCCAGCTGATCGAGGGCAGGCAGCCTTAACCCGGGCGCTCCATGGCGTACAACGCCATCCTGCGGTTGGCCATCTCATGCTCGCCCAGGAACGTGGCGCCCGCGTATTCGCACAGTCGGCGGGCCGCGGTGTTGCGGTAGTCCGGGTCGAACATGATTCGGCGACAACGAGGTTCGATGGCGAACAGGCTCTGCGCCAGCCGCGGCAGCAGGATGGGCGCGAAGCCCCGGCTGACAAATTTCGTCTCCGCGATCGCGGCGTGCAGGCCCAGGTCGTACGGGTCGGCGTCATACCGGGGGGCGATCGAATCCTTGGCGGCGCGGTAGACCTCGACGTAACCGTGCTCCTCACCGCGCAGGCTGCCGATCAACGGACGCGAATAGCGGCCCGCCAGTTGCGCCCGCAGATAGCCCTGCCACCGCGCCGTGGGCCAGTCGTATTCCCACGCCTCGGCCAGATGCGGCCGGTTCATCCACTCCGAGATCATCGCGGCGTCGGTATCGGGGTTGACCACCCGGATGGCGTACGGCTCGGCGAGCACTGGGATCGGTGGTGGGGGCACCGCCGCAACCTCGTCCGACAGGTCGGTCAGCTCGCGGGGCAGGATCGGCAGCACGTCAGTCATCGTGACCGGTGAGCTTACCGGAGCGTGTTAGGTCAGGCTAAGTGCTACTGGTCAGCGAGCACGGTCAGCAGCACCGCGGAATCGTCCACCGCCAGCAGCGCGTGCCGTTGGTCCGGGATCACCAGATAGTCACCGGCGGAGCCGTCGCAGCTGTCCTCACCGACGCTGAGCCGGACGTGGCCGCGCAGCACCTGCAGCGTTGCTTCGCCGGGGCTGGTGTGTTCGCCGAGCTCATGTCCCGCGGCCAGGGCGATCACGGTTTGCCGCAGCGAGTGCTCGTGGCCGCCGTGAATGGTGTGCGCTGCGCGTCCGCTGTGGGCGTTGCGCGCCGCGTCCAGCTGCTCGTCGACCAGCGCAGTCAGCGATATGGACTCCATGAGTACCTCCTCGAGCGTCAGGCGATGAGTAACAGGATGCCCGTTACCAGTAGAGAACACGCCTTGATCGACTCCAATCCTATGTAGGCGTAATGCGCGCGGGACCGCGGCTGGTCGGCGCCGGCGAGAACTGCGTCCGAGCGACGGGTCAGCGCCGGACGGACCACGAGCACCTGAGCCAACAGCATCACGATGGCCAACGCAGCCGCGACCACCACCCCCACCGGCGGCCGGTGCGCCAGGAACAACCCGACGACGACGGCGGCGAACACCAGTTCACAAGAATTGAGGGCGCGGAACACCAGCCGGCCGATCCCGAGTCCCACCTGCAGCGTGACTCCGGGGGCGCGAAACTTCAGCGGCGCTTCGAGGAACGAGATCGCCAGCACCATGCCCAGCCAGACGAATACCGCGGCGATGGTCACCGACCACCCACCACTCACGACTGCAGCACCGAATTCCACTGCTGCGCAAGCTCTTCGACCCACTCGCCGGCCCGGGACGAATCCTCGGGCGGGCTGGCGACCAGCACCAACTCGTCAACGCCGATGTCGACGAGCTTGCCGACGTCCGCGGGCTGCGGATCCACCAGCGCGACGGCGAACCGCAGGTCCCCGAGATCACGTCTGCTATCCCGGCACAACCGGCGCACCGTCGACACGCTCTGGGCGACCTCTTCGACGTCGGCCAGGTTGAACCCGTACCAGCCGTCGCCCCACGCAGCCACCCGGCGCAGCGCGGCGTCGCTGTTCCCGCCGACGATGACGGGAAGGTGGCCGCCGCGCACCGGCTTCGGATTGACCCGGATGCCGTCGAAGCTGACGAACTCGCCGTGATAGGAGGCGATCTCGTCACGCCAGAGCGCGCGCATCGCCTCGACGTACTCGACGGTGCGCAGCCCCCGATCCGCGAACGGTACGCCGAGGGCGGCGAATTCCTCTCGCGACCAACCGATTCCGACACCGAGACTCAGCCGGCCGCCACTGAGTTTATCCAGCGACGCGGCCTGCTTGGCGACCAACACCGGATTGTGTTCCGGCAACAACAGCACACCGGTGGCCAACTCGATGGTGGTCGTGGCCGCCGCGGCGAAGCTCAGAGCGATCAGGGGATCGAGCCAGTCGGCGGCGGACGGCACCGCGATCTTCCCGTCGTCGGAATACGGATAGGGCGACGCGCCGTCGTCGACCATCACCACATGTTCACCGGCCCACAGCGTCGCGAAGCCGACCCGCTCGGCGGCGCGCGCCACCGCGTCGATCACCGCCCGCTGCGCACCCGCGCCGATGCCGAGCGCATGCAACCCGAGATCCACCCGTTGATCATTTCACGGCGCGTCACTCACACCGCGACGCGGATTTGTCCCGGTCATCTGGCGTGTCGGCGTAATGTCCGATCACTGTGATCGATTCATCCTTCTCCCATCTGGTGGTCGGAGTCACCGATATGGACCGCGCCCTGGAGTTCTACCGTGGGTTGCTCGGCATGGATGTGGTGTTCGACCAGTCCATTTCAGGTGAGCCGTTCGATGCTGCCCTCGGCAGCGCGACCAACCAGGACGGCCGCGTGGTGGGCGGTGTGGTCGGGGGCGTGATGCTTGAGCTGCTCTCGTTGGGCCCGACCGCACCCGTCGCTGCAACGATGCGCCGGCCGTTCGTCGGTAACCAGAGCATCTCGTTGTCGGTGACCGATCTCGACAGCACTTACCGCCAGGTCAAAGACGCAGGCTTCGAACCCGATCAGGAGCCGTTCGAGATCAGCGGCGTGCGGATGTTCTTCGTCAAAGACCCCGACGGGATGCCCGTGGAGTTCATCGAATTCCCCCGGTCGGTCCGCAGTTCGTACGCATTGCATCGCGGCAACTCAACGCCCATCGGAGGCACTGAATGACATCACCGGGCCAGGGACAGTATTGGCATCCGGCTTCGCTGGCCGGCCATTCGGTGATCGTCACCGGCGCTGCCAAAGGCATCGGCCGCGGGATCTCCGAAGCGCTGCTGGAACGCGGGGCGGCCGTGCTGCTGGTGGACCGCGAAGAGTCGGTAATCGGGCTCAGCGAGCAGTTCGCAGCGGCCGGCTTTACTGCCCACCACTGCGTCGCCGATCTGCGGGACACCAACGCGCCCGCGGTGATCGTGGCGACTGCGCTGGAGAAGCTGGGGGCAGTAACTGCGCTGGTCAACAATGCGATCGCCTGCAACGAGCCCAAGCCGTTCACCGAGATCACCCACGAAGACTTCAATCTGGTCTACGACGTCGGACCCCGCGCCACGTTCTTCCTGATGCAGGCAGTGCATCCGATTCTGCAGGCCGCCGGTGGTGGGTCGATCATCAACTTCGGCTCCGGTAGCGGCACCGTGGGCGAACCGATGTTCGGCGCCTACGCCAGTGCCAAGGAGGCGATTCGCGGGATGTCGTGGGTAGCAGCGCTGGAATGGGGCCGCGACAACATCCGCATCAACGTGGTGTGCCCGTTCGCGAACTCCGACGGCGTGCTGATGTGGGCCGAGCATTTCACCAAGGATTACGAACGCGCGGTGCGGCATATCCCGTTGCGCCGGGTCGGCGACACCCACGACGACATCGGCGCGGTCATCGCGTTCCTGATCAGTCCGGACGCCTCGTACCTCACCGCCCAGACCATTCATATCGACGGTGGGTCGGGCAGTTTCCGCTAGACGATCAGCAATCAGCAATCAGCCGATGTTGACGAACGGACTGACGGCGTCGTGCGCGAACTGGATGACGTTGACGTTCGGGTCCCCGTCCGGATAGCTCACCGTCGCAAGGAGATTGCCACCCGCGTCGGCGAAATTCCCGTCGGCCCGGTCCTGGTGCGTCGTGGACGTCACCAGGATGATGCCGGAGGTGCCTGCGTCTTTGGCCAGCGGTACCGAGAACCGGGCGTTCTGCACCGTGCTGTTGGCCTTGTCCTCCACGATGATCCGGTTGGCCGGGAAGCCAAGCAGCACAAGCATATTGCGCATCTGCCCGGCCTCGGTCCTGCCGTTCTGCGGATTACCCCCGGTGACGATCACCGGCGACTGGGGAAAGAACTGCGCGACGGCCAGACCGGTGAGTACCCGTCGCCGCAGGATCGTGCGCATCGTGCCGTCGGAGTTGAGGCCGTACCCCAGGATGACGATTGCGGGCTTGGAGAAATCCTTGGTCGCCGCCATCGGTTCGGCCTGTGCCACCGGCGCGGGAGTGACGCCACCAAGGGCAGCGGCGGCGGCCAGCGCCAACGCACCGACTGCGGCTTTCCAACGGCTACGCATTCGTCCTCCGCAACTACCGGTACAGATGGGGTCTGAGTTACTGCCGGTGTATCGCCGAGAGGGCGTCGATCGTTTCAGGGCGCGAACGTCACCAGGTTCTGGTCCAGGATCAGCTGGTCGACGTGCTCAGCAGGTTGGACACCGGGCACCGTGACCAGAGGGATGCCCTCGCCTTCGGAGGCATCGAAGTCTGCGGTGCTGGCTACCTGGCCGGTCAACGTGAACCGGTCATACAGGTAGGGCAGACCCTGCGAGGCCAGCGGCGACGGACCGTCCATGACGTGCAGGTGCAGATGCGGGGCAACGGAATTGCCGGTGTTGCCGACCAGACCGATGACATCACCGCGTCGCACTGTGTCGCCCAGCTTCGGGCGGACGCTCCCCGGCTGCATGTGGGCGTAGTTGACGTAGAAACCGTTACCGATATCCAGTACGACGAAGTTGCCGTCGGCCTGGTCGATCGGGATGTTCGCCGGATACGTTCCCGGCGTCTGTTCCGGGAGATCGTTTCGGGTGCCGACCACGGTGCCGTCCGCGACCGCCAGCACCTCCTTACCGAAGATCGAATAGCTGGCCGGGTTGTGGGCGTCGCCGGTGAAAATCCGGTTCTGGGCGTCGGCCTGTTCGAAGTCGATGGCGTAACGCTGCGCCAGGAAGGTCTGCCCGTTCACCGGTAGCACCGCCCGCGTGTGCCGGACCGCGTCACAGCAGGCGTCGGCGGCGATATAGCGCTCTCCGCGCAGCGGGGCCGACAGCACCGGCAGCGTGCGCTTGTCCACCGTGGTGGTGGCCAGTTGTTCGGTGAGCTTGTTGTGGTCCGGCGGCATGGCTGCACTGGCCACCGAGACCTGGTGGACCAGGGTCTCGGGCACGACGTCGCCGGCCAAGATCAGGTGGATGAAGATCGTCCCGGCCTGACCGGGCTCGAGGTGGTCGGCGCCGTTACGGCTGCCTGCCGGTTGCAGTCGGTCCCGCAGTTGCGTGGCATCCAGATCGCCCACCACACCGCCCCGGCCGTCGACGATCTTCACCTCGCCGATCATCAGCTTGGCATCGGTGAAGTTGGTGACCGCCAGTTCATAGACCAGGTGGGTCTTACCGTCCGAGCCGGCGAACGGCACCGGCGCGAACGGCACCGAACCGAGCAGCGGCGTCAGGACCTCGGGCGTCGGCGCCGCGGCGGCGGCACTCGACGACGCCGGTGCACTGGACGCTACGACCTGCCGCGCGCCTCCGCACCCCGCGCCCACCAGCGCGACCGCCAGCAGTGCCAGGCCCGTCCGCACCTGGCGCTGCGGTCTCATCGGACAGTGGCCGCGTTGGCGGTGACCAGCTGCCGTCGCTGCCGCCGGTCACCGAGAAAGCGCAGCACCCACAGCACCAAGGCCAGCGTCATCAGCACGATCCCGGCGGTGGTGATGCCGGTCCACCCGGAATGGTTGTGCAGCACACCGGCCAGAGCAGACCCCAAGGCGCCGCCGGCGAAAATGGTTCCCATGTACACGGTGTTGATTCTGGCGCGTGCGTCCGGCCGTAGTTGGTAAATCTCCCGCTGGCTCAGTACCTGGTGTGCAGTCATGGCGATATCGAGCAGGATCGCGGCCAGACCCAGCAAGATGACGCTGCTCGCACCGAAGCGGGCCACCACCATGGCGGCGACGCCGATGACCAGCGCGATTCCGCTGGCGAACCGGTCGCCGCGGTCCGCGATGCGGCCTGCGATCGGCGCAGCCACCACTCCGACCGCGCCGACGAGGGCGAACAGTCCGACTTGGGTCTGGTTGAAGCCGTGGACGGTGATCAGCTGGAAGGCGATAGCGGTCCAGTAGCCGCTGAACGTCGCGAACATCAACGCTTGGCACAGTGCCCGTCGCCGCAGTATCGGCTGGGTGCGCACCAGGTCGAGCACCGACGCCATCAACGTCAGATATCCGGTGGTGTGGTCGGGCCTGCGGGACGGCAGTAGCTTCGCCAGCACGAGGGCCATCACCACCATCAGTCCCGCGGAGATGAAAAAGATTGCCCGCCAACCCCATGCGGCCGCGGCGAAGCTGGACAGGGTGCGGGCCAGGAGTATCCCGAGCAGCAGCCCGCTGCCGACCCAGCCGACGATGCGCCCCCGGCTGGCCTCCGGGGCGAGGTGGGCGGCGAACGGGATGAGGATCTGAGCGACCACCGAGGTGATCCCGATCACCACCGAGGCCGCCAGGAAGACACCGAGATTCTGTGCGGCGCCGGCCACGACGAGCGCCACGGCAGTGACCAGCAGCATCACCGACGTCAGCCGCCGGTTCTCGATCAAATCCCCCATCGGCAGCAACAGCACCAGCCCTGCGGCATAGCCGATCTGCACGACGGTCACCGCTGTGGTCGCGGCACCTTGGCTGGTGTGGAACGAACTGGCCAGCAGGTCCAGGATCGGTTGCGCGAAGTAGATGTTCGCCACGGCCAAGCCGCATGCGGTCGCCAGGACGACGGTGAGCAGTCCGAGTCGGACGGGCGCGACCTGCACGGGCGCTGACGGCTGAGTCACTCCATGAACCTACGTTGTCGAAACCGGTTCGCCGCCTT
>JBEVHL010000327.1:0-6540 GCA_040511255.1 Mycobacterium sp. | reverse complement strand
GTACGCCGGCATGAAATCTTCGATGAAGTCCAGCATTGCCGCGAAAGTGGTCGGTGGTTCCAACCCGATCATCCCGCCGACGGTCAGCATCCTGGTGTTGTTCTCATACGCCGCGCACGCCGCCAGCCTCGGTCGGCCCGGCACGGGGAAGACGTTGACGATGTGCTCCCTCAGCGCGCCAGGCTCCATCCGCAGCAGCTGGCTCGCATACGCCACCCGCATGACGACTTCCTTTTCCGCCGGACGGCTATAGCCCAGTTGTTCCAGGAAGGCCGGAGCCCGCGAGCCGCGTCCGGTGGCGTCGACCACCAGATCGGCGGCCAGCGTCACCGCGTCGCCGCCGTCCCTGGGGACCACCACCGCGCCGTCCACCCGGGCGGGCCCGTGAGAGGTCAGGTCGACGACGCTGTGGCCGTCGAGCACCGTCACATTGGGAATCGCCCGAAGCCGCCGTCGCACATGGCATTCCAGCAGCGGCCGGCTCGGTCCGTACACCGCGAATGACGCATCGCGCGCCGTTCCCGATCTGACCAACCGGTGACCGCGCGCCGACAGATCGACGATGGAGAAATCACCGCCAGCCGCCACCGGCGCACCATCGGCGATGAGCTCGTCGAGGATGCCAGGGAACAGCTCCCCCACAATCCGGCCGCCCCCCGCGGTCAGCGCGTGTGCGTGCCTGCCCTGCGGCACACCGCGTCGCGGTCCCGACCCGGCCGCGGGCAGATCGTCACGATCCACCACCGTGACGGTCCCATAGAAATCACTGAGCACGCGGGCAGCCAACATCCCGGCCATGCTCGCCCCCAGTACCACCGCGTGATCGCCGACTCGCGCCATGTCATCTCCCTGATCGTCGCTGCGCTCACTGTCGCGAAAATCGACGGGATTGGCTTGAGTAGTCGGCTACCTGAGTCGGCGCGAGCAGACGCAAAGCACCCACTCCACGCGGCGTGTCGGGGGTTCTTTGCGTCTGCTCGGCAGGGCTAGGTCGAGCCGGGCACACCTTCGCGGGCGGCCACCGACACCGCGCCCGCGGTGTCGAACACGTCGATAACGACGTCGGTGTCGCGGTAACGGCCCAACCGGGTCAGCCCGGGTGTCGCCGCGATGACGTCGTGGGCCTGATCGCCGGAGAGCGGATAGTCGTCCACCTCGTGACGCCAGTGGGCGGCGACGACGGTGGCACCGGGCGCCCACCGCACCGACTCCCGACGCAACACCTCCCCCAGCAGTTCGGCGCTGAGGTAGTAGGCCATCTCGCTGAGCACCACCAGATCGAACGGCCCTGCCGGCCAAGGGTCGTCGAGCGAGGCCTTCCCCAGAGTCACCTGGTCGCGGCAACCGGCGGCGCGCAGCCGGGCGTCGGCTGTCGCCAATGCGGCGTCGGCGACATCGACGGAGGTGACGTGATCGCAACGCTGCGTGAGCAATTGGGTGACCATGCCGATCGAGCACCCCGGCTCGAACGCATGCAGGTAGCGCGGGTTCGGCAGCAGCGACATGGTGATCGAATACTTGCGCTGTTCGTACCAGCGTTTGGACAGATCCCACGGATCATCGGCGTGGGCATACATCTTGTCGAAGTACGCGTCCGGCAGGCGGGTGCTCACCGGAACACCACCTCGCCCACTGCCATCAACCGGCGCAGCACAAACGGCGGCAGCAGTGCCGGCTGCGAGCCCGCTGACTCGAACTGACTACGAAAGCACTGTGCTGCATGCTCTTTGCGGCCGACCGCGGCACGGTCCAGCGGCACCGAGAAAGCCCGGTCCCACGGCACATCCTGATCGCCAGGGGTGGCCCAGTGCCACATCCACACCGGGAACTCGATGAGCGTCGCACCGGTGACGGCGGTGGCCGTCGCGGCAGCCCGGCCGACCGCCTCGTGGTCGGGGTGGCCGTCGCCCCGCCAGGTGGCAGCACACCAGGTTTGGTCGGCTTGGCCGTCGATGAGTTCGACCAGTTTCTCGGCCAATTCCTGTTCGTGCTCGGCGACCGCGCCGTCGGGCAGGCCGAGGAAGATCGGCGGTCCCACCCCGAGATGGCCGGTGGCCTTGACGGCTTCGGTGCGTCGGGTGCGCTCGAGGTCGATGCGGTCGAAGATGGACAGATCGGGATAGGCGGCTCCGCCGTCGGTGACAGAAACCACCTGGACGTCGACGCCTGCCGCGGCGAGCTGTGCCGAGGTGGCACCGAAGCCGAGGGTTTCGTCGTCGGGGTGGGGCGCCACCACGATCAGGCGTCGACAGCCGGTGAAATCAAGCGGCGGAAATCGTTCTGCGGAAAGCCATTTCGTGATTGATGTGCCGCCGCTTTCCAGCGGGACGGCCGCAAAGCGTGGACCGTTGCCGCGTTCGGTGGTGGTCATCGTCGAGATCCGGCGAGCCGGCCGAGCTCGGCCAGATCACGCTCGGCGTGGCTCTGCCGGACATACACCGTCAGGTCGGCGACCCGATGGGCATGGGAGGCATCCGAAACCAGCGGGCCGGGCCCCAGCGCTCGCCCGGTGCGGGTGAGCGTTTCGTCGACAGCGTGCTCGATGACGGCGCGGGTCCGGCGGGCCAGGAGCTCCGCGGTGCCGGACTGGTCGAACGGATCGGCATCGATCTGCGCCGCTGCCGCGGCCAGCGTGGCGTCGGCCGCGGCCAGGGCGGCGTCCACCGCGCCTAGGTGCGCCAAGGTGTGCGGATCGGCTTTTCCACTGCCGGCCCGCGCATACAGCGCCGCCGCCACCGCCCTGGCGCCGCCGAGCCAGCATGCCGCGACACCGATGGCGCCGTGCCAGAACCCCGGCCGATTGAGATAGTCTCCGGCATCGCCGACCGACACCGCCGGTGCATTGGTGAATTGCACTGAGCGCGTATCACTTCCGGCCATGCCGGCATTCCACCAGGTACTGGGCAGTGGCCGCACCACCGGGTCGGTGAGTTCCACGGCGAACAGCCCACGCTTTCCGTCTTCGTACGTTGCCGTCACCAAGGCGTGGGTGCAGAAGCCCGCGCCCGAGCACCACGGCTTGGTTCCGCTCAGCGTCGCGCTGCCGCCCCGGACCGTCGCCGTCAGCACGGCGTCGCCGGACTCGGCCGCCCAGACTGCCCACAACTCACCCGGTCGTGGCGTGGCGCCGCCCAGCTCGTGCAGGATCGCCACCGCGTCGACATGCGCTTCCGCCAACCGGCCTGCGACGATATCGCTTTCGGCCAGTTCGGACAGCTGCTGCCACCGCGTACCGATCTCGCCGGAGCCAGGTAGCGGCAGATTCAGCCGACCCGATTCCAACCAATGCCGGACCAATCCCGCTGTCATGCCGAATCCTTCACCGTTGATCGTCTGGCCGTTCCCGAAAGCCCGCGCAAGTGTTGGGCGAATCCACCGGGCGCACGTCCTTGCGGGCGGGCCGATGTTGTCACCGACAGGCCGGCATCGCGGTGGATGCGATAACCGGCGGCCTCGAACCGGCCGACCAACTCGACATCCTCACCGGTGGCCAGGGTGCGGAAGCCGCCCACCTGCCAGTAGGCGTCGGCGCGGAAACCCATGTTGGCGCCGTGGATGTGATCATGGCTGCCGCCTCTGTCGCCGGCGTGATAGGCCTTCAGATATCGCCGGATGGCGGCGGGTGAGAGTTTGCGCCAGTCGGTCACGCGGACCACGCCGAGCACCATGTCGGCGTCGGCGCTCATCTGGCGCAGCAGCCAGTCCGGGTCGACCCTGCTGTCGGCGTCCGTGCAGGCGTACCAGGCCCGGTCGGTCTGCTGCGTCGGCAACGAGCGCGCATAGCTGAAGCCCGCGGCCCGCGCCGCACCGACGTTGCCGGCCTCGACGCTGACGAAGTGCACGTCGGGTCCGTACCTACCGGCCAACCGGGTGCTGTCGTCGGAGCAGTTGTCGAGTACGACGACGGTCGTCACCGGCACCGGCGCGCCGGCAGCGGCAGTGATCAGAGCACGCAGACTGCGCGGCAGATTCTTGGCCTCGTTGTGCGCCGGGATGACGACGACGGCGTTGGCATACGGTGCCGCGACGGGGGCAGGGTCAGGCATTGCAGGTGAGTAGCCGTTTTTCGGGGTTTCAACCGCATTGTTGCCTCTCCGAGACCTGCTCTGGTGGCACGATTGACCGGTGCCCCGCCCGCCGTTTGCCGCCGCGCTGTTCGACTTCTCCGGCACGTTGTACCGATTGGAGGAGGACGCCAGCTGGTTTGTCGGGATGTCGGCGTTGGATCAGGAGATCGACGGCCATGTGCAGGCGGAGTTGATGCGTCGGCTGACCGCGCCCACCGGCCGATCGGTGGAGATGGGCCCGCAGGAATACCACGCCTGGGTCAATCGCGATCTGGTGCCGCACCTGCACCAGGAGGCCTACCTGCACGTGCTTCGCGAATCGGGGGTGGCGGACCACCACGCGAAATCGCTCTACCAACGGCTGATCAACCCGGCGTCGTGGACGCCCTACCCCGACACCGCGCAGGTGCTGGCCAGCCTGTCCGATCAGGGTGTGCGGACCGCCGTGGTGTCGAATATCGCGTTCGATGTGCGTCCTGCGTTCGCGGCGCTGGGCATCGACCGGTACGTGACGGAGTTCGTGCTGTCGTTCGAAGTGGGGGCCGTCAAACCCGATCCGAAGATTTTCAGCACCGCACTCGAGCGTGTCGGTGTCGCGGCGGCGGACGCGGTGATGGTCGGTGACAGCGAGGAGGCCGACGGGGGTGCCCGCGCTGTGGGCTGCGAGTTCATCCTGGTCGATCCGCTGCCGACGTGGGAGCGTCCCGACGGGCTGCTGGCCGGGCTGCGGCCGCACGGCTTCGACGTCTGACGACCTAAAGTCGACGGGTGAGCGATACCAACCCGTTCGATCCCACCGCCTGGCAGACCGTGCCCGGTTTCGAGGATCTCACCGACATCACCTATCACCGCCACGTCGATCCGGCGGGCGTGCCGCAGCCCACGGTCCGGGTGGCGTTCGACCGGCCCGAGGTGCGCAACGCATTCCGCCCGCACACCGTCGACGAGCTGTACCGCGCGCTGGACCACGCCAGGATGAACCCCGAAGTCGGGGTGGTGCTGCTGACCGGCAACGGGCCGTCGCCCAAAGACGGCGGCTGGGCGTTCTGCTCCGGCGGCGACCAGCGGATCCGCGGCCGCAGCGGCTACCAGTACGCCTCCGGCGAAGCCGCGGACAGCGTCGACGTGGCTCGCGCCGGCCGGCTGCACATCCTCGAGGTGCAACGGCTGATCCGGTTCATGCCGAAGGTGGTGATCTGCCTGGTCAACGGCTGGGCCGCGGGCGGCGGGCACAGCCTGCACGTGGTGTGCGATCTGACCCTGGCCAGCCGCGAGCACGCCCGGTTCAAACAGACCGACGCCGACGTGGGCAGCTTCGACGGTGGCTACGGCAGCGCGTATCTGGCCAAGCAGGTCGGCCAGAAGTTCGCCCGCGAGATCTTCTTCCTCGGCAAGTCGTACACCGCCGAACAGATGCACCACATGGGCGCGGTCAACGAGGCCGTCGACCACGCGGATCTGGAGAAGGTCGCGCTGGAGTGGGCGGGCACCATCAACGGCAAATCGCCACAGGCGCAGCGGATGCTGAAGTACGCGTTCAACCTGCTCGACGACGGCATCGTCGGCCAGCAGTTGTTCGCCGGCGAAGCCACCCGGTTGGCGTATATGACCGACGAAGCCGTCGAGGGCCGGGACGCCTTCCTGGAGAAGCGCGACCCCGACTGGACGCCGTATCCCCGCTACTTCTAAGGGGTTTCGGCGTGCCACACCGCGGTGAGCGCAACTCAGCGCGCCGAAATCACCCGGGGCGAGTTGCGGACGGCGGGTGATTGGCGTTGGTTGGGCTGCTATGCGATTGATGTTCGCCCCGCTGTGGCTGCGGGTTCTGTATTGGTCGGTAGTCGGCGTCATCATCGTCGTCCTGACGACGACGTTCTCTTCGCGCGACCCGCTGGTGACCAGGCTGCCGTGGGGGCCGCTGTTCATCCTGGCGCTGGGCGTGGGTTTCGGTGCGTTCGTGACATCGAGATCGGGCAAGACCGCCGAGCCGTATCTGGCTGCCGTCGACACCCTGACCGCCGAGCAGAAAGCAGCGGCCGTCCGCGCGGCCCACGGCGGCCCGGTGCCGGCGGAGCCCGCGGTGTGGGCGGGCGCGCAACGGCTGGGTGAGCTCTACCTGAAGCAGTCGGCGGCCAACCGGCGGCGGCAGCTGATCGTGTTGGGCGTCCTGGTGGCGGCCGTAGTGCTGATGCTGGTGGGCGCGATCGTCGCCAACAATCGCGGCCAGACAGTGGTGATGGCGATCTACGTGGTGGTGTTGCCGCTGTCGGGCTGGTGGTCGGAGTATCAGCTACGCCGCATCGAGACCCAGCATCGCATTCTGGTTCAGGGCGCGACTCACCTCTGACCGTGGTGTTCCCTAGACTCCTGCGGTGAGCAGTAAACCGCTGTACCGCAAGCTGACCGATGCGATTGCGTTGACCGCGATGCGGCCACCGCTGGCCCTGCCTCGTTTCATTCTCGACTCCTCCTC
>JBEVHL010000326.1:0-22181 GCA_040511255.1 Mycobacterium sp. | reverse complement strand
GACTATCCCCGTCCCGTGGTCACGTGTGTGGCGGCCCGTCGTTCGCGGGCGATCTGCTGCACCGCGCCGAGTCCGTTGTAGACCGGCTTGGACAGCAGGCTGGACTTCGACGCCAGGTACACCAGCGGCCAGGTCACCAGGAACACCACGACTAGGTCGAGGATCGTGGTGAGGCCCAAGGTGAAGGCGAATCCCTTCACCTGGCCGATAGCCAGGAAATACAGCACCGCGGCGGCCAGGAAGCTCACCGCGTTGCCCGACAGAATCGTCTTGCGGGCCCGGGCCCAGCCTCGAGGCACGGCCGACCGGAAGGACCGGCCCTCCCGGATCTCGTCCTTGATGCGCTCGAAGAACACCACGAACGAGTCGGCGGTCGTACCTATACCGATGATCAGACCTGCGATACCCGCCAGGTCGAGGGTGTAGCCGATGGACCTGCCGAGCAGCACCAGGATGGCGAACACCATCGCGCCGGAGGCGGCCAGCGACAGCGCCACCAGCAATCCCAGGATCCGGTAGTAGACCAGCGAGTAGAGCAGCACCAGTGCCAGCCCGATCGCGCCTGCCATCAGGCCCGCCCGCAGGGATGTCAATCCCAGTGTGGCGGAGACGGTTTCGGCCTCCGATGACTCGAACGACAAGGGCAACGAACCGTACTTGAGCACGTTGGCCAGTTCCTTGGCGGAATCCGCGGTGAACTGTCCGGTGATCTGCGTGTTGCCGCCGGGGATGGCTTCCTGGATCTCCGGAGCGGACACCACCTGCGAGTCCAGCGTGAAGGCCGTCTGCGTGCCGACGTTGGCGGCGGTGAAGTCGGCCCAGACATCGGCGGCATCGCTCTTGAACTTCAGGTCGACGATGTAGCGGGCGCTCTGCTGATCGAGCGACGACGATGCGCTCTCGATTCCTTCACCGCTGATAATCGACTTGTCCAGCAGGTAGATGGTCTGGTGATCGGTGGAGCAGGTGATCAGCGGCAGGTTGGGATCGTCGTTACCGGCCAGCACGTCATCGTCGTTGCAGCGGCCTGCCTGGTACTGGATGGCCAGGATCTGCACGTTCTGATTGGTGCTCTGCCGGAGCTGCTTCTCGAACGCGATTCGCTGGGCCAGATCCTTGCGGGGATCGGGCGGCGCTGGCGGCGGCGCGCCAGGTGCGGGTGCACCGGGTGCCGGGGCGCCGGCTGCCGGAGCGCCAGGCGCGGGGGCGCCAGGTGCCGCAGAGCCAGGCGCCGGCGTGGGGGCCGGGGTCTCGTCGCCCGGTGCCAACGGATACGGCCGGGGCTGCGCGGGCGGGGCCTGCTGGCCCTCGGCGGGCGCGGGCTGCTCGACGGGTGGCTGCTCAGCGCCTGGGGCGGGGGCGCCGCCGGCGGGACCGAGGAGGCCCGGCGGCAGCGGTCCGGCGGGCAACTGACCGGCCGGAGCGCCAGGAGGCGCCTGGCCGGGCACCGCTCCTGGCGGGGCCTGGCCGAGCTGTCCGCCGGCACCCGGCAGGTTCTGCAGCTGGGCAACCGGTACTGCGTGGACCACGGGCCGGATGTACAGCCGGGCGGTCTGGCCGAGGTTGCGAGCCTCGCTGCTGTCGTTGCCGGGGACGGTGATGATCAGGTTGTCGCCGTCGATGACGACTTCGGAACCGGACACACCGAGTCCGTCGACGCGGGAGCTGATGATCTGCTGTGCCTGCGCCAACGCTTCCCGGCTTGGTGCCGAGCCGTCAGGGGTACGCGCTGTCAGTGTGACCCTGGTGCCGCCCTGCAGGTCGATGCCGAGTTTCGGCTTTGCCTGCTTGTCCCCGGTCAAGAACACCAGCAGATACGCGCCGATGAGCAGGACCAGGAACAGCGTCAGCCAGCGGTACGGGTGCACCGGCGCCGTAGACGATGCCACGTTGTTGTGTCTCCTCCGAGTTCATGGCAGGCCTGTGACCTGCATGCGCGTGCGCGCAAGTGCTGGGCCGCAGAGGTAAAGGGCTGCGCCCGCACCGCAAAGGGTACGTGCCCGTCCTGGAGATCAGTCTTTGGTCAGGCGGTCCGCGTCGGAAGACGTCGGCGAGACACCGTTGGTCTCGGTGATCTCGGTGGCGCGCGTCGCTTCCGGAGCGGCCTCGATGACGTCGTCATCGTCGGCGTCGGTCTCCGGGGCAATGCGGTCCCGAACGGCCAGCTTCATCCAGGTGGTGATGACTCCTGGCGCGATCTCCAGGTCGACGTAGTCGTCGCTGAGACCGGTGATCCGGCCCCGCAGGCCCGACGTGGTGTGCACTTCCTCGCCGATCTGGAGGGATTCGTGCAGGTCGATGGTGGCCTTCATCGCCTTTTTCTGGCGACGCGAGCCGAAATACATAAAAGCGCCCAGGACGATCAGTAGGGGTAGTACGACGACGAGATCCATGGCAACTCTGACTCTCTAGCCTTGTCGCGGCTTATCGGGATTCGAAATAGGGGTGGCGTCGGACCGGCAGGTCACGGTGCCTTCTAGACGTCCAGTGTGCCATTGCGAGGACACCTCACCGACCGGTACCGTCCGCCGCAGCCTTGGTTAGCTGGCCTTATTTCGTCAGGATCAGCATTGCCGCGGGCCGTCGCCAGCGGCGAAAATACCCTGATGCTGGGCCACCTCGGCGTCAATGTCCCGCACCTGCCTGCCGCGAAGCGTTACTACGACATGGTCATGCCGCGGCTCGGGCTCACCGAGTTCCAGTTCTTCCATCCGCTGCCGAGACCGCAGACCACCACCCGTACTCCCGACACCGCGTCGGCCTGCAGCACCTGGCCTTCATGATTGGCGCCGCGGTTCGGCGGACAGGTCGTGCACGAACCCCAGCACTTCCCGCAGTACGCGCCCCCGTACTACGCCACCTTCTGGCTCGACCCGTGGGGATTCATGCTGGAGGCGGTCTGCCATCACGACCGGGCGTGAGCACCACCGAATCCACCCCCGTCGCGGCCGATCAGATGCGGAATCGACAGTGATTTCCGTCGTCGGCCGGGGATTCCGGTAGCGCGCCGCGCCCCCACGACTAGGCTCATCTCGCCCCCCAGAGTGCAATGCCGACAGGAGCACGACGTGACCACCCTTGAACAGAGCCGGCTGCTGGCCACCGAGATCCCCGGTCCGCTCTCTGTGGAGCTGACCAAGCGCAGGGCCGCAGCCGTCTCCCGGGGCGTCGGCGTCACCATGCCCGTCTTCGCCAAGCGGGCCGGCGGCGGCATCGTCGAGGACGTCGATGGCAACCGGCTGATCGACCTGGGCTCGGGAATCGCCGTGACCACCATCGGTAACTCCTCCCCCAGGGTCGTCGCCGCGGTGACCGCGCAGGTGGCCGAGTTCACCCACACCTGCTTCATGGTCACGCCGTACTCCGGCTACGTCGAGGTGTGCGAGCACCTCAACCGGCTGACCCCCGGCTCCGGCGAAAAGCGTTCTGCGCTGTTCAACTCCGGCTCCGAGGCCGTCGAGAACGCCATCAAGATCGCCAGGTCCTACACCAAGAAGACCGCGGTCGTCGCGTTCGACCATGCCTATCACGGCCGCACCAACCTGACGATGGCGCTCACCGCGAAATCGATGCCGTACAAGAGCGGGTTCGGTCCGTTCGCGCCGGAGATCTACCGCGCGCCGCTGTCCTACCCGTACCGGGACGGACTGATCGACAAGGAGTGGGGCACCGACGGCGAGCTGGCCGCCAAGCGGGCCATCGGCATCATCGAGAAGCAGGTGGGCGCGGACAATCTCGCTGCAGTGATCATCGAGCCGGTCCAGGGCGAGGGCGGCTTCATCGTGCCCGCTGACGGTTTCCTCGGTGCCCTGCTGGCCTGGTGCCGCAAGAACGACGTGGTGTTCATCGCCGACGAGGTGCAGACCGGATTCGCGCGCACCGGCTCGATGTTCGCCTGCGATCACGAGGGCATCGAGCCCGATCTGATCGTCACCGCCAAGGGCATCGCCGACGGGCTGCCGCTGTCCGCGGTCACCGGGCGGGCCGAGATCATGGACGCCCCGCACGTCAGCGGCCTCGGCGGTACCTACGGCGGTAATCCGGTGGCGTGCGCGGCAGCGCTGGCCACCATCGAAACGATCGAAGCCGACGGTCTCGTCGAGCGCGCGGCCGAGATCGAGACGTTGATGAAGGCCCGGCTCGGCCGGCTCCAGGCCGAGGACGACCGCATCGGCGACGTCCGCGGGCGCGGCGCGATGATCGCCGTCGAACTGGTGAAATCGGGCACCGACGAACCGGATCCGGAGCTCACCAAGGCGCTGAGCACCGCCGCCCACGCCGCCGGGGTGATCGTGTTGACCTGTGGCACCTACGGCAACATCCTGCGCTTCCTGCCCCCGCTGACCATCAGTGACGAGCTGATCGAGGAAGGCCTCGACGTGCTGGCGCTGATTCTCGCCGACCTGTAGAGGGCCCACCCATGACCGCCGTCAAGAACTTCATCGACGGGCAGCTCGTCGACTCGGTCAGCGGGGCCACCATGGCCCTGGTCGATCCGTCCACCGGGCAGGAGTACGGCCGCGCTCCGGTGTCCAACGAGCAGGACATCGACAACGCCTACGCCGCGGCGGCGAAGGCCTTCAGGGACTGGAAGCGCACCACGCCGGCCGACCGGCAGAAGGCACTGCTCGGCTTCGCCGACGACGTCGAGAAGGCCGCCGATCAGCTGGTGGCGGCCGAGGGGCGCAACACCGGCAAGCCCGACCACGTCACCAGGGCCGAGGAAATCCCGCCGATGGTCGACCAGATCCGGTTCTTCGCCGGCGCGGCCCGCATCCTGGAAGGCAAGTCGGCCGGCGAATACCTGGCCGGGCACACGTCGTGGATCCGCCGCGAGCCGGTCGGGGTGATCGGACAGGTCGCCCCGTGGAACTACCCGATGATGATGGCGATCTGGAAGTTCTGCCCCGCCGTCGCCGCAGGAAACACCGTGGTGATCAAGCCCAGTGACACCACCCCGGTGACCACGGTGATGCTGGCCGAGCTTGCCGCACAACACTTTCCGCCAGGAGTGCTCAACGTCGTGACGGGTGACCGGGTGACCGGGGCATCACTCGTCGGCCATCCCACTCCTGCGATGGTGTCGATCACCGGGTCGGTGGCGGCCGGCCGGGCCGTCGCGGTCAGCGCGGGCGGCCACCTCAAGCGCACCCATCTGGAACTCGGCGGCAAGGCTCCCGTCATCGTCTTCGCCGATGCCGACATCGCCGGTGCGGCCGAAGGTATCGCTGCCGCAGGCTATTTCAACGCCGGCCAGGACTGCACGGCGGCCACCCGGGTGCTGGCCCACGCGTCGGTGGCCGACGAGTTGACCGCCGCCCTGGCCGAGCAGGCCAAGGCTGCGGAGACGACGTTCGGCAAGGCCGCGGGCGACGAGGACGCCTGGGTGCCGCCGGTGAACAACGTCAACCAGATGCAGCGGGTGCTCGGGTTCTTCGATGACGTGCCCGAGCATGCGACGGTGGCCGTCGGTGGGCATCGCCAGGGCGACACCGGATTTTACGTCGCACCGACGGTCATCGGCGGCCTACGCCAAGACGATCGCCTGATCCAGAGCGAGGTGTTCGGCCCGGTGATCACGGTGCAGAGTTTCACCGACGAGGACGACGCGCTGGAGAAAGCCAACGGCGTCGAGTTCGCGTTGGCGTCATCGGTGTGGACCAAAGACGTCTCGACCGCGATCCGGATGTCCAATGCACTGGACTTCGGCTGCGTGTGGATCAACACCCACATCCCATTGGTCGCGGAGATGCCGCACGGCGGCTTCAAGTCGTCGGGCCACGGCAAGGACCTGTCCATGTACGGGTTCGAGGACTACACCCGCATCAAACACGTGATGGTCTATACGGGCTGAGTGTCCCTGGGGGCCACCCGGGTGCGGCGACGACGGAACCTGTCGCCGAACCGTCGAGACGAGCGGTGCCGTGTCTCGTCCTCCACCGCCGGGTCGCCGACGCGGTTCGAGTCGTAGGTCGCCGGTTCGGCGACGACCACCGGCTGTGCGCCGGTGTCGGCCACGCGCTGGGCGTAATCGATATCGCGCAGGCTACGGATCGACAGCCGACCCAGAGCGCCCGCTGCCAGGAAGACCATCAGGGCGCCGATTCCGGAGAAGAACGCCAGCTCAAGTGCCAGTGTCTGGCCGGGGGTCGCGGCGGCGGGCACGCCGATCTCACCGACGGCGAGCGTCTGCGCGAACGCCCGGCCCACGATGAACCACACGCCGGCGAGCACGCCCAGCCAGCCGCCGAGCATCGCAGTGGCCCTGTTGCGGGACTTCAGCAGCAGCAGGCCGCCCACCACGGCGACCACACCGGGCAGCACTTCCAGCCAGCCCCTGGCCTGGGTCCACACCCACGGCTGTTCGGGCGAGTAGGCGAAATCGAAATACGGTCCGATGAACGGCACCAGTGCACCCCAGATGCCGAGCACGATCAGCAGCACGCCGCTGGCCGCACCCCGGCTGGGCGCTATCTGCATCCGGCCGCCACGCACGCGGTCTCGGGTTTCCAGGTCTCTCATGGAAGTTCTCCTGTCGTTGACAGGTAGGTACCCAGACCTGGGGTGGCCCTAACGGCCGGTCACCGTTACGTCCCGGAAGATCAGCGGGGGCGGGTCGAGGTAATAGGGCGGAACGGTCGACAGGCCACGCTGCGCCAGCCGCGTCTGATCATCGGCGACCAGCTCCTGCTGCCCGCCCTCCAGCGCGTCGAGCGTGGCCGTGGCGATGACGAGAGGATCGGTCTTGGCGATGTCGATACCGCGCACCATATCGGTGTCCATGAAGCCGACGTGCAGGGAGAGCACCTGAACTGCGCTGTCGCGCAGGCTCATTCGCAACGCGTTGCTGTAACTCCAGGCAGCGGACTTGGTGGCCGCGTACGCCGCATTCCATTCCCTGGTGTACCAGGCGACGTCGGACAAGACGTTGACGATGCCGCCACCGCCGTTGCCGGTGAGCACCGGCGCAAAGGCCTGGCTGGCACGGACCAGACCGTGGAAGTTCGTATCGAACATCCGTTGCGCTGATTCGATGTACCGGGGGTCCAGGGCGCCCGCGCTGACCTCACCGATGCCTGCGTTGTTGACGAGCAAGGTGACGTCACCGCAACGGTCCGCCGCGGCACGCACTGAATCTGCGTCGGTGACATCGACCTGCACCGGCGTCACGCCGTCTTCGCGGATGCTGTCGACGTTCCGAACGCCTGCGTACACCCGCTCCGCGCCGCGGGCCCGCAACGCGCGCACGAACGCCAGTCCGAGTCCGCGGTTGGCGCCGGTGACGAAAGCCACCGAGTCAGATACCTTCATAAGCCGTCCTCACCTCTAGTTTGGCGCTCGTTCATCCGAATACGTACTGCTGAAACAAGTTCCACTGATCGGTGAAACGGTGCGTCTGGTGCTGCGCTCCGGATTGCCGGATCAGCTCGAGCCACCGCGCCGCGTCCAGCTCGTAGACGTCCCGGCTCACCCTGGGCGCATGGGCGAGCTCGACCTGATCCAGGCACCAGCTCTGCAGGATCACCTCCCATGCCCGCCGCAGTTGTGTGTCGGCGCCGGCCACGTCGATCGCCTCGGCGACAGACCGCGCGGCCCGTCGCACGTAGGCGTCGATGAAGCGATCGACCAGCACGGGATCCCCCGGCGGCAGATCCACTTCGTTGTGAACGTCGGCTTCGTTGAGCACCACGATCCCGCCCCGCGGACGCACGGCAGCGACCATCCCCTGCAGGACTTCGAGCTTCCCGGCACCGTCCAAACCAAAGCTTCTCCGCTGCACGGCATCCAGGCCCGCGACGTGATGCAGCGTCAGGCTGCACACGACGACATCGGCGACGGGCAGATCGGCCGTCTCGACGCTGGCCACCACCGACTGGACGTCCACCTCAGGTGGGAGCTTGGCGCGGACCGTCCGGTGCGCATCGGCATTCGGATCAACCAGGGTGAGGGTGCCGGGGCCCAGCGTGGATAGATAGCCGTCCCATAACGCCCCGTTGCCGCCGCCGATCTCGACGATGTGCCAGCCCTCGCGGGCACCGAGGTGTTCGGTGAGCACAGCCCGGTTCTGCTGGTAGAGCGCCTCCATGATCGGCAACCGCGACCACGCGTCGTAGAGGCTGTCCGCACCGAACGTCGAATTCCAGTCCTCCTGTGCCGATTCCACCCGAAGACTGCGAAGCTCCTGCAGCGCCGCCAGCTGCTGGCCGCGCGGCAACCGCACCAGCTCACCGAGCCGGTCTGACCACATCATTGCGCACCTCTTCTCCGGAATATCTCTTGATGACAACGCATTCGGCCGCAGAAACCTTCGATGAACGGATTCGGTCTTGGTGTCGTTCCACCCTATTAGTCAGAAAACATGTAGGCAGGAAGGTCGATTGATGACCAAACACTCGGCGGTGGACTACATCGTGGTCGGGGCCGGATCGGCGGGGAGCGTCATCACCCGCAGACTGGTCGACGCGGGCCACCGTGTGCACGTCCTCGAAGCAGGCGGCGCGGACAGCGACGCCGCTATTCACGACCCGACCGCCTGGTTGTCGATGATCCACCGCGGTTCCCATGACTGGGGCCTGCTGACCACCCCCCAGGTGCACGCCGACCACCGGGCCGTCCCGTGGCCGAGGGGCAAAGTCCTCGGCGGATGCAGTTCGGTGAACGTCATGTTGTACGTCCGCGGCCACCGCAGCGACTATGACGACTGGGCGAAAGCCACCGACGACCCCGGCTGGTCGTGGCGCAACGTACTGCCACTGTTTCGCCGATCAGAAGCAAATACGTTGGGCGGTAACGAGTATCACGGTACCGACGGCCCGCTGCCGGTGTCGCCGATCGAACACCCACATCCCCTGTCGGTGGCGTTCATCGAGGCGGCGACGGCGCAGGGCCACCGGCCCGTCGACGATTTCAACACCGGAGCACCCGAAGGCGTCGGGTACTGCCAGACCACCACTTCAGGTGGCCGGCGGATGAGCGCCTGGCAGAGCTTCGTCGCGCCCATCGCCGACACCCGGACCCTGAAAGTCACCACCGGCGCGCTGGTGCATCGGGTGCTGGTCGAGAACGGCCGGGCCATCGGGGTGGAGTACAGCCACGGAACCGGCGAACTCAAGCAGGTGCACGCCGGTGCCGAGGTGATCCTGTGTGCCGGCGCCATCGGCTCCCCGCAGGCGTTACTGCTCAGTGGGATCGGTCCGAGTGCAGACCTCGCGCGGCTGGGCGTGCATCCGGTCGTGCACCTGCCCGGCGTCGGCGCCAACCTGCATGACCACCCGCTGCTGCCCGTCGTCTACGCCGCGCAGGACCGCTTGCCGGCCGCGGTCAACAACCTCTGCGACGGTCAGTTGTTCGCCCGAAGTACGGTGTGCCCGACCGACGCGCCTCCGGATTTGCAGCTGGTGTTTCTGCACACCCCGCTGCCCGCGGACGGGTACCCGACCCCTGAACACGGTTACACGATCGCGGCAGGGCTACTGGCACCGAAATCCCGGGGCACCCTGCGGTTGGCGTCGCCCGACCCGCGTGATCTGCCCCTGGTCGATCCCAATGTGCTCGCCGACCCCGACGATCTGCAGGCGCTGGTCGACGGACTGGCGCTGTCCAGGGCACTCGGCGGCTCGGCCGCGTTCGCACCATGGCGTAAGGCGGAGGTCACGCCGGGGCCGCTGGCTCAGTCGACCGGTGCAGTACGCGCCGGCATCCGCGCCTCGCTGGGTACCTTTTTCCACCCGGTCGGCACCTGCCGCATGGGCGCCGCCGACGATCCCGGGGCCGTGGTGGGGCCCGACCTCCTGGTGCGCGGCCTGGCCGGGTTGCGGGTCGCCGACGCCTCGGTGATGCCGACGATCCCGCACGGCAATACCAATGCGCCGACGATCATGATCGGTGAGCGCGCGGCTGACCTCATTCTCGGAGCTCGGCCGACTCGGCACTCCAACTGAGCAGGAGCTGCAGCTTCTCCTCCGACGGCGAGCCGAGGTCGGCGGTGTAGGTCGAGATAAACCATCCTTCGTCCCCGGGCACCGTGAGCGTCTCGTAGTTCAGCGTCATCATGCCGACCGCCTCGTGGAAGAACTGCTTGCGGCCGTGCCGCTGTTCGTAGAGCCGGTAGTCGGCCCAGAATCGCGCGAAATCTGGTGACTCTGCGGTCAATTCGGCCACCAGCCGGTCGAGTTCGTCATCGGGGGCGTGCGGGTTCATGTTGGCCCGCAGGGTCGCCGCCACCGGCGGAGCCACCTGATCCCACTGCGGGTAGACGGTGCGCGCCGCGGGATCCAGAAACAGCCAGCGCGCGACGTTGCGCAGACCCGGCGCCATGGCGTCGAAGTCGGTGATCAGCGCGCGTAACGCCCGGTTGGTCGCCAGCACCTCCAGCCTGGGGCCCTGCAGCATCGCAGGCACCGGGTCCATGGCGTCGAGCAGGCGGCGCAGGGCCGGCCGGGCCCGCCGGGGTGTCTCGCGCCGACGAGCTGGAGTCCACGGTGTCGGTGCGATCAAGGTGCGCAGGTGGGCACGTTCCAATTGGTCGAGTTGCAGCGCATCCGCGATGGCCGTGATGACCTGCTCGGAGACGTTGCCCACCCGCCCCTGCTCCAGCCGTGCGTAGTAGTCGACGCTCACCCCGGCGAGCACCGCGACTTCCTCGCGGCGCAGGCCAGGTTTTCGCCGGGGAAGTGATGAGCCGGTCAGCCCCACCTGGCGCGGATCGAGCGCAGCGCGCCGTGACATCAGGAACTCACGCAGGCTGACCGCCTCATCCATCAACCTATTGTTCACCACGCTCTTTCCCGGTGTCGACAAGCAAGAGGGCACGGAGCTGACGGCGACCACGATGCAGGCGTGAGGCGACGGTGCCCTCCGGAATATGGAGCATCTCGGCGATCTCGGTGTTGCGGTAGCCCTCGATGTCGGCGTAGTAGATGGTGGTTCTCAGGTCGCGCGGCAGCGTCCGCAAGGCGCGAATCGCGCCACCTGGCACCGATTTCAACGCTTCGGCCTCGGGGGTGGCCGGTGCGGCGGCCACATGCAGGGCGTAGTCCGCCATCTGAGCGTCCGAGATCTCGGCGCTGAGTTGCTCGGTGGGGCGACGTCGAGCCGAGCGGTAGCCGTCAACCCAGGTGTTCACCATGATTCGGTACAGCCATGCCCGTAGGTTCGAACCCGCGTCGAACTTGCCGTGGGACTGGTACGCCTTGAGCATGGTGTCTTGCAGCAGATCCTCGGCATCGACGCGGCTCTTCGTGAGATGCCATGCGTGGCGCAACAATTCGTCGCGGTAGCGCATCGCGTCGCGGGTGAACCGCACCCCGGGTAGGTCCTCGCCCCGGTAGCTGCGGGACTTGGCCGGCCGAGCCGGTAAGCGGTTGCCCTCAATTGATTCGAGCATGGTGGTTCCTTCGTCGAATTCGTTGGATCTGCGGGCGGCAGCTGTGCCGCCGTCACACCGCGCCGTTGCGGTGGCTCTCATGACCTGTTCGACGATGCCCGCTCACGACTCGTGCTACTCAGAGGTTGTCTGGAGATCAGGTGGAGAACTGCGGCAGAGAACACCAGGTGCGCAATCGCATTGCGCAATCAGGGCTGATCGGTGGGTCGGATGACGATTTCGTTGACCGCCACCCGACGCGGACTGGTCACGATGTAGGTCACTGCGGTCGCGATGTCTTCGGCGTGCAGCGGTTCGACCTCGCCGAACGCATCGATGAAACCCTGCTCCTGGCCGTCCTTTTGGGCAAACAATTCGGTTTCCACCCGCCCCGGCTCGATTACGGAGAACCGGACGTTGCGCGTGGTGAACTCCTGTCGCCACGCCTCGGTGGCGCCGGTGACTGCGAACTTGGTGGCGTTGTAGAGGGCCACCTGCGGTGCGGCGGTACGGCCGGCCACCGACGAGATGTTGACCACGTCGGCCACGGTGCGGAGGCTGTTCTCTGCGGCCCTCAGCAGATGAGGTAGCGCGGCCTTGGTGACATACATCAGCCCACGCAGGTTGATGTCGACCATGCGGTCCCACTCCTGCAGCGGGGAATCCTCCGACGGCCCGTTGAGCATCACCCCTGCCGCATTGACCAGGGTGTCCAGCCGGCCCAGCTCCGCCACCGTGGTGGTGACGGCCGCTTCGGCCGCGGTGGCGTCGGTCAAATCCGCCGCGATGGTCAAGGCCACGCCGCCGGTCCGGTTGATCTCGGCCGCCAGTTCGTCGAGCCGGTCGGCGCGGCGCGCCACCAACGCGACGGCGGCGCCTTCGGCGGCCAGCGACCGGGCCACCGCTCGGCCGATTCCGCTCGACGCGCCACTGACCATCGCGACGGTGTTCTGCAAGGTGTTCGTTGTCATCTTCGTCTCCCTGGGTTTCGGTGGATTTCGCCTTCGGTCACCTCAACATCGGCACCGTGAAGTTTTTCGAGTCCAGTGGGTACTCATGCACCTGGTACTGCCAGTGCCTGCTAGCCACTGCGCTGACCTAAAGCTCTTGCGCAACAAGCGGTTTAGATGTGACCACCGACACAGTTTTGGCGTTATTCACAGCAAACTGCCAGCCGTGGGGCCGCCAGGAATAAACTTAGGTTTGCTAACGTAGTTTTCACTGGGCGCGGATTTGCGCCTCGCAACTACCTAGTGAATTTCCAGGGGATTTGTCATGTCGACTGATACGCGTGAAGCGCGGCTGGCCCGCCGCATCGAAGACCTCTATGCCAGGGACCCGCAGTTCGCCGGCGCCCGGCCCAGCGACGCCGTCAATGCCGCCGTCGACCAACCCGGGTTGCGCCTGCCGCAGATCGTGCAGACAGTGATGGAGGGCTATGCCGACCGGCCTGCGCTCGGCCAGCGCGCCATCAACTTCACCGACGACCCGCAGACCGGCCGCACCAGCGCCGAACTGCTGCCCGTGTTCGACACCATCACCTATGGCGAGCTGTGGCAGCGGGTCCAACTGGTGGCCCGTGCGCTGCGCGACGCTCCTGTACACGCCGGTGACCGGGTGGCCATCCTCGGCTTCACCAGCGTCGACTACACCACCATCGACACCGCGCTGACACAGCTGGGCGCCGCGTCGGTGCCGCTGCAGACCAGCGCCGCCGTCGCCCAGTTGCAACCCATCGTCGCCGAGACCGAGCCGACACTGATCGCCTCGAGCATCGACTACATCGCCGACGCCGTCGCACTGATCCAGGCCGGTCCCGCCCCCCAGCGACTGGTCGTCTTCGACTTCCACGCCGAGGTCGACGATCAGCGCGAAGCTTTCGACGATGCGAAAACCCAACTGGCACAGACTCATAGCACTGTGGTCGTGGAGACACTGGCCGACGTGTTCGCCCGCGGGGCCGAACTTCCGGCCGCACCGGCGGTGCTCGCCGACGGTGACGATCCCCTGGCGCTGCTGATCTACACCTCCGGCAGCACGGGTGCCCCCAAGGGCGCGATCTACCCCGAGAGCAAGGTTGCCAATATCTGGCAGTCGTCGGCGAACGCGCACTGGGACGAAAACCAGGGTGTGCTGCCTGCGATCACGCTCAGCTTCCTGCCGATGAGCCACGTGATGGGCCGCGGCATCCTCTACGGCACGCTGGCCACCGGTGGCACGGTCTATTTCGCGGCCCGCAGCGACCTGTCCACCTTTCTCGAAGATCTCGCCCTGGCGCGGCCCACCCAGCTCAATTTCGTGCCACGGATCTGGGACATGCTGTTCCAGGAGTACCAGAGTGAAGTCGATCGTCGCGGCGTCGACAAGGCCGGCGAGGCCCAGGTCCTGGTCGACCTGCGCCAGAGCCTGCTCGGCGGCCGTTTCGTCACCGCCATCACCGGCTCCGCGCCGATCTCCCCCGAACTCAAGGCCTGGGTCGAGGACTTCCTGGACATGCACCTGGTCGAGGGCTACGGCTCCACCGAGGCCGGTGCGGTCTTCGTCGACGGCCAGATCCGCCGCCCACCGGTGATCGACTACAAGCTGGTCGACGTGCCCGAACTCGGGTACTACCGCACCGATCAGCCACATCCGCGCGGCGAGTTGCTGGTGAAATCCGAGCAGCTGTTCCCCGGCTACTACAAGCGGCCGGAGATCACCGCCGAGATGTTCGACGGCGACGGTTTCTACCGCACCGGCGACATCGTCGCCGAGACCGCGCACGACCATCTGGTCTATGTCGATCGGCGCAACAATGTGCTGAAGCTGTCGCAGGGCGAGTTCGTCACGGTGTCCAAGCTGGAGGCCGCGTTCGGCAACAGCCCCCTGGTGAGCCAGATCTACATCTACGGCAACAGCGCGCGGCCCTACCTGCTGTCGGTCGTCGTGCCCAGCCAGGAAGCCATCGACCGCTACCCCGAGGGCGAGCTCAAATCGCGGATCGGCGAGTCGCTGAAGGACGCCGCCAGGGCCAACGGCCTGCAGTCCTACGAGGTGCCCCGCGATTTCCTGGTCGAGACCACCCCGTTCAGCTTGGAGAACGGTCTGTTGACCGGCATCCGCAAGCTGGCGTGGCCGAAGCTGAAGGAGCGCTACGGCCCCGAGCTCGAGCAGCTCTATGTCGACCTGGCCGACGGCCAGGCGTCCGAACTGCGCGCGCTGCGCCAGAGCGGCGCCTCGCAGTCGGTGCTGGAGACTGTCGGCCGGGCCGCCGGTGCACTACTGGGTGCGGCCGCCGCCGATCTGCAGCCCGATGCGCAGTTCACCGATCTAGGCGGAGATTCCTTGTCCGCCTTGACCTTTGCCAACTTGCTGCACGAAATCTTCGACGTCGACGTGCCGGTCGGCGTGATCGTCAGCCCGGCGTCCGACCTGGCGGCCATTGCCGCCTACATCGAGGCACAGCGCACAGGCGACAGCTTGCGCCCGACGTACGACGCGGTACATGGTCGCGACGCCACCGAGGTGCGGGCCGGCGATCTGACGCTGGACAAGTTCCTCGACGAGGCGACGCTGGCCGCCGCAGCGACGCTGCCCGGGCCGAGCCGCGAGGTTCGGACCGTGCTCCTGACCGGTGCCACCGGTTTCCTCGGCCGCTATCTGGCCCTGGAATGGCTGGAGCGGATGGACCTGGTGGACGGCAAGGTGATCTGCCTGGTCAGGGCCAAGGATGACGCTTCGGCCCGGGCCCGTCTGGACGCGACCTTCGACAGTGGTGATCCCAAGCTCCTGGAGCACTACCGCACCTTGGCTGCTGACCACCTCGAGGTGTTCGCCGGCGACAAGGGTGAGGCGAATCTCGGCCTGGACGATGCCACCTGGCAGCGGCTGGCCGACACCGTCGACCTGATCGTCGACCCCGCCGCCCTGGTCAACCACGTGCTGCCCTACAGCCAGCTGTTCGGGCCGAACGTGCTGGGCACCGCCGAGCTGATCCGCATCGCGCTCACCACGAAGATCAAGCCGTTCATCTACGTGTCCACCATGGCCGTCGGTGCGGGGATCGATCTGGCGGCCAACACCGAGGACGCCGACGTCCGCGTGGTCAGCGCGACGCGCAAGGTCGACGAGAGCTACGCCAACGGCTATGGCAACAGCAAGTGGGGCGGCGAGGTGCTGCTCCGCGAGGCCAATGACGGCTTCGGGTTGCCCGTGTCGGTGTTCCGCTGCGACATGATCCTGGCCGACACCTCCTACGCCGGCCAGCTCAACCTGCCGGACATGTTCACCCGGATGATGCTCAGCCTGGTGGCCGCCGGTGTGGCGCCTGGCTCGTTCTACGAGCTGGACGCCGACGGCAACACCCAGCGGGCACATTACGACGGTCTGCCGGTGGAGTTCATCGCCGAGGCCATTTCGACCATCGGTGCCAACGTGGTCGACGGTTTCGAGACCTATCACGTGATGAACCCCTACGACGACGGCATCAGCATGGACACCTTCGTCGACTGGCTGATCGAGGCCGGCTACCCGATTGCCCGGGTGCCCGAGTACGCGTCCTGGCTGGAGCGGTTCTCCACCACGTTGCGCGCGCTGCCCGACAAGCAGCGCCAGGCATCACTGCTCCCGCTGCTGCACAACTACCAGCATCCGGAGTATCCGATGCGGGGCTCGATGGCACCCACCGACCGGTTCCGCGCTGCGGTGCAGGACGCGAAGATCGGTCCGGACAAGGACATTCCGCACATCTCGGCGCCGGTGATCGTCAAGTACATCACCGACCTGCAGTTGCTCGGTCTGCTTTGAGCGGGTGGTCTAAAGCAGGCCGATCACCAGCAAGATGACGGCGATCGCCGGAAAGGCGCCTTGGATCAATGCCGAGCGCGCCTTGTCCGGCGACGACGCCAGCAGCACCACCGCGGCAGCGGCCATCGACCCGACGCCGGCCAGGATCAGCGCGGCGCCCACGCCGTGGTGTCCGAGGGCCAGGGCGATGATGCCGGTCGTGGTGACGATGGCCAGGAACAGGTTGTAGAAACCCTGGTTGAACGCCAGCAGCTTGGTGGTCTCGGCTTCTTCGGCGGTGGTGCCGAAAGTCGCCCGGGTGCGCGGCGTGGTCCAGGTGAACGACTCCATCACCCAGATGTAGACGTGCAGGACTGCAGCCAGTCCGGCGAAGATGAGCGCAGCAACTGTCATATCGGTCCGTTCCGGGTGGTCGTGCTAGTCGAAGAGCGCGTTCTGCCCATGCCCGACGGCGTGCGCGGGGGGCGTCATGCCTAAGTGGGTCCAGGCCAGTGCCGTCGCCACCCGTCCGCGGGGCGTGCGGGCGATCATCCCGGCGCGCACCAGGAAGGGTTCGCAGACTTCTTCCACCGTGGTGGGCTCTTCCCCGACGGCGACGGCCAGTGTGGACACGCCGACCGGTCCCCCGCCGAAGCTCCGCGTCAGGGCGGACAGCACCGCGCGGTCGAGGCGATCAAGCCCCAGTTCGTCGACGTCGTAGACCGCCAGAGCCGCCTTCGCAACGTCGCGGGTGATGACCCCGTCGGCGCGCACCTCGGCGTAGTCCCGCACCCGGCGCAGCAGGCGGTTCGCGATCCGCGGCGTGCCGCGCGACCGGCGCGCAATCTCGGCACCGGCGTCGGCGGCGAACTCGATGCCCAGGATGCCCGCGGAGCGGGTCAGCACCCGTTCCAGGTCGGCGGGCTCGTAGAAGTCCATCTGCGCGGTGAACCCGAAACGGTCCCGCAGGGGCCCGGTCAGCGAGCCTGACCGGGTGGTGGCGCCGACCAGGGTAAACGGCGCGACCTCGAGCGGAATCGACGTCGCACCCGGGCCTTTGCCCACCACGACGTCGACCCGGAAGTCCTCCATCGCCAGATACAGCATCTCTTCGGCGGGCCGGGCGATGCGGTGGATTTCGTCGATGAACAACACATCGTGTTCGACGAGGTTGGACAGCATGGCGGCCAGGTCGCCGGCCCGTAGCAGCGCCGGACCCGAGGTGACCCGGAGCGAGGTGCCCATTTCGGCGGCGATGATCATCGCCAGCGATGTCTTGCCGAGACCCGGCGGCCCGGCCAGCAGGATGTGATCCGGGGTGCCGCCGCGGTTCTTGGCCGCCTCCAGCACCAGCGAGAGTTGCTCACGCACCCGCGACTGGCCGATGAACTCCTTGAGCGACCGGGGGCGCAGGCTGGCGTCGATATCGCCCTCACCGACGGTCAGCGCAGGCGAGACCTCCCGGTCGTCGTCGGGCCCCTCCTCTTCGAGATCGGGTTCGAATCTGCTCACTTCGTCTTCCCCAGCAGCGACAGCGCCGAGCGCAGCGCACTCGAGGTGGTGGCGGCGTCGTCCAGCGCCAGCACCGAGTCCGTGGCCTCTTCCGCCTGTTTGGCCGGAAAGCCAAGGCCGACAAGGGCTTCGACAACCAGGCCGCGCATCCCGTGCCCGCTGACGGCGGTCGCGCTGGCCGCCACACCCGATGCGGCAACCTTGTCGCGCAGTTCGAGCACGATGCGCTCGGCGCCGCGTTTGCCGATGCCCGGCACCCGGGTCAGTGCCGTCACGTCACCGTCGACCAGCGCCTGGCGCAGCGCGGCTCCGTCGTACACCGCCAGCGTCGCCAGTGCGATCTTTGGCCCGACACCGGAGACGCCCAGCAGCGTCAGGAACAGGTCGCGCGAATCGGCGTCTTCGAAGCCGTACAGCGTTTGGCTGTCCTCGCGCACGATCATCGCCGTGATGAGGCGGGATTCCGCGCCGCGACGCAGTGTCGCCAGCGTCGCGGGCGTGGCCATCACCTTGTAGCCCACCCCGGCGGCCTCGATGACGGCGTGATCCAGGGCGATGACAAGGACCTCACCGCGCACCGAAGCGATCATCGGGCGGCCTGCTTGAGTTTGGCCTTGTATTTGCGCTGCTGTTCGGCGGCCATCGCCTCGGCCTTGGCCATCCGTTCGATCATCGGCGCCCGCCAGCAGTGGCAGATGGCGAGCGCGAGTGCATCGGCGGCGTCGGCCGGAGTCGGTTTCTGTTGCAGCTCAAGGATTCTGGTGACCATCGTGGTGACCTGCGCTTTATCGGCCCGGCCGTTGCCGGTGACCGCGGCCTTGACCTCGCTGGGCGTGTGGAAGTGCACGTCGATATTACGTTTGGCGGCGGCCAGCGCGATGACCCCGCCGGCCTGAGCGGTACCCATCACCGTCGGCACGTTCTGCTGGGCGAAGACCCGTTCGATGGCGATGACGTCGGGCTTGTGGGTGTCCATCCAGTATTCGACGGTATCGCTGATGATCAGTAGGCGTCGATGCAGCGGCTCGGTGGCCGGGGTGCGGACGACGTCGACATCCAGCGCGATCACGTGGCGGCCCTGACCACTTTCGATCATCGACAGCCCGCAACGCGTCAACCCCGGGTCGACACCCATCACGCGCACGCTGCCTCCTTTCGACACGCCGCTACCCGAACAGCTGTTCGATACCCTAGCGGCTGCCGGCGACAGCGCCGGGTAGCGACATACCGTGACCGTCAGGTCAGTGGATGACCGCACCCGAGGCCGGCTCGCCGGTCTCCGGCCTGGCCTGCGCGCGCTGCTCGTCGGCGATCTCGGCCATCCGCCGGGCAGACGCGCCGAAGCCCTTGACCTTCTCCGAGCGCACCACCTTGCCTTTGCGCCGGACCTTGATGGTCCACGGGGCCCCCAGGAATCTGGCCAGCAACCAGAACGGCCAGACGATCACCACCGGCGCGGTGAACAGCATCCCGATCCAGAACAGGATCGGCGAATCAGTACTGACATAGACGATCTCACCGAACGGCCACCACACGCGGCGCACCGACCACCGCACGCCCTCGGCGTCGCGAAACCTTTCCATGCTGGCGAATGATAATCAGCCGGGGCCGTCGGCCAGGGCGTTCGCGAACAATGGCGCACCGAGGCCGATCCCGCGATACCGCGGCCCGAGCACCCGGCCCGCAATGACCAGTGGTTCGGCATCGCGCAGGGTTCGGGCCAGCACGAACGCCCCTTCCAACGCGCCGACCAACGCCACGATGAGCTCACGCGCCGTCTGGTCGGGCACTCCGCGGGCGATGAAGTAGGCGGCCCCGCCGTCCAGCCAGCCGCGGAACACCTCGGCCGCCGTCGCGCGCAGTTCGTCGACGGTGTCGGCGACCTCGGCTGCGACACTGCCGACCGGGCACATGTTCGCAAAGCCCGTCGCGGCCATATCCTCGGCCGCTTGCGCGAATACCCCCTCGATGGCCTCGCCCAGATCGGCATACGGATCCATCAGCGTCGGGATCAACATCCCGTAGGCGGCGCCTGCGTTGATCAGCGCCTCGCGGGCAATCTGCACCTTGCCGGCGGGAAAGTGGTGGTAGAGCGAGCCGATCGGCGCGCCGGACGCAGCGACGATGTCCTTCATCCCGACCGCGCCGTACCCCTTGTGCCGCATGATCTCGGCGGCGGCGGTCAGGATTGCCTCCCTGGTCGACCTTGCCATTTCGTCCTCCTCCCGACACACTAGAGCATACGTTCTAGAATAACTGTTCTAGTGGAGGTTGGCAGATGAAATCCGTCGAAGTCACCGCGGGCCGGCTCGAATACCGCGAAGAGGGCGATCCCTCCGGACCCCCGGTGGTACTGCTACACGGCCTGCTGATGAACGACACCCAGTGGAACCTGGTGCTGCCGCTGCTACCGGCCGGGTTCCGCTATCTGCTACCGGTATTACCGATGGGCGGGCACCGGGTGCCGATGCGTGACGACGCCGATCTGACCATGCCGGGCATGGTCGGCATCGTGGCCGATTTTCTCGACGCCCTGGACCTGGTCGATGTCACGCTGGTGATCACCGACTGGGGTGGTCCGCTGTTCCTGACCGATGCCGGTCGGGACAAGCGGGTCGCCCGGTTGGTGATCTGTCCGTGCGAAGCGTTCGAGAACTTTCCCCCCGGCTTTCCCGGCAAGGTCACCTGGGTGGTCAGCCGCACCGCGGGCACCGTGGCCCTGGCGATGCGCCAACTGCGGATCGGCTGGTTGCGCCGGCAGTGGTTCATGCTCGGGCAGATGGCGAAAAAGCCTATCCCGCAGGACATCATCGAATCCTGGACGGACGCCGGACTGGCCGAGGTGAAGATCCGGCGCGATCTGATCAAGTACTGCCGCACCCGATTCGAGCACGCCGACCTGATCCGGGCCACCAATCGGTTGGCCGACTTCACCGGCGACGCCCTGGTGCTGTGGAGCCACAACCCGGTGATGCCGGACGAGCACGCGCAGCGACTGGCCACCCTCACCGGCGGGCAGCTGGACTACATCGACGACGCCAACGTGCTGATCATGCTGGACCAGCCAGAGCAGACCGCCAAGGCGATGGCGGGATTTCTCACACGCCGACCGGGAAGGATCCCGGGCTCCACAACGCTGTGACTTGCATAGGAGTCAACATGCGTACATTCAGTTTGATCGCGCCGTTACTGGCCGCCGCAGCCATCGTGGCTGCCCCGGTCGCGTCGGCCGAAACCCATCTACAGTGCACCAACCCCAGCGGCAACAGCACCCAGTGCGAGACGCCCGGCAACGTGCAGCTCAACACCACCCCGAGCGTCAACAACAGCTACCCGCAGTACGGCTATCCGTACCTGTACGGGGGCACGGCGATTGACCTCGGCGGCCTCTTCGGCGGCGGGGGTAACCACGGTGGCGGCGGGAGCCACGGCGGCGGCGGCCACGGCGGGGCCGGCGGCCACCACTAGAGGGCCGCTCTAGGGTGGCCCCATGTCTGTCGACGACACGGAGTCCAGTTCGCCGGAGCGTCGCGGGCGGCCGCGCAGCGAGCAGTCCCGTGCCGCGGTGCTGCGTGCGACGTCGGACCTGCTGCACGAGACCGGCCTGCGGGCGATGACCACCGAGCAGATTGCGGCTCGCAGCGGCGCCAGCAAGGCCACCATCTACAAGTGGTGGCCGAACAAGTATGCCGTCGCGATCGAGGCGTTCCTGTCCGAATTGGACGTGGAGTCAGCCGATCCCGACACCGGCTCGGCACAGCGGGACTTCTCCGCGTGGTTGCGCGGGCTCTGCCACTTCTACACCGGACCGAGTGGGCGGGTGTTCGCCGAACTGATCGGCGAAGCCCAGTTCAACGCGGAGGTGGCCGACGAGTTCCGCACCGGCATGGTGCAGGCACGACGGGCCCTGCTGGGCACGATCTGGGACCGCGGGGTGGCCCGCGGCGAGTTACGGGCAGAGGTGGACCGCGAGGTGGCGATCGACGCCGTCATCGGCCCCGCGCTGTACCGACTGATCGCCGGACACGCGCCGCTGGACGACGACGCCGCTGACGCGATCGTGGAGTTGGCGATGCAGGGCCTGGTGGTCGCGGCGCGCGATACGTCCGCGCATGAAAACAGTTCACCCCTGAGCCGGTGATTCCTTTCACCGCGGCCGCAGGACTAATTCGCCGGTGGCGGGCGCTGTTTATATCGAAACTGTACGTTCAGTTTCGATAGGAGAACATCATGACGATTACTCGTCGCATCCTCGGTCCCCTGATGGCCGCCGGCGCCGCCGCCGCGATCATCGCCGCACCAACCGCAGCCGCCGCCGACCAGCCGAACCTGAGCTGTACCTACACCGGCGCGGGCAACAGCCAGTGCCAGTCACCGGGCAATGCCCAGCTCAATGCATCCCCGCCGTACGTGCAGTACGTGCAGCAGTATCCGTTCTTCGACGGTGGCGGCATCCTGTTCCACCACGGCGGTGGCCGCCGCTAGCGGTCAGTCGTCCTCTTCGAGGGCGGCCGCGACGTCGTCCGGGATGTCCATGTTG
>JBEVHL010000325.1:0-5363 GCA_040511255.1 Mycobacterium sp. | reverse complement strand
TCTGCGACAGCCTGTCGTAGGTCTTCTGGTCGACAGTCTCGTTGATGGCGAAGATGACATCGGGCTTGGCTGCCGCGATGCCCTCGAAGTTGATGGTGTCGCCCTCGATGGCGGGCACGCCCTTGCCGTCGGTCTCCTGCTTGACCCACGGGAAGTCGTTGTAGTTGTCGAAGTATCCGCCGCGGGTGCCGACCGGCAGCACGCCGAGCGGCAGCACGAAATCCTGGTCGATCCACCCCGCGGTCACCACCCGCTGCGGATTTGCGGGGATCTTGGTTTCGCCGAACTTGTGCGTGATCGTCACGCCCTCGCTCGCGGCCGCCGTACTTGCTGAACTGCTGGCGGTATCAGACGATTTGGCGCCGCCGCAACCGGCGACCAAGGCAATTCCGATCGCGCAAACTGCCAGGTAGGAACTGCTTCGTCGCAGTTGGGGACCTATTGTTTTGAGCCACATAAGGTTAGGGTAACCTACGCATATCCTGTGAGGATCTGCCGGGGTGGCAACGACACAAAACAATACTGGAGGGCACTCATGCTCCGAACGATGCTGGGCGGCAAAGTGCATCGCGCCACGGTCACGCAGGCCGATCTGCACTACGTCGGATCGATCACGATCGATCGCGATCTCATGTACGCGGCGGACATTCTCGAAGGCGAACAGGTCGACGTCGTCGACATCACCAATGGGGCACGCCTGACCACCTACGCGATCACTGGCGCAGCGGGCTCCGGGGTGATCGGGATCAACGGCGCAGCAGCGCATCTGGTGTCCCCGGGAGACCTGATCATCATCATGTCCTTCCGCAGTGTGGATGAGCGCGAGGCGAACAGACATGTACCCCGGGTGGTGCATGTCGACCAGCAGAACCGCATCGTCGCGCTGGGGTCAGACCCCGCCCAGCCGGTCCCGGGCGCTGTCGATCAGTGGGCGGGTGCCTGATGTCCGCAATCAACGGCAGTACCAATGGCAACAGCCGCAACGGTGACCGGGGCATTCTCGGGGTGGTCGGCGTGGGCTTCGGCCCGTCCAACCTGGGACTGGCCATCGCGATCGAGGAACATAACCAGAGTTACGGCCCGGACCGGGCGATCTCCGCCGAATTCGTCGAGGCGCAGCCGGAATTCGGGTGGCACACCGACATGCTGATCCCCGGCACCACCATGCAGATCTCGTTCCTGAAGGATCTGGCCAGTCAACGCAACGTGCGCAGCAAGTTCACCTTCCTGAACTACCTCACCGACCGCGGCCGGCTCAACGAGTTCATCAACCACCAGACATTTTTCCCCACCAGGCTCGAATTCCACGACTATCTGGAATGGGCCGCCGATGGCGTGGATGCCACCGTGCACTACGGCACGCGGGCGGTCGCGGTGCGCGATGAGGGCGACTGCCTGGCGATCGACGTCGAAGGTGCCACCACCACGACCCTGCGCGCCCATGCCGTGGTGCTCGCGGGCGGGTTGCAGCCGCAGCTGCCCGGCGGGGTGGAAGAGACGGCGCGCCAGTTCCACAACCACAAACTGCTCACCAAAATCTCCGAGCTGCCGTCGACCACGCACAATCGGTTCGTCGTCCTGGGTGCCGGTCAGAGCGCCGCCGAGGTCACCGACTATCTGCATACCACGTATCCAGAGGCCGAGGTGCACGGTGTCTTCGCCAAGTACGGGTACAGCCCGGCCGACGACAGTCCTTATGCCAACCGGGTTTTCGACCCGGCCGCGGTCGACGACTTCTATACCGCCGAGCCGACGGTGCGGCAGCGACTGATCGACTACCACCGCGCCACCAACTACTCCTGCGTGGACCTACCGCTGATCGAGACGCTCTACGCCCGCGAGTATGCCGAACGGGTGGCCGGTGAGCGCAGGTTGTACTTCCACGGCGCCTCCGGCATGGTGTCGGCGACCGAGGACGAGAAAGGGGTGCACGTGGTCGTCGAGCACCACCCCACCAAGGCGACCGAGACACTCGACTGCGACGCCGTGGTCTATGCCACCGGGTTCGCCCCGATGGCGCTGCCGGAGATCCTGGGTGACCTGTGTGACCCGACGGTGTACGCCGCCACCGGTCCCGAGGTGGCCCGCGATTACCGCCTGAAGACGTCGCGGGACATCGCCGGGGCGATCTATCTCCAGGGCGGTACTGAGCACACCCACGGCCTCAGTTCGTCGCTGATCTCGAACATTGCGGTGCGGTGCGGCGAGATCGTCGAATCCATCGCCGGTGACGCGGCGAGCCGGCGCCGGGATCGTGAGGTGCTCAGCAACGGCAGCTACGGCTGATCGGTCAGGTATCCGCCTCCGCGGCCGAAGAATTCGAGCGCGGGTAGCTCGGTGTCGTCGTCGAGGCGGACCCGCTCGATCACCAGGCCCGGTGCGTCGCCGCGGTACGAGTGGGGGCCGGCGACGATCACCATGCCGTCGCCCTCGGCGATGAACACCCGTCCGGGGGTGCCACCGTAGCGGCACCGGGACACCGAGGCGGCCAGCACGCGGATCCGTTGTCCGCGGTAGTACGTCACGGCATTGGGGTAAGGATCGGACAGCGCGCGAACGAAGCGGTCCAGATCCGTTGCCGGCCAATGCCAGTCGATGATGCTGTCGCGCGCTGAGCGCTTGTGGAAGAACGTCCGCTCGTCGAGGTTCTGCTTGGTCCAGACAGCTCGGCCCTGCTCGATGAGGTCCAACGACTCCAGCAGCACCTCGGGGATCAGTTCGATGGTGGCGCGCACCAGGCCGGTACCGGTGTCCCGCGGCCCGATCGGAATGGCCCGCTGCAGAACGATATCGCCGGTATCGAGCTCATCGTCCATGCGGTGTGCGGTCAGGCCGACCTCAGTCGCTCCGCTGATCATCGCCCAGATGACGGGGGAGAACCCGGTGAACTTCGGCAACAACGAATCATGCAGATTCAAAGTGCCGTGCGGTGGCAGATCGAAAAGTTCGCGCGGCAGCCACGTGCGCCAGTTGTTCGCGACGATGATGTCGGGTTCGGCCTGCTGCACGCGCTCGATCAGCTCCGCGTCCGGCCGCTGTGCCAGGTGGACGGGGATGTCGTGAGTGCGGGCCAGCTCCTCCACGGAATCGGCCCAAATCGATTCGTACGGTTGGTCACTCGGCGGATGCGTCACCGCCAGAACCACTTCGTGGTTTGACTTGATGAGCGCTTCCAGGGTTTTGTGTCCCCAGGTCTGGTACCCGAATGTCGCTACCCGCATGATCCACCTCCTGTATGTGCCTGACTTTGGCAAGCCTAACCTTTGATAGGGTGGCGTAGTTAAAGCGGGCGTGCCGGGGGGCGCGCTGACGGTTACGTCAGTACCCGCGTCGATACTGAGGAGAGCACATGTCGGGCAACCCTTTTGACGACGAGACCGCCACCTTTTTCGTCCTGGTGAACGACGAGGACCAGCACTCGCTGTGGCCCACGTTCAAGCAGGTCCCGGGCGGGTGGACGGTGGTCTTCGGCGCTGACGGCGAAACCAGCCGCCAGGCCTGCCTGGACTACGTCGAGCAGAACTGGACGGATATGCGGCCGAAGAGCCTGCGGGAGCGAATGGCGGCCGCGAACAGTGCGGCCTCCGCGTCGGGAGCCGACGTCTCATCATAGGTTCCACCGAGTCGGAGACCAGCGCCGGGCAATCACGCACCGGCGCTTCGATCTTGCGACGAACCGTCACCCGCAACGGTCGGCTGTTGACCGTGGGATCACTGTTGATCTGCGGGCACCAACTTTGCGAGGCATCGGTCCCGGTACTGATCGGACTGGTCATCGGTCGCGCCGTGGAAACCGCCGACGTTGCGCAGCTGGTGGTCTGGGTGATCGCGCTGGCAGCGCTGTTCGTCGTGCTGAGCTCCTGCTACCAGAGCGGCGCCCGGTTTCTGATGCGCGCGATCGCCACCGAAGGGCACCAACTGCGGGTCGATCTGGCGATCAAGATCCTGCACCCGTGGCGACTGCGGACCCGGTTGCGTAGCGGCGAATTACTTTCTATTGCAAGCACTGACGCCGATAACACGTCCTATCTGCTGGACTACGTGCCCCGGATTGCCGGGTCCGTCACCGCCATCGTGGTGTGCGCAGGAATTCTGTTGAGCATCGACATCCCGCTGGGACTGGTGGTGCTGATCGGCACCCCGGTGATCCTGTTCATCCTGCAATTCGGCGGACCGGTGATCACCCGTCGCGTCGCCGATCAGCAGGAGCTCGCGGGGCAGGCGACGGCGATGTCGGCGGATCTGGTCGCCGGCCTGCGGCCGCTGCGGGGGATCGGCGCGCAGGACGCCGCCGCGAGCCGCTATCGGGCGGTCAGCCAGGAAGCCTTGGCGGCCACCGTGCGGGCGGCCCGATCGCAGAGCATCTACATCGGCTTCTCGAATGCCATGAGCGCGTTGCTGGCCGTCGGTGTCGCAGTGACCGCGGGCTGGTTCGCGCTGCGCGGGGACATCTCCATCGGCGAGCTCATCACCGTCATCGGCCTGGCGCAGTTCCTGCTCGAACCGTTCAACACGATGGCGGAAGTGCCCAGCTGGATCGCCGAAGCCCGCGCTTCGGCCGAGCGGGTGGGGTGGGTGGAGGACGCGCCGACGGCGCTGGCCCCCGGCACCGCCGCACTGGACGCCGGACCGCACGCACTGGAACTCGACGATCTGCGGCACGGCCCGTTGGACGGCACCACCCTGCGGGTCGACGCCGGCGCCATCGTCGGGGTGGTCGCCGTCCGGTCCGCCGATGCCGACGCCATCGTGAAAGTCCTTTCCGGACAGGTGCCACCCGAGGAATACTCCGGCTCGATCCGCGTCGGCGGCGTGCCGCTGGAACAGTTGGATCTGACGGAGTCGCACCGCGCGCTGCTGGTGGAACCGCACAAGACCGACCTGTTCACCGGGTCGTTGCGCTCCAACCTGACCGCGGGCGCCGAGGTGGACGACCAGGGCCGAATCGACGACGCGCTGCGCGCCTCCTGCGCTGTCGACGTCGTCGACGTCCATCACGACGCACTCGACCACAAGGTCGCCGAACGCGGTGCCAGCCTGTCCGGTGGACAGCGGCAGCGGCTGACGCTCGCGCGAGCGCTGCTGCGCAAGGCACCCGTGCTGGTACTGCACGAGCCCACCACCGCGGTCGATGCGGTCACCGAAAGTGCGGTGGCCCAGGGCATCACCGAGATGCGGCACGGCACCGACCGGAACTTCACCACCCTGGTGGTGACCTGCAGCCCGGCCCTGCTGGCGGCGACGGACCGGGTGGTCCTGGTCGACGAGGGACACGTGGTGGCCTCCGGCACGCACGCCGAACTGATGGAACGCCGGGACTACCAAGCGGCGGTGTTGCGATGAGCAGCCCCACCGAAGAGGCC
>JBEVHL010000324.1:0-6032 GCA_040511255.1 Mycobacterium sp. | reverse complement strand
GGCCGTGACAAAAAATGCCGCCAGAAATCCGAAGAAGGCGATCTGTTGGTTGGTGACCCGAAGTGCGCGAGTGGAAAAGATCGCCCCCAACAACACGGGCACCAGGACGGCCAGTCCGAGGAGGCCGGATTTGACCAGTGTGTCGATCACGAGATTGTGCCCGGTGCCCACATATGCCCAGGCGGCAATGTTTCCGGTCGATTGTGCGTCCGTCATGAACCAGTTGACACCCAAACCGACGACAGGCGATTGTTGCCAAACTCCGAGCCCTGCCGCCCAGATGGATGCGCGGTCAGTGAAGGCGTGCGGGTCCCAATTGAGAAACGGGATCACGAACATCGCGGTCGCGGCCAGGCTGACCATGACGGTTCCGGCGAGCCTGATGGACACCACCGAGCGGAACCAGCAGGTCAGCCACCACAACGCCACCAACCCGGCCGCGATCACCGAGGTCCGCGACGCTGACAGCACCAGCGTCGTGAACAGGACCGCCGCGCAGACCACTTTCCATCGCGCCCCGGGAACCAGCGGGACCAGTGCGAAAGCCAGGCCGCAATACATTCCCAACACATTGCCGTGGCCGAACGGACCCGCCAATTCCCAGCCGCCGATGATGGCCTTTTCGGACACGATGTTGTACATCATGTAATCGGGAATGACCAAGCCGCCGATAATCGAGTACACCCCGATGCACGTGACAATGATCGGCAACCACTTCAATTCGGTAATCGGGGCGCCGGCATTCCATAAGGCCAACACAACGGTATTCGCCAGGACGATCTTGATCAGATCGCCCGGTGCGGGCAATACCGGGCTGAACACGTATGGCAAATTCACCGCGAGCAAGAGGATGATCACCCCGGTGACGTTCCGGTTCGGGTGCCCACGCCTGATTGCGATGACGGAGCTCAGCGCCAGCAGTACCGCCGAACCCGCCAAACTGGCGAGGTGCGCGAGGGGAAATTTCGACGACGCCGAGTCGTCCTCAAGCGGGGGCAGGTCGTGGGTGTGCTTGACGTTCAGGTGCGTGATGACTTCGGGGACCACCGCAAGTCCGATGACCAAGATGATCATCAGCGCAACCGCGCGGCGTTCCTCTCGCAGCGTGGATGTCGTCGAAGCGAAGACACGGGTGGGCGCCGCCAGAAAGGTGCCGAGCGAACCTGACCGGCCTGCCGAACTGCTCAATCCGTCGGTGGACTTCGGCGCAGCAGCTACGAAGCTGACCTCGGTTTGAGTTCGCTCGGATCCGTTAATGCGCGGACCTAGTCACTTCTCGTGCCCGCCATGGCGGGCGTGGCCACCCTGCGTCTGGGCGTCCGGCGGTGTGCTCGCCGCTTTGCCGTAGTAGTAGTCGACCGGCTTGCGCTTCTTGGTCGGGGTCATCGTCAACACGGAGCCGAGCAGGGGTGCCCCGGCGCGCTTCAGCGCGTCGATCGCGGGCGTCAACTCCTTGCGCCTGGCCTGGCCGAATCGCGCGACCAACAGCACTCCCTGGGCACTGCCTGCCAGGATGGCGGCGTCAGTGACCAGCATCGATGGCGAATCGACGACGACATAGTCGAACTGTCGACCCAATTCGTCCAGGACGTCCCTGGTGGCTTGCGAACCGAGCAACTCGGTGGGGTTCGGCGCTACGGGTCCGGCCGTCAACGCAGTCAGTCGGGGAAAGCGCGTTGCCTGCAGCGCCTCCGGCAGGCCTGATCTGCCGGCGAGTACGGTGCTCAGGCCCACCTCGCCGGTGATGTCGAGGGATGAAGCAACCTGGGGACGCCGCAGATCGCCGTCGACGACCACCACGTTGTAATCGGCTTCGGCCAACGCCAACGCCAGATTGATCGCCGTCGTGGTCCGACCTTCGTCGGGCATCGAACTCGCCACCAGAAGCACCCGGGGTCCGTCGCCGACCTCGAGGAACTGCAGGTTGATCCGTAGCTCGCGAAAGGCGTCGCCGAGCGTCGACCGATCGCTCCCGAAGGCGATCACCGGCCCTTTCCGGCGCTGCGCGTCGAGGGGAATGTCGCCGATTGCGCCGACACCCGTGATCTTTTCGAGGGTCGCCGGATCCTTGATCGAATCGTCGAGGCGGTAGCGGATGATCGCGATGACGAGCCCGATCAACGCGCCAAGGACAAAGGCAATGGCCAGGTTGATCGCCTTCTTCGGGCCGACCGGGATGTCGGGAATGTCCGCGCGTTGTTGGACGATCACCCGGGCGTTCGGCCTGGCGCCCAGGTCCGGGGTCTCCAGCCCGGCGGCCATCACGACGAACTCGTCCGAGAGCGTGTTGGCGATATCGCGCGCCCGGGTGGGGGACGGATCCAGCACCGCGACGTCGATCAGGACGGTATCTGATGGTGCGGTGGCGGTGATTTCACGCTGCAGTTCGAGCGCGGTCATATCGAGGCCGAGCTTGTCGATGGTGCGTTGCGCCAGGATCCCGCCCGTCAACAACTGGGTGTAGGACAGCACACGGCGCTGTGCGAATAAGCCGCCGTCGTTCGTCTGGGTGTTGGTGCCGTCGGACGTGGTGGACACGAACAGCCGTGTCGAGGCCTCGTACTTGGGGGTGGCGAGCAAAGAGTAGGCGAGCGCGGCGAGAACGGCGATAACTATCGCGCCGCAAATAATCTTCCACCGGGTACGCAAGATCTGTGCGAAATCCTGGACAGTCAATTGCGACCCTTCATCGCCGATGCTCTCCCTCGTGATTGCTGCTCGCGCGCCAGCCATCCGGCGAGCCCACAGGTCGTGATCTGCACGCTATCCCAGAACGGGGGGTGCCGCCGCGATCATCGAGAAGATGCCTGCCCCGTGCCGAGTTGCGACCACCCGCCCCGCCGCCTCGCCGTGGTCCGGGGAGTCCGGTTCCATGCGTCCGGTGTCGGGGCGTGTCTGTCGGTCAGCTGGAGTGGAGTCTTGCTTCCCGTACGATGCGAAAAGTGGTGCCCGTCATCGGTATTAGCATTGCCGCCAACGTTGACCGCGCGCCAGCTACCGGAGGTGTCCTGACCGCGCAACTGCACCCGGCAAATTCAGGTCACGGGTATTCGCGAGAAAATGAATGCAATGCCAAGATGGCTTTTTGAAGGCAATTCGGGAAGCCGGCCGATATAAACGTGTCATGCCTCATAACACGTCAGTCCACCCAATCCGACGGTATAGTCCGACCCCTGTTGGGATTACGAAGCTCCGATATTCGAAAGTAGAACAGCGTGCACCCCGTCAATAAACCTTCGCCTTCGATTCCGCGCCGACTTCGGGATCCGGAAGCCTGCAGCTCGTCGGTGCCGTGGCGGTCTGTAGATGAGTCGTCCGGTGCAGGCCTCGACGCTCATGGTGGACAACTGTCATGAGTCGTGGCGGCACGGTGCGTGCGTTGGCGTCGGCGATGTTGTTGCTCCTGCCCGCGATGCTCGCGGGATCGGTCGCGAGCCCGGCGTATGCGGCGCCGGGTGACCCCGGCGACGTGCCCGTCGCAGCGGTGGATACGACGATGGACTGGAAGACCCTCGGATTGGAATCCGACGTCACCCTCGGTCCGAACTCCCCGTCGAGTTTCACCGTGCCGGTGCCGGCCGGGCTGGCCGCGCAGCGGGTGCGCGGCACGATTCGCTTCCCGATGAACATCGGTGCCGGCTATCTGGAGGTCGACGACGGCGACGGGAAGTTCCTAGGGACGGTCGACCTGCCGCCCGCGGGGTCCGCTCAGGCGGCGACACCGTTCGACATCGACATATCGGCGGCACGTGTGCGAGCCTCTTCGGTCGACCTCTCGTTCACCGTTCGTCCGGTGGACTCCGGTGACAAGATCTGCGGTCCCCTTCAACAGGTCGAACTCAGTGACCTGACAACGGTTTTCAGCGGAACCGAGCAGCCGGCAACCACCATCGCAAACTTCTTCCCCGGTGTCCTTGAGCGCGTGACGGTCTATGCGCCTGCCGATGCCGGGGCGGCCGAACAGCAGTCGGTACTCACGCTGGTCGCCACTTTGCCCCGGATCTATCAACCCCAGCCACTGGCCGTCACCGTGGTGACCCAACCGCGGGGCACGATTCCCGCGCCGGCACCGCAGCTCGAACGCGCGATCGTCGTCGAGACGGGACCCGTTGGTCTGACCGTCGAGAACGCAGGCAACCCGGGTGCGTACCTTCGGGTCTCCGGACGCGGTGACGAACTCACCACCCAGGTCTCGCTTCTGGTCAACGATCTGCAGACGCTCGCGCAGGCCTCGGCGTTCCGCGTCGACCAGGCGGGCCAGGACACGTTCCTGGCCGGCGACACGCTGTCATTCGATCAGTTGAAGATGACCGGCAAGACCGATGTGCTGCGGACCAGCAACCTGTCCATCGGCGTCGACCGGGCGGCGCTGGGCGCGGGCCGCGTCGACAGCGTGCAGGTGCATCTGCTGGCCAATTACACGCCGGTGCCCAAGGACGACACCGCGACCGTCCTGGTCCATTCGAATGGGTTCGTGGTCTATCGGGCCCTGCTGGACAGCACCGGCCTGCTGGACGCGACGTTCACCCTGGATCGCCCGACATTCGGGCAATACGTCCGCCTCGAGTTCGCGCTGACCTACACCCCGCGGCAGCAATGCGGGGCGTTGATCGCGCCCATCAGCTTCCAGGTCGATCCGCGGTCGACTCTGACCATGCATCGTGGCGGCCCGCCGCTCGGCGGTTTCGGTGCCCTGCCGTCGGAGTTCAGTCCCAGCTTCAAGGTCGCGCTCGACGGGTCCGGACCGAATCAGCTGGTCTACGCCGCCAAGGTGGTCACCGCGATTGCGCGGATGACGGGCAGACAACTGACTCCGGAGGTGGTGGACCTCAAGACCGCGGTTGATGCCACGTCAGGGACGCTGATCGTGGCCCGTTCATCGGCGATCAGCCAGACGTCGCTGAACCCGCCGCTCGGCGGTGACGGCACCGGGGTCGACGTCGGTCTGCCGACCGAGCTGCGCGCCAACATGGACGACGGACTCGGCTCGATTCAGGCGTTCGCCGACAAGCCACGCAACCGCACCGTCGTCCTGGTGACGACGACCAGCCAGTGGTCATTGGTGGATCCGCTGCTCGACTACCTCGGCGACACCAACGCAGGCGGCTGGTCACGGCTGTCAGGCGACGTGCTCGCCGCTGGTCAGGCGGGCACCCCGACGAACCTGGCGATCCGGGGTGAGGACACCGTCGGTGAACCGGGCGCCGTCAACGCTGCGCAGGCGAGCGCGGGGATCCCGTGGGTCGGCATCGGGGTGGGTGTCGCGGTGGTCGCGATCGGCGCGGCATTGGCGGCAGCGTGGCTGGTGCGCCGGCGTCGTACTCGTACCCCGTCATGATGTGACCGGGGGATGTAGCCGAACGCCGAGCAGTAAGGGAAGCTTGTCGGGTGCCCGACGGCAGTAGCTCAACTCCACGCGTGTACGTGGCCTCGCCGGAAGGCGACACCGGAAAATCGACCATCGCGCTGGGCATCCTGCACCGGCTGACGGCCACGGTGGCCAAGGTCGGGGTGTTCCGGCCGATCACCAGATTGGGCGAGTCGCGGGACTACATCCTCGAACTGCTCCTGGCCCACACCACGGCAGGCCTGCCGTATGAGCAGTGCGTCGGGGTGAGCTACCAGCGGTTGCATGCCGACCCCGACGCCGCGCTCGCCGATATCGTCGACCGCTTCCATCACGTCGCCGACCAATGCGACGCGGTGCTGATCGTCGGCAGCGACTACACCGACGTGGCCAGCCCCAGTGAGCTCAGCGTCAACGCGCGGATCGCGGTGAACCTGGGCGCACCGGTGGTGCTCGCGGTCCGGGCCCGGGGGCGCACCGCCGATGAGGTGGCGCAGGTGGTGGAGCTGTGTCTGGCGGAACTGCGAGCGCAGCACGCACATACCGCGGCGGTGGTCGCGAACCGTTGTGACCCGGCCCAGCTCGACGATGTCGCCGACGCACTGCGCAGGTTCGAGCCGAAGTCCTATGTCCTGCCGGAAGAGCCGCTGCTGGTCGCGCCGTCGGTGGCCGATCTCCAAGCCGC
>JBEVHL010000323.1:0-4381 GCA_040511255.1 Mycobacterium sp. | reverse complement strand
GGGGCCAGCAGCCACCGACGGGTGCCGGCCGTCGACACCACGCGGTGCGGACCGTCGAGTTGGAAATGGCCGCAGACGAATCCGGCGTTGGGTACCCGGACCTCCGGGGGCACCTGCTGGGTGTGCAGCGAGGGGACGTGGTAGTACTCCTGGAAGGCGTCCGCGAAGATCTTCCAGTTGCTGTTGTTGTGGGCCACCCACTCGTAGCGTTCGGTGAGCTTCTCGAACGGGTAGTCATCGAGGGCGGTGATCATCGGGCCGAGGAAGTCGCGCAGGCTCTGTCGCGGTTCCGGGTCGAAGTTGATGAAGATGAAGCCGTTCCAGATATCGCAGTGCACCGGCTTCAAGGCATAGTCGGCCATCTCGAAACCGAAGAACGTGGTGTCGGGGCGGACGTATGTCAACGCGCCGTCCAGGCCGTAACGCCAGCCGCAGTGTTTGCAGATGAATTCGTCGCTCTCGCCGGTGGTCTCGGAGTCGGGGAAGTCGTTCCACACCAGCTTGTTTCCGCGGTGGCGGCAGATGTTGTAGAACGTGCGGATCTGCCCATCATGGCCGTGGGCGAGGATGATCGACGCGCCGGCGGCTTCGATGGTCGTGGTCAGGTAGCTGCCCACGGTGGGCAACTGCTCGACCCGGGCCACGTTGAGCCAGGCCCGTTTGAACACTGCTTCGCGTTCGAGTTCGTAGAACTCCGGGGATGTCGAGTCGCGGAAGGAGATCGGACCGGTGCCCAATTCTGGGTAATGCTCGGTCCACGATCCCGCAGCCGGCTTGGGCCATTGGTTCATGCGTGCCTCCCTGTGGTGCGCTCAGTAGCTGGATCATGTTGTGCCGGTGTCGGTGTCACATCACTGAACCCCCGTTGACACCCAGAATCTGGCCGGTGATGAAGCCGGCTTCCTCCGACGACAGGAATCCCACGGCGGCCGCGATGTCCGCGCCGGTGCCCAGGTGCCCGACGGGGATGTTGCCGGCGATCTGTTCATTGGACGGCAGGTAGCCGGCGGCCTGGCCCTGGTGCTGCATCGGGGTTTCGATACCCGACGGGGGGATGTTGTTCACGGTGATGCCGGTTGACGCGTACTCGCGGGCCAACGATTTCGTCAGCGTCAGCACCGCGCCCTTGGATGCCGCGTAATGCGAGGCGAACGGTGACCCACGCTGCGCGCTGGACGACGAGATCATCACGATGCGACCCCATCCGGCCGCGACCATATCGGGAATCGCCACCTGACAGCAGTGAAAAGTGCCGGTCAGGTTGACGTCGACGATCCGCTGCCACGACTCGGGGGTGATCTCGGTGAACGGGGAGAACGCGAACAGTCCCGCACTGGTCACCAGAATGCCGACCGCACCCAGCTCGCTGCGTACTTTGGCGAAGGCCTCCTCGACCGCCGGCCGGTCGGTGACATCCGCGGCCACCGCCAACGCGGTCACGCCTTCAGCACGTAGCTCTTCGGCGACCCGTTGCGCAGCATCCCCGTCGAGGTCCAGCACAGCGACCTTGTGGCCGCGCCTACCCAGTTCGTGGCACGTCGCCTCCCCCATTCCCGATGCTCCACCGGTCACGACGGCAACCCTCATGTCGACAGCTCCTACTCGTAGATCACGGTGATCGTCGTGCTGGTCGGCAGCGACTGGCAGGTGAGGATCAGGCCGTCGGCCACTTCGTCGTCCTCGAGCGCGTCGTTGTTCAGCATCCTGGCGCTGCCGTCGGTCACCTGGGCGATACACGTTCCGCAGGAACCGGTTTCACACGACGACGGCGCCCGCAGGCCTGCCATCCGCGCGGTTTGCAGAACGGTGTTACCGGCTCGGTAGGGCACCGTCACGGTGTGCCGGTCGAGTTTGATCGTCACCTCGGTGGTGATGACATCCGCGGGTGCGGGTGCCGTTGTCTCGACGACCGAGAACCGTTCCAGGTGTAGTCGCTCCCCCGCCACGCCGGTGCCGACCACCGTCTTCTCGACGGTGTCCATGAATGGTGCGGGACCGCAGACGAAATAGTCCGCGTCAGCGATGCCGACGAAGGGTTGGATGGCCGCGGGGGTCACCACACCGCTGTCTTGGTCCAGATGATGGTGGACGACGAGCCGGCCCGGGTGCTGCTCGGCCAGCGCCGCCAGCGCCGAGCCGAAGATCACCGAAGCAGGTCCGCGGTTGGCGTAGAACAATGTGACGTGCCGCCCGGACCCGGCCAGTGCGGACCGGATCAACGAAAAGATGGGCGTGACACCGCTTCCGCCGGCGAACGCGACCAGGTCGCGATCGCCATCCCGTGAGACGAATCGGCCGGCCGGTGGAGCGGTGTGGATCTTGTCGCCGACGCTGACGTGATCGTTCAACCAGTTCGACACCACCCCTTCGCGGTCGCGCTTGACCGTGATCCTGAGGTCGTCGTCGGTCAGCGGCGACGATGACATCGAATAACAGCGCAGATGCGCGGTACCGTCCAGCACGATGCGCACGGTGACGAACTGGCCGGCCTGGTAGGTGAACCGCTCGTCCCAATCGCCCGGCACGTCGAACACCAGCGATACCGCGTCGGCGGTCTCGCTGATCACCTCTTTGACCAACAGCGGCGCGAAGCCGTCGGGTGGGAGCGACACGTGCGCGTCCGCGCCGTCTACCGTCGCCGTGCCCAGCATGTCCCCTCGACTCTCGTATGCCATCAGCTGTGTTTGTGGATCTGGCCGTCTTTCATCACGAACCGCACGTCCAACGTCGCGCTGATATCGCCCGACACGTCGCCTGGTACCGCCACGATGTCGGCGAGATATCCGGGCGCCAGTTGACCGAGTTCGTGCTCGCAGTCGATCAGCTCCGCGCTGACCATGGTGGCTGCGCGGATCGCCTGCATCGGTGTCATCCCGCGCTCGACCAGCGCGCACAGTTCCTTGGCGTTCTGGCCGTGCGGGATGGCGGGCGCGTCACTGCCGCAGCCGATCCGCACCCCTGCGGCAATCGCTCTGGGCAACATGGCTTTTGCCCGCGGGAACACCTCTTCGGCCTTCTTCCGCAGCTCGGGCGCGATGCGGTCGATCGCCATCGTGTCGGTCAGGCTGGTGGTCGACACCAGAAACGTGTTGTGCTCGACCATCATCGCGATGGTGTCGTCGCTGGCGAGGAAGCCGTGCTCGATGCAGTCGATGCCGGCGCGAATGCAGGCGCGGATGGCGCTGTCACCGACCGCGTGCGCGGCCACCCGGACCCCGGCGCGATGCGCCTCGTCGGCGATCGCCTCGAACTCGGCATCCGAATACTGTTGCGAGCCAGGGGCAGTGCTGTGCGACATCACCCCACCCGAGGCGGACACCTTGATCAGCTTGGCACCGTGGCGGATCTGGTAGCGCACACACGCGATGACATCGGGTACGCCGTTGGCAATCCCTTCGGCCACAGTCAGGGGCATGATGCCCGGGGCGAGACGCTGGAACACCGTCGGGTCGAGGTGCCCACCGTAGGGCGTCACGGCGTGCCCGGCCGGGAAGATGCGCGGACCGGGATACCAGCCCTGATCGATCGCCCGCATCAGCGCCACGTCGAGCAGATAGCCGCCGGTCTTGACCATCAGGCCCAGGTTGCGCACGGTGGTGAATCCGGCGTCGAGCGTGGTGCGGGCGTTGACCCCGCCGCGCAGGGTGCGATAGGCCGGGTCGTCCTGCACACCGTGCATCGGGTTCGGCAGCCCCGCAGGACCGCCCGGCCCCCCGATGAGTAGGTTCAATTCCATGTCCATCAGGCCGGGCAGCAGCGTCACGTCACCGAGGTCGACCACGGTAGCCGATTCCGGCAGCGGCTCAACCGGATTCACCGCCGTGATGCGGTTGTCCTCCACCACGATCACGGCCGGCGAGCGGACCTCGCCGGCGGCGACATCAGCCCACCTTCGGGCCTTGAGCACGATCACGGCACAGGCTCGGATACGCAGTCCAGCGTGGACGCGCCGGAGTCGGGTACGAACGGCTGCTTCCAGCATTCGACCGCAAACGACACGGTGATCATGGAATACAGCAGGTGCATCAGATTCAGGACATCCTCGGGCAGGTCGGCGAGCGGAAACTTGTCGCAGTAGGACAGTGCCTCCTCCGCGCGGGCGGTGACGGCGTCGTAGAACGCTTGCAGGTCGACCATCGAACTGCTGAGCCGTTTGGCATACCGCTCACGCTCGCTCCGCAGGCACCACTCCGAAAAGGCTTCGAGGTCGGCGAATTCGACGGGCAGCACGGCGGTCACCGGGCCGCCTCGGCGGTGGCGCGCTGATATTCGTCGATCCAGGCGGCGGTCTCCTTGTGCAGATGCCGCAGCAGCACCTCCTGGTCGCAGTACAGGAACTTGTCCACCGCGCGTGACTCCACCATCGTCTGGGTGGCCTCCA